>NZ_BDEL01000001.1:1571875-1894062 GCF_001685485.1 Formosa haliotis | reverse complement strand
TGTCCGTCAAAATTAGTTTGAGCACCTTTTGAAGTACCCTTAACTAAAATGTTAACTCCAGGTAAAGGCAAGCCCGATTCATCGGAAACCGTCCCTGAAATTGTTTTTTCTTGTGCGAACGCCAATTGCACACAAAACGCTAGAAACAGCGTTAGAATTCCACTAAACTTTGTTTTCATTTTTATTTGATTTGAATTAGTCTTCTGCCAAATTCTTAATTTTAAGTTAATAAAACAATAAAATTTACTTAAAATTCGGGATTGGGGCTATTTTTTAATTATTAATCAAATAATTGTTGAAAAAGTTCTAGTTGTTGAAAATAATTAGGTATTTTTTCTAATTCCGTAAGTTTTACAAGGGGTAGTAGTTCTTTTGGTTGCGGAATTCTCAGTCCGTTATGGGTGCAATTGACGTGTTTGTCACTTTTTTTTACTATAAAGTTTCTAGTTTCTTAATTTTTTAAATTTTATGATAAAAATCATAGTATTTCTAAATATTTATATTGAGCTTTTTTAGGCGGTTTTTTGATGATTTTCTAGTTCTCTTTTGTGTTCTGTTTTTATTCAATTAGCTTAGATTTTGGAAGAATTTTTGGACCTTGATCATGGTTTAATGTAACAATGTATCAATTTATCAATGTAAAAATGTAGCAATGTGGTCGAATATGATTGAAATCTGGTTAGTTTGCGATATAGCTATTAAATATTCTAAAAAAGGGGTAAAGAAAAAGCCCTGTGTAATTTTTTACACAGGGCTTAATATGAAGTAACCTTTATTAAAAATCTAAGTGTTTTAGATTAGTTAATGTTAGGGTTGTTTTGAATTTCTGATTGAGGAATATCAAAAGTTAATCGATCATCATTAGATTGAATTACTAAACCTGGGAATGATAAATGGTTACTAGGTAAAGTAATTGCAGAGTTGTTACGCTTCATTAACAAATAACTTTTTCCTTCTCCCCATAACTCGATACGTGTTTGTAATAAGATTTCATCTAGTAACGCATCTCCACTTAAAGCATCAACATAAGTGGTATCGTCCATACGTAAATCTAAAATGGCTTTTAAAGCTGCTCTAGCTGTAGCATCGTCTCCAGTTTTAGCAGACGTTTCAGCGTTTAATAAATACATTTCTGCAACACGCATGTATAAATAATCTGTGGTAATATTACGTTGTCCACCAACTACTCTGTCTGGAGAGTAAAATTTATTGATTGGGTAATATTGACCGTCACCATAGGCATTAACGAATTGTCCTTTTCTTACGTCATTATCGTCAATAGCAGCTAAAAGCTCATCACCGATAATTTTCGGATCTCCAGCCCAAGCATAGCTATAAGTGAATAAATCTACTTGTCCCCACCAAGATACTAAATCAAGGTCAGAATTTAAGGTAATATCTGTTCCCCAGATCCATCCGCTAGTATTCACATCGTTAAAACCACCAGTTGCTTCTTCTTTGCTAACTAAATTAGCACCAGAACTTAAAATAGCATCTTGACTTAATTGTTTAGCCATTTCGTTTTCTCCCATGGCAGCATAAGTATATGCTAATAATGCTTGAGCAACGGTTTTGTTTACATAAGATTTAGAACTTCTGTTAAATCCTTCTAAACCATCGATAGCATAGGTTAAATCTTTAACGATAAGATCGTACACATCTTGAGTAGAACTTAACGGTTGATTTGGTTGAGATAAAGAAGTGTAGATTGGTAAAATTAACTCAGACGGATCGTAAGATTCAGCAAATAATTGTGCTAAATAAAAGTAAGCGTAAGCACGCATTGCACGCGCTTGAGAGTAAGAATGAATAGCGTCTGATACAGGCTCTAATTCGGCATCATTCCCACCAAATCCATCAATTACAGAATTCGCTCCGTTTACAATTCTATAGTAGTATCTCCAAGGCTTGTAGTTATCGTTATTTGTAAAGTCTACAGGAGAAAGCATTTGAGATACGTTAGAGTACCAACCATAAGTTAGTCCACCAAGCACCATATCTCCAGATAAAAGGTCGCTATAAATATCGTATCCTTTTTGACCGAAATCATCGTGATCTAAGTCTGTACCACCAGAACCTGTTTTATACATGTTCTCGTAAATACCTCTTAATAAGGCTTCAGATAATTCTGGGTAACCTGGAGCAATTTCCTCAATTTCTTCATCGGACATATTCTCCGATGGATCTTTTTCTAAGAAATCAGCACTACAACTTACAACAGTTGTTAGTGTTAATCCTAATAGTATATATATAAATTTTTTCATGTTTTAATGTGTTTTAGAATCGAATATTAAGACCTAAAGTTACTGAAGTTAAAGGAGAGTAAGTATAGGTATCTGATAATCCTGTTTCTGATGATGATGGGTTAAAACCAGCTCTTTTAGACCAAATTCCTAAGTTGTCTCCAGATAAAGATACTGTAAAATGAGACATTCCCATACGCTCAACATAATCTTGAGAGATTGTATATGCTAAACGGATGTTGTTTAAACTTAAGTAATCTGCTTTAGTAAGGAAACGTGTAGATGTGCTCGATACGTTTGCATCATAATTACTACTAAGTCTTGGAACATCTGTAATATCTCCTGGGTTTTGCCATCTGTCTCTAATGTCTGTATGCCAGTTGTTTCCACCTGCTTGATCATTACTCATTAAACCTGCATACACAGCGTCGTAAGCATAACCTCCTAATCCGTATAAGAATTGTACATTAAGTTGGAAACCTTTATAACCTGTTGCTAAGTTAAATGCTCCTCTAACGTCTGGTAAGATACTCTTGTCAACAAATTTTTGAGTAGCATCTGCATAGGTTGTAGTAGTTGTTTGAGAAATGTTTCCAGCTCTATCTGGGTATTGTGCCAAGTAATCTGTTAACGAGGAAATACCTTCACCGTCGTTTACAATTCCGTCGTTATTGGCATCGTAGAAATACTGATTCCATTGTCCAAGACCAGTTTCAGGATCTACACCAGCCCATTCACGCATATAGAAGTCGTAAATAGAATGTCCTACGGCTCTACCATAACGGCCTTGAATATCTAAATTCTTTTGTTCTCCTGTAGCAGGGTCAATAGGCATTCTTGTTAATTCGTTAGAAACGATCTCACCATTAATTCCTAAATCTAAGTAGAAGTCTTGTGTTTTAACTAAGTGTGCAGTAAGATCAAATTCAAGACCAGAGTTACGTAAAGATCCGTCGTTTACTTTAATAATAGCATATCCTAAAGATGGACCCACACGTCTGTCGAAAATTAAGTTTTCTGTATCTTTAATGTAGTAGTCTACAGCTGCATCTAAGTAATTTCCTAAAGAAAACTCAATACCTGTTTGGAATTGATTAGATGTTTCCCAAGTTAAATCTGGGTTACCTTTAGTGTCAAATACTAATGTTGGTTTGTCGTCTAAGTTACCAACCGAATACATGTCTAATCCAGGATAGAATCCTACACCACCTTGATCACCAATTTTACCGTAACTCGCTTTTAATTTAAGGTGACTAAACACATTTTGGTTTCTCATGAAGTCTTCGTTAGATAATGCCCAAGCACCACTAAATGAATAGAATGTACCCCATTTGTTTCCGTTTGTAAATCTTGAAGATCCGTCACGTCTAATTGTACCCGCTAAGAAATACGTTTGATTATAGTTATAGTTTAACTGACCAAAGAAACTTTCTAAAGAGTACCCTTCGTTGTAAGAAGACATTGGAGTTTGAATAATAGCATCGTTCCAATCTGTACTTCCTGGATCTGTTAAATAGTTTTTAGAACCATATAAGTATTGTCTGTTCCAATCGTTAATTTCGTGTGCTGCAAGTGCATCTATATTATGGCTACCAAATTTTTTCGTATACGTTAACATATTTAATAGGTTGTAAGAAAAAATATCAGTTCTGTTTTTGTAGATAGAACCGTTTTGTCCTGCACTTGGGCCATAAAATGGTCCATCTTGTTGGTTATAGTCACTATTGTAATAGTTCCAACCAAACTTGTTTATTAATTTTAAATCTTTAGTGAATGTAATATCAATACTTGCACTACCATTTAAATTGTGGATCTTACTTCTAGAAATTGAGTTGTGCGCGTCTGCAATGGCATTGGTTAAACCTCCAAATCCACGTCCTTCACCGTAATCGTAAATATTACCACCGTAATGAGGGTCTGGCATGGTGTTACCGTTAGCATCTCTTAAATATAATGGGTAAATAGAAGGAATGTTATCTACAAACCAGAATATAGAACCAGAGTCAGATGTTTGACCACCGTTATTACTAGTAGAATTAGTATATCCAATATTTAAGGTTCCAGATAACCAATCTTTAGCTTTATGCTCTATATTGGCACGCACAGAATAACGTAGATAATCTGAATTTACAGAGTATCCGTTATCATTTAAGTAACCAAAAGAAGTAAAGTATCTTGTTTTGTCTGTACCACCACTAATTTTTAAGTTAGCTTCAGTTCTTAAAGACGCTTGGAAAGCATAATCTTCCCAGTTTTCTGGATTGTATTTACGTGTCACACCATCACGTACTTGTCCAGTTGCAGGGTCGATAAGTTCTGCTCCGTTGTCAACATTCCACATGTTGTAAGCAGCGTTAATACCAGAACTACTAAATAATCTTTCGTTAGCATAAGCTTCTCCTCCCGAACCGTTAATAGCATTTCCTCTGTTTTTAAGAGCTTCCCAGCTAATTCCGATATATTCTTCTGGAGAAGAAATTGTTGAATAACGAGGTAAACCATTAAAGTTTTGTCCAGTTCTAATATCTAATTCTATTTCATCTTTGTTTCTAGCCCCTTTTCTGGTGTTAATCACAATCACACCATTGGCACCTCTAGAACCGTAAATTGCAGTCGCAGCCGCATCTTTAAGGATTGTAGTAGATTCAATATCAGTAGGGTTAATAGCATTGATAGATCCAGAATAAGGAACTCCATCTAATACATAAAGTGGGTCTCTGTTACCATTTACAGATCCAAAACCTCTAATACGTACAGTAGCATCTTCACCTGGTTGTCCAGTAGTGTTAATTACACGTACACCAGAAGCTTCCCCAGCTAAGGCTTGAGATACGTTAGATACAGTTTTACGGTCTAAAGCTTCTGCTTCAATTTGTTTTGCAGAACCTGTAAAAGAACGTAATGTAGATGTACCATAACCAACAACTAATACCTCGTCTAGCTCTGCTAAATCTTCAAGTAAAGTTACGTCGATAGTAATATCGTTACCTACTAATTTTTCAATGGTTTTATAACCCATGAAAGAAAAAGATAGGGTACTACCTTTACTTGCATTAAGTGTATAATTTCCATCAAAATCTGTTTGTGTACCGGTACTGGTACCTTTAATAATAATGTTTACCCCAGGGAGTGGTAAGCCCGATTCATCGGAAACTGTCCCTGAAATTTTGTTGTCTTGTGCGAAAGTTAATTGCACGACAAACACTAGGAATAGCGTTAGTATTCCACTAAACTTTAATTTCATTTTAATATGTATTTGAATTAGTCTGCGGCAAAAATCCTAATAATAAGTTAACTTACCAATAATTAAACATTAAATTTTTTTGTAATTGCCATTCTTCAAACGATATAGTATTAATATTGTCTTAAAAAAATGAAGTAATACTTAAGTGTATTTTTGCATTACTGATACTAAAAGGGAGGTTTTCGGTTTTACCATTAGCATAATTCATTTTTAAAAGGCCAGCCTTTGTTAATATCGCAAAACCAACACCTAATCCTAATAATTTTTCCTTTTGACTAGAAATTGGATCTTCAAAGTAGGAAAAATCTGTAATGGAATGTACGAAAATCGTCGAACTTAGTTGATATCTGTACTCTAAATTAAGTACACCATAGAGGTTTGCGGTTAAACTATTTTCTTCAAATCCGCGAATAGAATTGATACCTCCAAACCGTAATAATTCATTTTCTAAATAGGTGTCAGATAAAATGCCGCTTGCTGTAATTTTAGCATAAATGCTGTTTCTTTCATTTAAATTGAAAATATGGGCAAATTGGGCCTCGAATTGAATTTGATTTTCTTTGGTCTCAGAATACGTTCGGGTACCCATTCCAAACGTTAAATCGGCATAGGATTTTGTTGGGAATAATAGATTGTCTTCGTTATAATTAATATAATTGTATTTAGACTGTACAAAACTGGCTTTATAATCTTGTAAGTTTGTTGGGATGTTTTCTTTTAATAAGTTGTTAGAGTTGGTTGAATTATAACCTAAATATATTTTATGTTGTGTGTTTAATTGATAGTATAGTTTTAAAGATTGGTTCACCGTTGTAAAGGTTGAGTCTTTTTTAAAAATGTTTAAATCGATATTTGCTCCAATTGGCGATTTAAATATATATGGTGCGTCTACATTTATATTAAATGTTTTTTGATCGTTTTCATCGCTTTGGTAAACGATTTTTAGAGCTTCGCCAAAATTTAAATTATTTCGGAGTAACATATTAAGGTAACCACTAAATTCTAATTTGTTGGTGTCTTCGTTTGTGGTGAAACCTAAATACCCATCAAAATTATTACTTTTCTGTTTTTCTACATATATATATAGTGTCGTTGAATCTTTTGTAAAGAGCACTTCGGGGTCCCTAATTAAATTGGCAAATGGGAGTTTGTTTAGCCGTTTCGTTTTTATGATGATTTCATTCATATTAAAAAGATCACCTTTTTTTATGTCGGCATAATGCTTAATATATTTTTCAGGAAATTTCTCGTAACCTTTAATTATAATGTTGTCTATGTTTCGAGGTGTTTCTTTTGTAGAAGTAATTAAATCTGCTTTAAGGCTGTCGTGTTCTATTTTTATGTCATTTAACTTTAAGGTAGAGAAAGGGAGGCCTTGATTGGCTAATTTAGAATTTAAGGATTTAAGCGCTTGTTCTGTTTCGTGTATGGGAAGCACGATGTAACGATCTTGAATGTTTAATTTTTCACTTTTTAAAACGTCTTCCTGGATTTCGTTTGTGTTATACCTTATATATAGGTGTGTGTATTTTTTATTTAAATGGACTACACTGTGGTAAGTGGTGTCGTTATTTTTTGTTAACGGTGTTATGTTATGTGCAAAAAATCCATTTCTATTTAAGGTGGCGCTTAAAGTGTCTATAGCGTTTAGAGCAGAAATATAATCGTTGTGGTGTTTTTTGTATCCAATAGAATCAAGTGTTAAGCTGTCGGTTTCTGTTTTGGCTTCAATATTTAGAATAAGATTCTGGCACAATACATTAGCGGTTGCGACAAAAAATAAACAAATAAGAAAGAAAGTGTTACGCACGAAGTTGTATGCTTTTAGAATTGTAAATCTAACGGAAAAACTAAACTAATAATGTATTGGAACAGATAAAAATGAAATCCGATTGAAAATTAATTGATTAGGGTTTGAAAAATAAAAATAAATCCCTACATTTGCAGCCCTCTAAGAAGAGGTATTTTATAAATATTATAGAAAAATATGCCAACAATTTCACAATTAGTACGAAAAGGAAGAGCCAAAATAACCAAGAAGAGTAAATCGGCTGCTTTAGATTCGTGTCCTCAAAGACGAGGGGTTTGTACGCGTGTTTACACTACTACACCTAAGAAACCTAACTCTGCAATGCGTAAAGTAGCAAGGGTTAGATTAACGAACGGTAACGAAGTGAATGCATACATCCCTGGTGAAGGTCACAATTTACAAGAGCACTCGATAGTATTGGTTAGAGGTGGAAGGGTAAAAGATTTACCAGGAGTTAGATATCACATCGTTCGTGGTGCCTTAGACACAGCAGGTGTTGCAGGTAGAACACAACGTAGATCTAAGTATGGTGCAAAACGCCCTAAGAAGTAATTAAAATCTTTTAAAGAAAAGACATGAGAAAAAGACAAGCGAAAAAGAGACCGCTTTTGCCAGATCCGCGATTTAACGATCAGTTAGTAACACGTTTTGTTAACATGATGATGTGGGACGGAAAGAAGTCAGTAGCTTTTAAAGTGTTTTACGATGCAATTGATATCGTAGACTCAAAGAAAACAGACGAAGAAAAAACAGCTTTAGAGTTGTGGAAAGATGCCTTATCTAATGTTATGCCACACGTAGAAGTACGTAGTCGTAGAGTAGGTGGAGCAACATTCCAAATTCCAATGCAAATTCGTCCAGACAGAAAAGTTTCTACGGCAATGAAATGGTTAATTTCATTTTCACGTAAAAGAAACGAAAAATCTATGGCACAACGTTTAGCTTCAGAAATTTTAGCAGCGGCTAAAGAAGAAGGAGCGGCTGTTAAGAAAAGAGTAGATACTCATAAAATGGCGGAAGCTAATAAAGCATTCTCACACTTTAGATTCTAAGAAATGGCAAGAGATTTAAAATATACAAGAAACATAGGAATTGCTGCTCATATTGATGCTGGTAAAACAACAACAACAGAGCGTATTCTTTATTATACAGGAGTATCTCATAAAATTGGTGAAGTACACGATGGTGCTGCAACAATGGACTGGATGGAGCAAGAGCAAGAACGTGGTATTACTATTACGTCTGCAGCTACAACTTGTACATGGCAGTTTCCTTTAGAGAACGCTAAGCCAACTCCAGAGACTCATGGATATCACTTTAATATTATCGATACTCCGGGTCACGTTGACTTTACAGTAGAGGTAAACCGTTCTTTACGTGTATTAGATGGTTTAGTATTCTTATTTAGTGCAGTAGATGGTGTTGAGCCACAATCTGAAACTAACTGGAGACTTGCTGATAACTATAAAGTACCACGTATTGGTTTCGTTAATAAAATGGACCGTCAAGGATCTAATTTCTTAGCGGTATGTCAACAAGTAAAAGACATGTTAAAGTCTAATGCTGTGCCAATCGTTTTAAACATTGGTGAAGAAGGTGACTTTAAAGGTATTGTTGATTTAGTGAAAAACAGAGCTATTGTATGGCATGATGAAACTCAAGGGGCAACTTTTGATGTTATCGACATTCCAGAAGATTTAAAAGAGGAAGCGCGTAAATACCGTGCTCTTTTAATTGAAGAAGTAGCTTCTTACGATGAAAACTTATTAGAAAAATTCATGGAAGATGAAGATTCTATTACAGAAGAAGAAGTGCACGCTGCACTTAGAGCTGCTGTAATGGATATGGCTATCATTCCTATGATTTGTGGTTCTTCATTTAAAAATAAAGGTGTACAATTCTTATTAGATGCTGTATGTCGTTATTTACCTTCTCCATTAGATAGAGAAAGTGTAATAGGAACTAACCCTGATACAGATAAAGAAGAAAGACGTAAGCCTTCTGTTAGCGAACCGTTTGCTGCTTTAGCATTTAAAATTGCTACCGATCCTTTCGTAGGACGTTTAGCATTCTTCCGTGCTTATTCAGGGCGTTTAGATGCAGGATCTTACATCTTAAATAACCGTTCAGGTAAAAAAGAACGTATTTCTCGTATTTATCAAATGCACTCTAACAAGCAAAATGCTATCGATTTTATCGAAGCAGGTGATATTGGAGCAGCAGTTGGATTTAAAGATATTAAAACTGGAGATACAATGAGTGATGAAAAACACCCAATTGTATTAGAAAGTATGGATTTTCCAGATCCAGTAATTGGTATCGCAGTTGAGCCTAAAACTAAGGCTGATGTTGATAAATTAGGTATGGCTTTAGCTAAATTAGCAGAAGAAGATCCTACGTTTACAGCTAGAACAGACGAAGCTTCAGGACAAACTATTATTTCTGGAATGGGTGAGTTGCACTTAGATATTATTGTAGACCGTTTAAAACGTGAGTTTAAGGTTGAAGTAAATCAAGGACAGCCACAAGTAGAGTACAAAGAAGCTATTACACAACGTGCAGAACACAGAGAAGTTTATAAGAAACAATCTGGTGGACGTGGTAAATTCGCAGATATTGTATTTACACTTGAGCCTGCAGAAGAAGGTAAAGTTGGTTTAGAATTTGTTTCTGAAATTAAAGGTGGTAACGTTCCTAAAGAATTTATCCCTTCAATTGAAAAAGGATTCAAAATGGCTATGGCAAATGGTCCATTAGCAGGATACGAAGTTGATGCTATGAAAGTAACATTAACAGACGGTTCTTACCACGATGTGGATTCGGATCAATTATCATTCGAATTAGCAGCGAAATTAGGATTTAAAAATTCAGCAAAAGCAGCAAAAGCTGTAATCATGGAGCCTATCATGAAACTTGAGGTAATTACTCCTGAAGAAAACATGGGTGACATTGTTGGAGATTTAAACAGAAGAAGAGGTCAAGTTAGTGACATGGGAGACAGAGCAGGTGCAAAAACTGTTAAAGCTACTGTGCCATTATCAGAAATGTTTGGTTATGTAACTACATTAAGAACATTATCTTCTGGTCGTGCTACATCTACTATGGAATTTTCACATTATGCTGAAACACCTTCTAATATATCTGAAGAGGTAATTAAAGCAGCTAAAGGTACAGACGCTTAAAACTAAGAATATGAGTCAAAAAATCAGAATAAAACTAAAATCTTACGATCATAACTTAGTAGATAAGTCTGCTGATAAGATTGTAAAAACTGTAAAAAGTACAGGTGCAGTAGTAACAGGACCAATTCCGTTACCAACGCACAAGAAAATTTTCACTGTATTACGTTCTCCTCACGTTAACAAGAAGTCTAGAGAACAATTTCAATTAAGCTCTTACAAGCGTTTACTTGATATCTATAGTTCTTCTTCAAAAACAATCGACGCTTTAATGAAGCTTGAATTACCAAGTGGAGTAGAAGTTGAGATAAAAGTATAAGTAGAGCACTTACGCAAGTAAGTTTTACAGAAACAGAAGTTTCAAAAAAACATGTCCTGAGCTGCGAGCGAGGGAAAAACGGTAAAAATACATTCAGGGTTGAACGTGTTTTGACCCTGAATTTTTTTATATATAAATACTAATAAATAAATTAATAATTATGTCTGGGTTAATTGGAAAAAAAATCGGTATGACCAGCATCTTCGATGAAAATGGAAAAAACATTCCATGTACAGTAATTGAAGCTGGACCATGTATCGTTACCCAAGTCAGAACTGAAGAAGTTGATGGTTATAAAGCCCTTCAACTTGGTTTCGATGACGCGACAGAGAAAAGTGCTACTAAAGCTGACCTAGGTCACGCTAAAAAAGCAGGAACTTCTGTAAAACGCAAAATCGTTGAATTTAAAGGTTTTGATGAGGAGTACAAATTAGGTGATGCAATCACTGTAGAGCACTTTGTAGAAGGTGAATTCGTAGATATTGCTGGAGTTTCTAAAGGTAAAGGTTTTCAAGGGGTTGTTAAACGTCACGGTTTTGGTGGTGTAGGACAAGCAACTCACGGTCAACACAACCGTTTAAGAGCACCAGGTTCTATTGGAGCAGCTTCTTACCCTGCAAGAGTTTTTAAAGGAATGAAGATGGCAGGAAGAATGGGAACTGATAGAGTAAAAGTTGAAAATTTAAGAGTTTTAAAAGTAGTTGCTGAAAAGAATCTACTTGTGGTTAAAGGATGTGTTCCTGGTCATAAAAACGCTTATGTAATCATTGAGAAGTAATGAAAGTAGCAGTTTTAGATATAAATGGAAAAGAAACTGGAAGAAAGGTAGACCTTTCTGATTCAGTTTTCGCTATCGAGCCTAACAATCATGCTGTGTATTTGGATGTTAAACAATATTTAGCAAACCAAAGACAAGGAACTCACAAAGCTAAAGAGCGTGCTGAGATTTCTGGATCTACACGTAAGATTAAGAAGCAAAAAGGAACTGGTACGGCTAGAGCAGGTAGTATTAAGTCTGGAGTTTTTAAAGGGGGTGGACGTATGTTCGGACCAAGACCAAGAAACTACAGTTTTAAACTTAACAAAAGCCTTAAGCGTTTAGCACGTAAATCAGCCTTAACAATTAAGGCAGCAGAACAAGGAATTGTTGTTTTAGAAGACTTTAATTTTGATACACCAAAGACTAAAAATTTCACTAGTGTATTGAAAGCTTTAGACTTAGAAAACAAAAAATCACTTTTTGTGTTGGGTGCATTAAATAATAATGTATATTTGTCATCACGAAATTTAAAGAGCTCTGAAGTGTTAATAGGTTCAGAATTAAGCACTTACAAGATTTTAAATGCAAATAAAGTAGTTCTTTTAGAGAGTTCTTTAGAAGAAATTGAATCGAATTTAAGTAAATAGAGAAGCGATGAGTATCTTAATTAAACCTATAATAACAGAAAAAGCGACTACAAACAGTGAATTAAACAACTGTTTTAGCTTTATGGTTAATACAAAGGCGAACAAGGTAGAAATTAAAAAAGCAGTTGAAGCTGCTTATGGTGTTTCTGTTGAAAAAGTTCGTACAATAAATGTCCGTCCAGATAGAAGTACTAAGTTTACAAAAACTGGTATTCAACATGGTAAAACAAATGCTGTTAAAAAAGCAATTGTACAACTGGCGGAAGGTGAAGTGATTGATTTATACAGTAACATGTAATTAGACAAAAATGTCAGTAAGAAAATTAAAACCGATCACACCAGGTCAGCGATTTAGAGTAGTTAATGGATTTGACGCCATTACTACTGATAAGCCGGAGAAAAGTTTATTAGCTCCGAACAAAAGATCAGGTGGTAGAAACAGTCAAGGAAAAATGACCATGCGCTATATTGGTGGTGGTCATAAAAGAAGGTATCGTATCATTGATTTTAAAAGAACTAAAGCAGGAATTCCTGCCGAAGTAAAATCAATCGAGTACGATCCAAACAGAACCGCTTTTATAGCATTATTAAATTACCAAGACGGAGAAAAAGCATATATCATTGCTCAAAACGGATTACAAGTTGGTCAAACAGTTGTATCTGGGCAAGAAGGTGTAGCTCCAGAAATTGGAAATTGTATGCCGTTAAGTCAAGTTCCGTTAGGAACAATTATTTCTTGTGTAGAGTTACGTCCGGGACAAGGTGCTGTTATGGCGCGTAGTGCTGGTGCTTTTGCTCAATTAATGGCAAGAGATGGTAAATTTGCAACAATTAAACTTCCATCAGGAGAAACTAGATTAGTATTAGTTAACTGTATGGCTACAATAGGTGTTGTGTCTAACTCAGATCATCAATTACTAGTATCTGGTAAAGCAGGTAGAAGTAGATGGTTAGGAAGAAGACCTCGTACAAGACCGGTAGTAATGAACCCTGTAGATCACCCAATGGGAGGTGGTGAAGGAAAATCTTCTGGAGGACATCCTCGTTCAAGAAAAGGTTTACCTGCTAAAGGATTCAGAACCCGTTCTAAAACAAAAGCGAGTAATAAGTATATTGTAGAACGTAGAAAGAAATAAGACATGGCAAGATCATTAAAAAAAGGACCTTACGTTCATTATAAATTAGATAAGAGAGTCCAAGAAAATGTTGAGGGCGGAAAGAAAACAGTAATCAAGACTTGGTCTAGAGCCTCTATGATTACTCCAGATTTCGTTGGACAAACTATTGCAGTACATAACGGACGTCAATTTGTTCCTGTATATGTAACTGAAAACATGGTAGGACATAAATTAGGAGAATTTTCACCAACTAGATCTTTTAGAGGTCATGCAGGTGCTAAAAACAAAGGTAAAAAGTAGTAAGCTATGGGAAGTCGTAAAAAACAAATGGCAGACGCTATTAAGGAAGATAAAAAGCAAGTTGCTTTTGCGAAGCTTAATAACTGTCCTACGTCACCAAGAAAAATGCGCTTAGTAGCCGATTTAGTAAGAGGTGAAAAGGTAGAAAAGGCACTTAATATTTTAAAATTTAGCCAAAAAGAAGCTTCAAATCGTTTAGAGAAATTGTTATTGTCTGCAATTGCAAACTGGCAATCTAAAAACGAAGACGCAAGTATCGAAGATGCTGAATTAATAGTTAAGGAGATTAGAGTAGATGGTGGATCTATGTTAAAAAGATTACGTCCAGCTCCTCAAGGTCGTGCACACAGAATTAGAAAACGTTCTAACCACGTAACAATTGTGGTTGGAGCTAACAATAACATACAAGCTTAATAGAGATATGGGACAAAAAACAAATCCAATCGGAAATCGCTTAGGAATTATCAGAGGATGGGAATCTAACTGGTACGGAGGAAACGATTATGGTGATAAACTTGCCGAAGACGATAAGATCAGAAAATACGTTCATGCACGTCTATCTAAAGCTAGTATTTCAAGAGTAATTATCGAAAGAACTCTTAAACTTGTAACCGTTACTATCACTACTGCTAGACCTGGTATTATTATCGGAAAAGGTGGTCAAGAGGTAGACAAGTTAAAAGAAGAACTTAAGAAAATTACTGGTAAAGAAGTTCAAATAAACATATTTGAAATTAAAAGACCAGAACTTGATGCATTTTTAGTAGGGTCTAGTATTGCTCGTCAAATAGAGAACAGAATCTCTTACAGACGTGCAATTAAAATGGCTATCGCTGCTACAATGCGTATGAATGCTGAAGGAATTAAAATCCAGATTAGTGGTCGTTTAAACGGGGCAGAAATGGCTCGTTCAGAGCACTATAAAGAAGGACGTATTCCATTATCAACATTCAGAGCCGATATTGATTATGCTTTAGTTGAGGCACATACTACTTACGGTAGATTAGGTGTTAAAGTATGGATCATGAAAGGTGAAGTATATGGTAAAAGAGAGCTTTCTCCGCTTGTTGGATTGTCTAAGAAGCAAGGAAAAGGTGGACCACGAGGAGGAGCAAATGCTAACAAATCTCGTCGTAGAAAGTAATTTTTTAAAGTAAAGAAAAATGTTACAGCCTAAAAGAACAAAATTTCGTAAGATGCAAAAGGGACGTATGAAAGGGAACTCTCAAAGAGGGCACCAACTTTCAAACGGAACTTTTGGAATAAAATCGCTTGATTCGAATTTTTTAACATCGCGTCAAATAGAAGCAGCACGTATTGCCGCTACACGTTACATGAAGAGAGAAGGACAACTTTGGATTAAAATATTTCCAGATAAGCCTATCACAAAAAAGCCTCTTGAAGTACGTATGGGTAAAGGTAAAGGTGCCGTTGAATATTGGGCAGCCGTTGTGAAGCCTGGAAGACTACTTTTTGAAGTAGGAGGAGTACCGTTAGACGTTGCAAAAGAAGCATTGCGTTTAGCCGCTCAAAAATTACCAGTAAAAACTAAGTTTGTTATCGCTAGAGATTACGAAGCATAATTTATTTGATGTTATGAAACAATCAGAAATTAAAGAATTATCTCCTGCTGAGTTACAAGAGAAACTTGGTGAGACAAAAAAGAGTTATTCAGACCTGAAAATGGCACATGCAATATCTCCTTTAGAAAATCCAATTCAATTACGTAACGTAAGACGTGACGTAGCAAGAATTGCGACAGAATTAACTAAAAGAGAATTACAATAATTCTGCTGAAAGATGGAAAAAAGAAATTTAAGAAAAGAACGTGTAGGAGTTGTTACTAGTAACAAAATGGAGAAATCTATTGTAGTTGCCGAAGTAAAAAAAGTAAAACACCCTATGTATGGTAAGTTCGTGTTGAAAACGAAAAAATACGTTGCACACGACGAAACTAACGATTGTAACATTGGAGATACTGTAAAGATCATGGAAACAAGACCTATGAGTAAATCTAAATGTTGGAGACTAGTTGAAATAATCGAAAGAGCGAAGTAATTATGTTACAACAAGAATCAAGATTAAAAGTAGCAGATAACACTGGAGCAAAAGAAGTATTAACAATACGTGTTCTAGGTGGTACTAAAAGAAGATACGCATCTGTAGGAGACAAAATCGTTGTTTCTGTAAAAGACGCAACTCCTAATGGAAACATTAAAAAAGGAGCTGTATCTACTGCAGTTGTTGTACGTACTGTAAAAGAAGTAAGACGTCCGGACGGATCTTATATCAGATTCGACGATAACGCTTGTGTTTTATTGAACCCAACGGGTGAGATGAGAGGAACTCGTGTTTTCGGACCTGTTGCAAGAGAACTTCGTGATAAACAATTCATGAAAATTGTATCATTAGCACCTGAAGTGCTTTAATGACTAATAAGATGACAAAGCTTAAGATAAAATCTGGAGATACTGTAAGAGTAATAACTGGAGATCATAAAGGATCTGAAGGAAAAGTACTTAAAGTATTAACCGATAAGAACAAAGCGATTGTTGAGGGTGTTAACTTGGTGAAGAAACATACTAAGCCAAGTGCACAAAACCCTCAAGGAGGAATCGTAGAAAAAGAAGCTCCTATTCAAATATCTAACTTATCATTATTAACTGCTAAAGGGGAAACTACTAGAGTGGGTTATAAAATGGAAGGCGATAAGAAAGTGAGATTTTCTAAAAAATCTAATGAAGTAATATAGTTATGGCATATTCACCGAGACTTAAAGAAGAGTATAATGGCAAAGTAATTGCTGCTCTTACAGAAGAATTTGGATATAAGAATGTTATGCAAGTTCCAAAATTATCTAAGATAGTAATATCTAAAGGTGTTGGAGCTGCCGTTGCAGATAAAAAATTAGTGGACTACGCAGTAGAAGAACTAACAACTATATCTGGACAAAAAGCTATAGCAACTATATCTAAAAAAGATGTTGCATCTTTCAAATTACGTAAAGGGATGCCAATTGGTGCAAAAGTTACGTTACGAGGAGAAAGAATGTACGAATTTTTAGACCGTTTAGTAACTTCAGCCTTACCTCGTGTAAGAGATTTTGGAGGAATTAGAGCTACTGGATTTGACGGAAGAGGTAATTATAACCTTGGAATTGAAGAACAAATTATTTTTCCAGAAATAGACATTGATAAAGTGAATAAAATTTCTGGAATGGATATAACTTTTGTAACTTCGGCAGCTACTGATAAGGAAGCAAAATCATTATTAACAGAACTAGGTTTACCTTTTCAAAAGAACTAAGATATGGCTAAAGAATCAATGAAAGCCCGTGAGGTTAAAAGAGCAAAAACTGTAGCTAAATATGCAGAAAAACGTAAAGCTTTAAAAGAAGCTGGCGATTATGAAGCATTACAAAAGTTACCAAAAAATGCTTCTCCTGTACGTATGCACAACAGATGCAAACTAACAGGTAGACCAAAAGGGTATATGCGTACATTTGGTATTTCTCGTGTAACATTCAGAGAAATGGCAAATAACGGTCTTATTCCAGGTGTAAGAAAAGCAAGCTGGTAAAAATAATTATAAATTGGTTTCAGGTTCAATTTAAAGATTGAAAACCAAAACCGCAAATTAATACATATGTATACAGATCCAATAGCGGATTATCTAACAAGAATTAGAAATGCTGTGCGTGCTAACCACAGAGTGGTTGAGATACCTGCATCTAATTTGAAAAAAGAAATCACAAAAATATTATTCGACCAAGGATATATTTTAAGTTACAAATTCGATGATTCTACTGTACAAGGAACAATTAAAATTGCCCTTAAGTACAATAAAGAAACCAAAGAGCCTGTAATTAAGAAGATTCAAAGAATCAGTAAACCAGGTTTACGTAAGTATGCTAGTTCAACCGAACTACCTAGAATTTTAAATGGTCTTGGAATTGCCATTGTTTCTACTTCTCACGGAGTAATGACAGGAAAACAAGCCAAGCAAGAAAATGTAGGTGGTGAAGTATTATGTTACGTTTACTAATTTAAAGACTATAAGAAATGTCAAGAATAGGTAATAATCCAGTCGCAATTCCAGAAGGAATTACAGTTGATATTAAGGATAATATTGTTACAGTAAAAGGAAAGTTAGGAGAATTAACTCAAGAGTTTTCTGCGGTATCAATAAAAGTTGAAGATGGAAATGTTATAGTTGAGCGTTCTTCAGATAAAAAAGAAGAAAAATCTAAACACGGACTTTACAGAGCATTAATCAATAACATGATTCAAGGTGTAAGTAAAGGTTGGACTAAAGAATTAGAATTAGTTGGTGTTGGATATAGAGCTACAAATCAAGGACAAAAACTAGATTTAGCATTAGGATTTTCTCATAACATTGTTTTAGACGTTGCTCCAGAAGTAAAAGTTGAAACAGTTTCAGAGAAAGGTAAGAACCCTATAGTAAAACTAACGTCTCACGATAAGCAACTTGTTGGACAAGTAGCAGCAAAAATTAGAGGCTTTAGAATTCCTGAACCTTACAAAGGAAAAGGAATTAAGTTTGTAGGAGAAATAATTAGAAGAAAAGCAGGTAAATCAGCTTAATAATTTATAAGTTATGGCGTTAACAAAAAACGAAAGACGATTAAGAATTAAAAGCAGAGTCCGTAAAATAGTTTCTGGTACAGAAGCTAGACCAAGATTATCTGTTTTTAGAAGTAATAAAGAAATTTATGCTCAGATAGTAGATGATGTAACTGGTAAAACTATCAGTGCAGCATCTTCAAGAGATAAAGATATTAGTGCTGCAAAAGGAACGAAAACAGAAGTTGCTACTTTAGTAGGAAAGTCTGTAGCTGAGAAAGCTTTAAAAGCAGGTGTAGAAACTATTTCTTTTGATAGAGGTGGATATTTATACCATGGTAGAGTAAAATCATTAGCTGAAGGAGCTAGAGAAGCAGGACTTAAATTCTAAGAAATTATGTATCAAAAATACAAAAGCGCAGAGCTAGTAAAACCAAGTGGATTAGATCTTAAAGATCGTTTAGTTGGTGTGCAGAGAGTTACAAAAGTAACTAAAGGTGGTAGAGCATTTGGTTTTTCAGCAATCGTAGTGGTTGGTGATGAAGCAGGTGTAGTAGGTCACGGTTTAGGAAAGTCTAAAGATGTTGCAAGTGCTATTGCTAAAGCAGTAGAAGATGCAAAGAAAAATTTAGTGCGTATTCCTATCGTAAAACGTACATTACCACATGAACAAAAAGGAAAATTTGGTGGAGCAAGAGTAAACATTATTCCTGCAGCTCCTGGTACAGGGGTTATTGCTGGTGGAGCTGTAAGAACAGTTTTAGAAGCAGTAGGTGTACATGATGTATTATCTAAGTCTCAAGGTTCATCAAACCCTCATAACGTTGTTAAGGCAACTTTTGACGCATTATTACAATTAAGAAGTGCAGATTCAATTGCTAAAGATAGAGGCGTTTCATTAGAAAAAGTTTTTAAAGGTTAATAGCGATAGAAATGGCAAAGATTAAAGTAACGAAAGTTAAAAGCGCAATTAAACGTACACAAAGACAAAAGAGAACTTTAGAGGCTCTTGGTCTTAAACGTATTGGGCAAGTCGTAGAGCATGAAAACACACCAAATATTCTTGGTATGGTTGCTAAAGTAGAACACTTAGTTTCTGTAGAAGAAGCTTAATAATAAACTGAGAAATGGATTTAAGTAATTTAAAACCTGCACAAGGTTCAGTTAAAAATCAAGGAAAAGAATAGGTCGTGGACAAGGATCTGGTAAAGGTGGTACTGCAACTCGTGGTCACAAAGGAGCCAAGTCTCGTTCTGGTTATTCTAAGAAGATTGGTTTTGAAGGAGGGCAAATGCCACTTCAACGTCGTGTTCCTAAATTTGGTTTTACTAACATTAACCGTGTAGAATACCAAGGTGTAAACCTAGATTCTTTACAACAATTGGTTGATGATAAGAAAATTAAAGACACGGTAGATTTAGACACTTTATTATCTTTAGGTGTAACTGGAAAAAATGATCTAGTTAAAATCTTAGGTAGAGGAGAACTAAAAGCAAAATTAAAAGTAACTGCTCATAAATTTACTGCTTCAGCAAAAGCTGCTATTGAAGCTGCAGGAGGAGAAGCTGTAACTTTATAATCACGTAATAGCGCATGAAATTTATAGAAACGTTAAAGAATGTTTGGAAAATTGAGGAGTTAAGAAATAGAATCATCCTTACAGTTGGTCTATTATTAGTTTATCGATTTGGTGCTCAAGTAGTTTTACCAGGTATTGATGCAGCACAATTGGAAACCTTACAAGATAATACAGATTCTGGATTATTAGGTTTGTTAAATGCATTTACCGGTGGAGCTTTTGCTAATGCATCTATATTCGCCTTAGGTATTATGCCTTACATTTCTGCTTCTATTGTAGTGCAGTTAATGGGAATTGCAATTCCTTACTTGCAAAAATTACAAAAAGAGGGTGCAAGTGGGCAAAAGAAAATTAATCAAATCACGCGTTGGTTAACTATCGCAATATGTTTGGTGCAAGCACCTGGATATTTAGCTAGTTTACCTAGTTTAGGAATTCCTCAAAGTGCGTTCTTATTAGGACAAGGAGGTTTATTCTATTCGTCTTCTATAATCATCTTAGTTACAGGTTGTATCTTTGCTATGTGGTTAGGAGAGAAGATTACAGATAAAGGTATTGGAAATGGTATTTCACTATTAATTATGGTGGGTATTATTGCACGTTTACCATTATCGTTCTTCCAAAACGCGGCGTCACGTTTAGAAGGTAATAACGTAATGTTAATACTTATAGAATTGGTGCTGTGGTTTGTAATTATCTTTGCTTCAATCATGCTTATTATGGCAGTAAGAAAAATTGCTGTACAATATGCAAGACGTACTGCCTCTGGAGGATACGAGAAAAACATAATGGGATCTAGACAATACATCCCTTTAAAACTTAACGCTTCTGGAGTAATGCCAATCATTTTTGCTCAAGCTATTATGTTTGTACCAGGTTTAATTGGTGGAACTGCCTTTATGAAAGACACTTCTGCTGGACAATGGTTACAATCACAATTTTCTGATATATTCGGATTTTGGTATAATTTATTATTCGCATTTTTAATTATCATATTTACGTATTTCTATACTGCAATTACAGTTCCTACGAACAAAATGGCAGACGATTTAAAACGTAGTGGTGGATTTATTCCTGGTATTCGTCCAGGATCTGAAACATCAGAATATTTAGATAAAATTATGTCTCAAATAACATTACCAGGATCTATTTTCTTAGCCTTAATAGCTGTGTTTCCTGCAGTTGTTGTAAAGTTAATGAACGTACAATCAGGATGGGCCTTATTTTTTGGAGGTACTTCACTATTAATTTTAGTGGGAGTTGCAATTGATACGATGCAACAGGTAAATTCTTACTTGTTGAATAGACACTATGATGGCTTGATGAAAACTGGTAAAAATAGAAAAGCAGTAGCTTAATATATTATACAATGGCAAAACAAGCAGCAATAGAACAAGACGGAACAATTATAGAAGCATTATCTAATGCTATGTTTCGTGTTGAGTTAGAGAATGGTCACATTGTGACTGCACACATATCTGGTAAAATGCGTATGCATTACATTAAATTGTTACCAGGAGATAAAGTAAAATTAGAAATGAGTCCTTACGATTTAACTAAGGCTAGAATAACTTATAGATACTAATACGATGAAAGTAAGAGCATCAGTTAAAAAAAGAAGTGCAGATTGTAAAATCGTGCGTAGAAAAGGTAGACTTTACGTAATTAACAAAAAGAATCCTAGATTCAAACAAAGACAAGGGTAGTTATGGCAAGAATTGCAGGTGTAGACATACCAAAACAGAAAAGAGGAGTAGTCTCTTTAACTTATATCTACGGAGTAGGTACAAGTAGAGCAAAAGAAATTTTAGCAGCTGCTAAAGTTGACGAAAACACTAAAGTTCAAGACTGGACAGACGATCAAATAGGAAATATTCGTGAAGCTGTTGCAACTTATACTATTGAAGGTGAGTTACGTTCTGAAACACAATTAAGCATTAAGCGATTAATGGATATTGGATGTTATAGAGGTATTCGTCATAGAGCAGGTCTTCCATTAAGAGGACAACGTACTAAAAACAACTCTAGAACTAGAAAAGGTAGAAGAAAAACTGTTGCTAACAAAAAGAAGGCAACTAAATAATTAAAAGTCATTGGTATTTAGTCGTTAGATGAATCTGTTTGAAATTGAAAAGTTTAGGATTCTATCACTAACAACTAACAACTAGAAACTAAAATAATATGGCAAAGTCAAATACAAAGAGTACTAAAAAACGTAAAGTTATAGTAGACTCTGTAGGAGAAGCTCACGTTACTGCTTCTTTTAACAACATCATTATTTCACTTACCAACAAAAAAGGAGACGTAATTTCTTGGTCTTCTGCTGGTAAAATGGGATTTAGAGGATCTAAGAAAAACACACCTTACGCTGCTCAATTAGCTGCTGAAGATGCTGCTGCGGTTGCACAAGAAGCTGGTTTAAAGAAAGTAAAGGTTTACGTTAAAGGTCCAGGAAATGGTAGAGAATCTGCTATCCGTTCTATTCATAATGCAGGAATTGAAGTAACGGAAATTATCGATGTTACTCCATTACCACATAATGGATGTCGTCCTCCAAAACGTAGAAGAGTATAATTTACGTTTAAATATAAAAAAAATTAATATCAGCTTCATATACAGTTGGTATTAATTTTTTTATGTGTAAATTTGCAGTCTTAAAAAAATAATTTAACAAGTATAAACAAGAGATTAACGATTATCGAAGGATAAGATTAAGACCTTAATTCATAATCACTCTTAAAAACAATTAGAAATGGCAAGATATACTGGTCCTAAAACTAAAATAGCTCGTAAATTTGGTGAAGCTATTTTTGGAGATGATAAATCTTTCGAGAAAAGAAATTACCCTCCAGGTCAACACGGAGCGAACAAGCGTCGTGGAAAAAAATCTGAATACGCAATCCAATTAATGGAGAAGCAAAAAGCGAAATATACTTACGGTATATTAGAGCGTCAATTTAGAGGTTTATTCAAAAAAGCAACAGCTGCACAAGGTATTACTGGTGAGGTGTTATTACAATTATGTGAGTCTAGATTAGACAATGTGGTATTTAGAATGGGATTATCTCCTTCTAGAAGTGGTGCTAGACAATTAGTTTCTCACAGACACATTACGGTTAACGGAGAAATTGTAAACATTCCTTCTTACCAATTAAAAGCTGGAGATGTAGTAGCTGTTAGAGAAAAATCTAAATCACTTGAAGCTATTGATAGATCTTTATCAAATTCAAGTCAAGTATACGAATGGATTACTTGGAATTCTGAAACTAAGCAAGGAACTTATGTATCTGTACCTGCTAGAATTCAAATTCCAGAAAACATCAACGAGCAGTTCATCGTCGAATTATATTCTAAATAATAAATAAACACATTGGTATTTAGCCAAAGGGTTAATTTGTATTTCTTCAAACTTATTAACCGCGCAACTAAATAACAATTAAAACGAAGAAAAATATGGCAGTATTTAATTTTCAGAAGCCCGATAAAGTAATCATGATCGATTCTACTGATTTCGAAGGTAAATTCGAATTCAGACCTCTAGAACCTGGTTATGGTTTAACAGTTGGAAACGCTTTAAGAAGAGTTTTACTTTCTTCTTTAGAAGGTTTCGCAATTACATCGGTTAGAATTGAAGGTGTAGATCATGAATTCTCAACAATACCTGGTGTTGTAGAAGATGTTACAGAAATTATTTTAAATTTAAAACAAGTTCGTTTTAAAAGACAAATTGAAGATGTAGATAACGAATCTGTTTCTATTTCTGTTTCTGGACAAAATCAAATCACAGCAGGAGATTTCCAAAAATTTATTTCAGGTTTCCAAGTTTTAAATTCAGATTTAGTAATCTGTAACTTAGATCCTAAAGTAAGTGTAAACATGGAAATTTCTATTGAAAAAGGTAGAGGATATGTGCCTGCAGAAGAAAATAAAAAAGCTACTGCTCCAATAGGAACTATTTTTACAGATTCTATTTATACACCAATAAAAAATGTAAAGTATAGCATTGAGAACTACCGTGTAGAACAAAAAACAGATTACGAAAAGTTAATTTTCGAAATTCAGTCAGACGGTTCTATTACGCCTCAAGATGCTTTAACTGAAGCAGCAAAAACATTAATCCACCACTTCATGTTATTCTCTGATGAGCGTATTACATTAGAAGCAGATGAGATTGCACAAACTGAAACTTACGATGAAGAATCTCTTCATATGAGACAGTTGCTTAAAACAAAATTAGTTGATATGGATCTTTCGGTTCGTGCGCTTAATTGTTTAAAAGCTGCAGAAGTGGATACATTAGGTGACTTAGTATCATTCAACAAAAATGATTTAATGAAGTTCCGTAACTTCGGTAAAAAATCTTTAACAGAGCTTGAAGAGCTTGTAAACGTAAAGGGTTTAAATTTCGGAATGGATTTATCAAAATACAAATTAGATAAAGATTAATTAATCATATTTTGCTCCTCGATCTCGAGTTTAGTAGCAAGATGATAACACAAATGTCATGAGACACGGAAAAAAAGTAAACCACTTAGGTAGGCAAACAGCGCATAGAAAGGCAATGCTTGCTAATATGGCTTGTTCTTTAATAGAACACAAACGTATTAATACTACAGTTGCTAAAGCGAAAGCTTTAAAACAATTTGTAGAGCCTTTAGTAACTAAGTCTAAAGCAGATACAACACACAACAGACGTATTGTATTTAGTAAATTAAGACAAAAAGAAGCTGTAACTGAATTATTCAGAGAAGTTGCTACTAAAGTAGGTGATAGACCAGGAGGATACACTCGTATTATTAAACTTGGTAATCGTTTAGGAGATAACGCTGATATGGCAATGATAGAATTAGTTGATTACAACGAAATCTATAATGCTGGTAAAGCTGAAAAGAAAACAACTCGTAGAAGTAGAAGAGGTGGCTCGAAAGCTGCTGCTCCAGCTGCTCCAAAAGTTGATGACACTAAAGCTTCTAACGAAGAAGAATAAATGTTATACGCATATTATAAATAAAAAGAGGCTACCCTAATTAAGGGTGGCCTTTTTTTTTATATTTGCACGAAATTATTTTAAAAAACTAAATATATTTTTGTGAAGTTTAGTTTCTGTTCAAAGTTTATAACGATTGATTCTATTTAATTTATAAATTGATCACATTTTATAGAAACTCTACATTTTACAAGTTATTAATAACTACATCAATTTTGTAACGCATTTTAAAAATGAAATATCAAAAAGAAATAAGGCAGTTGTATTATTAGCGGATGGTACCATTTTTCATGGTAAAGTTGTAGGTAATAGAGAAGGAACTGCGTTTGGAGAAGTTTGTTTTAATACGGGTATGACAGGGTACCAAGAAATATTTACAGACCCTTCATATTTTGGGCAATTAATGGTTGCTACCAATGCACATATAGGAAACTATGGTACAGAAAAATCTGAAGTAGAATCTGATAGTATTAAAATATCAGGTTTAATTTGTAAGAACTTTAGTTATGAGTTTTCTCGGGATTCGGCAGATGCAAGTTTAGAATCGTTTTTAAATGATAACAATTTATTAGCGGTTTCCGATGTAGATACTCGAGCTCTTGTTAGTTACATTAGAGATAATGGAGCCATGAATGCATTAATTTCTACAGATGTAGACAATATTGAAGGCTTAAAAGAACAATTAAAGGACATTCCAGATATGAATGGTCTAGAGTTGGCTTCTAGTGTTTCTACCAAAGAACCATATTTTGTTGGAGACGAAAATGCATCCATTAAAATCGCCGCCTTAGATTTAGGTATAAAAAAGAATATTTTACGTAACCTTGCTAAACGCGGGGCATATATAAAAGTATTTCCTTTCGATTCTACTTTCGAGGATTTAAGTGCTTTTAATCCAGATGGGTATTTCTTATCTAATGGTCCTGGAGATCCAGAGCCATTAATATCTGCTCAAAACGTAGCAAAAGAAATTATTAAAAGAGATTTACCAGTATTCGGTATTTGTTTAGGGCACCAAGTAATCGCTTTAGCAAATGGGGTGTCTACTTATAAAATGCATAATGGACATCGTGGTATTAATCACCCTGTTAAAAACTTAATCACTGGAAAGGGAGAAATTACATCTCAAAATCATGGTTTTGCTGTAAATCGTGAAGAGGTAGAAGTACATCCAGATCTTGAAGTTACACATGTTCACTTAAACGACAATACGGTTGCAGGATTACGAATGAAAAATAAAAACTGTTTTTCTGTACAATATCATCCAGAAGCGAGTCCTGGACCAAACGATGCTGAATATTTGTTCGATCAATTCATCGAAAATATTAAGAAATAATTAAGAGTTCACGTCTAAAAAACCTCAATTAAAGCTTGCTTTATTTGAGGTTTTTTTGTTACGAAATCATTGTAGTAATAATATAGCATAAATATAACATTTTTTGTTAAAATTTAGTTTAACATTTTCGTAAATTAGTGCTTTAAAAACAATAAAATAACCTTTTAAATAACAATACGATGAGCATAATTATTAATATTCATGCAAGACAAATTTTAGATTCTCGTGGAAATCCAACAGTAGAAGTAGATGTAGTTACAGAAAATGGCGCGTTTGGACGAGCGGCTGTTCCTTCAGGAGCATCAACCGGTGAACATGAAGCAGTAGAATTAAGAGATGGTGGTAAAGCATACATGGGCAAAGGTGTTTCTAAAGCTGTAGAGAATGTAAATACTATTATTGCTGAAGAATTATTAGGTATGTCTGTTTTCGAACAAAATCAGATTGATCAAATAATGATTGATTTAGATGGGACTCCAAATAAATCTAAATTAGGAGCAAATGCTATTTTAGGTGTGTCTTTAGCAGTTGCTAAAGCTGCCGCTTTCGAATTAGGTGTTCCGTTATACCGTTATGTAGGTGGTGTATCTGCTAACACGTTGCCAGTTCCTATGATGAACATTATTAATGGTGGTTCTCATAGTGATGCGCCTATTGCATTCCAAGAATTTATGATTATGCCTGTAAAAGCCAAAAACTTTACACACGCTATGCAAATGGGAACAGAAATTTTCCATAACCTTAAAAAAGTATTACACGATAGAGGTTTAAGCACTGCTGTAGGTGATGAAGGAGGTTTTGCACCAACTTTAGAAGGCGGAACAGAAGATGCTTTAGATTCTATTAAAGTAGCTGTTGAAAAGGCTGGATATTCTTTCGGTGACGAAGTTATGATTGCTTTAGATTGTGCTGCTGCAGAATTTTATGTAGATGGTAAATACGATTATACTAAATTTGAAGGTTCAGCTGGAAAAATCAGAACTAGTGAAGAGCAAGCAGAATACTTAGCAGAATTATCAGCTAAATATCCAATTATCTCAATTGAAGATGGAATGGATGAAAATGACTGGGAAGGATGGAAACTACTTACAGACAAAATTGGTGATAAAGTACAATTGGTAGGAGATGATTTATTTGTTACAAACGTAGAACGTTTATCTCGTGGGATTGACGAAGGTATCGCTAACTCTATCCTTATTAAAGTAAACCAAATTGGTTCTTTAACAGAAACAATAGCAGCTGTAAATATGGCTAAGAATGCGGGGTATACATCAGTAATGTCTCACCGGTCTGGTGAAACTGAAGATAATACTATTGCAGATTTAGCCGTGGCGTTAAACTGTGGTCAAATTAAAACAGGTTCAGCTTCTAGAAGTGACCGTATGGCGAAATACAATCAGTTATTACGTATCGAAGAAGAATTAGGAGAAGTAGCTTATTATCCTCAAGGAAAAGCGTTTAAATTCTAGTAAATCTTTAAACATATTTGGAAAGCGATTATTTTTTGAAATAATCGCTTTTTTTTATGCGAATTTTTATCTAATCTTTATTTAAATGGTTCATTTATTATATTAATAAATCGTGATAGATTTCGTATTTTAGCCGGAACCAATAAAATTAGAATAACACAAGTAAATTAATATGTCAAATACAGCCACAATTGAAATCGATGGGAAAAAATATGAATTTCCTTTAGTTACAGGAACCGAAAATGAAGTTGCAATAGATATAAGTACACTAAGAACGGCTACAGAAGGTGTAATAACAATAGACCCAGGATTTAAAAACACAGGTTCTTGCGAAAGTGCAATAACATTTTTAGATGGAGAAAAAGGAATTTTAAGATATCGAGGATATTCAATAGAAGAAATTGCTGAAAAAGTAGACTTCCTAGAAGTTGCTTATCTTCTAATTTTTGGAGAATTACCTACGAAAGAACAAAATGATAAATTCCACGCTGATATTAAAGCTGAATCTGCAGTAGATGAGGATATAAAGAAAATTTTAGAAGCATTCCCTAAATCGGCACACCCGATGGGAATTATCTCATCTTTAACAAGTGCCTTAACAGCATTTAATCCAACTTCGGTAAATGTAAATTCTGAAGCGGAAATGTATAGAGCCATTGTTAAGATTTTAGGTAAAATGCCTGTTTTAGTTGCTTGGACTATGCGTAAAAAGCAAGGTTTACCTCTTGATTATGGAGATGAATCTTTAGGATATGTTGAAAATATCCTTAAAATGATGTTCTCTAAACCTAACCGTGCCTATGAGCAAAACCAAGTTTTAGTAGATGCTTTAGATAAATTATTAATCTTACATGCAGACCACGAACAAAATTGTTCAACATCAACAGTACGTATCGTAGGATCTTCACATGCAGGGTTATTTGCATCAATTTCTGCTGGTATTTCTGCACTATGGGGACCACTTCATGGAGGTGCTAACCAAGCGGTATTAGAAATGCTTCAAGCTATAGAAGCTGATGGTGGAGACACTAAAAAGTATATGGCTAAGGCTAAAGATAAAAATGATCCATTTAGATTAATGGGATTCGGACACAGAGTGTATAAAAACTTCGATCCTCGTGCTAAAATAATTAAGAAAGCTGCAGACGAAGTATTAAATGCTTTAGGTATAGAAGATCCTATCTTAGATATTGCTAAAGGTTTAGAAAAAGAAGCTCTAGAAGATCCATACTTTGTAGATAGAAAATTATATCCAAACGTAGACTTTTACTCAGGAATTATTTATAGAGCCATGAATATTCCAACAGAAATGTTTACTGTAATGTTTGCAATTGGTCGTTTACCAGGATGGATTGCACAATGGAGAGAAATGCGTTTAAGAAAAGAACCAATCGGACGTCCTCGTCAGTTATACATTGGGGAAACTTTAAGACCTTTTGTAGACGTAGATAAACGTTAAGAAGTTTTATATATTAAAAATCTAATGTCATTTTGGATGATTCTAAAGCATTTTATTGTTTTAAAATTTTCAAAATGACATTTTTATTTCATATTTATGTTATCATTAAATGTCTCAAACGAAACGTCTAGACTACGTGCAGTAGTGTTAGGAACAGCAATTAGTAATGGAGCTGTTCCTGCTATTGAAGATGCTTACGACCCAAAATCTATCGAACATATAAAAGCAGGCACCTATCCTATCGAGGAAGATATGGTGAAAGAAATGGAAGCCGTAGCTAAGGTTTTTGAAAAGTATAATGTTACAGTTTTTCGGCCTAAAGTAATAGAACATTACAACCAGATTTTTGCTCGTGATATAGCCTTTGTAATCGACGATAAATTAATAAAAGCTAATATTCTTCCGGATAGAGAACAAGAAGTAGAAGCTATACAACACGTTATCCAATTAATTAAACCCGAAAACATTATTAAACCGCCAGAGGAAGTTCATATTGAAGGGGGCGATGTCATGTTGTGGAACGATCATATTTTTATCGGAACCTATAAAGGGAGCGATTATCCAAATCATATTACGGCTAGAACGAATATGGAGGGCGTAAATTTTATAAAAAATCTTTTCCCTAATAAAACTGTAAAAGAATTCGATTTGGTAAAATCGAAAACAGATCCTCGAGATAATGCATTGCATTTAGATTGTTGTTTTCAACCGGTAGGGAAAAACAAGGGGATTATTTTTAGAGACGGTTTTAAAGAAGCGTCCGATTATCAGTATTTAGTTAATTTGTTTGGAGAAGAAAACTTATTTCATATTACAAGAGATGAAATGTACAATATGAATAGTAATGTGTTTTCTATTGCTGAAAATGTGGTGATTTCTGAACAAAATTTCACAAGATTAAACACCTGGTTAAGAGCTTGTGGTTTTACTGTAGAAGAAGTGCCTTATGCCGAAATATCTAAACAAGAGGGCTTATTACGCTGTTCTACAATGCCTTTAATTAGAGATTAATCTCAAGCTTGTTTTCATAAAGCTTAAAGGTATAATAATGTTGAAATTAATTTACTTTCGCGTACATTTGTAGCACAATGCAGAATACACTTCAACGCTATATTCCTCAATATGCAGTTCCTAAAGTAATGGAACTATTGGCTAACGATAAGCTCGATTTTGTAGTTAAAAAAGAACGCAAAACAAGACATGGCGATTATAGGAAGTTGACTAACGGCAGACATTTAATAACAGTAAATTCCAATTTAAATCCATATCGGTTTTTAATTACTTTAATTCACGAAATTGCACATTTCGAGGCTTTTCAGGCTTATGGTAGAATGATAAAACCACACGGGAAGGAATGGAAGCAAACTTTTCAATATTTAATGTTGCCGTTTTTAAATCCCCAAGTATTTCCTGAAGAGTTATTACCTTTATTAGCAAGACATTTTAGAAATCCTAAAGCGACAAGCGATACCGACCACATCTTAGCATTAGCCTTAAAACAATTTGATGAAAATTCAAATAAAACATATATTTTTGAGGTTCCAGAAGGAAGTGTTTTTAAAATCCATAATGGGAGGCAATTTAAAAAGGGAAATAGACGTGTAAAGCGTTTTGAATGTATAGAGATTAAAACGGGTAAAATATATTTGTTTAACCCGAACGTAGAAATAGAAGTTATTTAAGAAAAAATAAATGAACAAGAATAATTACGCCATTATTATGGCAGGAGGAGTAGGGTCTAGATTTTGGCCAGTAAGTATGAATAGTTTTCCTAAACAATTTCATGATATGTTAGGCACCGGAGACACGTTAATTCAAAAGACGTTTCAACGTTTATCTCGTTTTATTCCGAAAGAAAACATTTATATTTTAACCAATGAAGCTTATAACGATCTTGTTCTAGAACAACTACCAGAGGTAACACAACAACAAGTGGTTCTAGAGCCAGCAATGAAAAATACAGGACCTTGTATTTTGTATGCCGCTTTAAAAATTCAGAAAGAAAATCCAGATGCGCTCATGTTGGTAGCACCCAGCGACCATTGGATTGAAGATGAAGATGCTTTTTCAAGAAATGTGTTAACCGCTTTCGATTTTTGTAAGGAAAATGATGCTTTAATGACTTTAGGTATCGAACCAACCTTTCCAAATACAGGATATGGATATATTGAATTTGATACAGAAACGGAAAATGTGGTAAAACCCGTTAAACAATTCAGAGAAAAACCAGATTACGATACGGCTAAATCGTTTATAAAACAAGGGAATTTTGTTTGGAATGCAGGTATTTTTATGTGGAGTGTTGAAAGTGTTTTAAAAGCATTTGAAATCAATCAGCCAACATTATTTCAATTATTTAAAAACGGAATGTCGGCTTATAATACAGATACTGAAACCGAATTTATAAATGAAAATTATATAAAAGCGGAAAATATTTCTGTGGATTATGCCATTATGGAACCATCGAAAAATGTGTATGTATTATCGGCACAATTCGATTGGAACGATCTTGGTACCTGGGGAAGTTTATACGATAAATTAGATAAAGATTCTAATAATAACGCCGTAGTAAATGCAAGAACTTTAGTTCAGGATGCAAGTGGTAATATGATTAGAACCCAAAATGATAAAATTGTTGTTATAGAAGGTTTAAATGACTATATTATAATTGATAAAGACGACGTTTTACTAATCTATCCTAAAGAAAAAGAACAAGGAATTAAGGAGGTTCGTAATACGGTTAAAGATGAGTTTGGTGAAAACTACTGTTAATATATGAGCGAGAATAAGTTTAACTTTTCTGAAGAGGAAGCCGATAAAGAAAAAGAGGCCGCACAAGATGCCGCTGTAAAAGATTCTAAGCAAGCCATTAAAAAAGATGCTATTGGTTTACTTGGGAATATTAAAAATTTCTTATCAGAGCTTTTAGATTTTAGACAAGATACAGATCAGCAAGCCACTATTGATGCCATTAAGGGAGATATTCCTTTTAAAGGTGCTACAGCTTGGATTTTGATTTGTTCTATCTTTGTGGCTTCTGTCGGATTAAACGCTAATTCTACTGCTGTTGTTATTGGTGCCATGTTAATTTCGCCGTTAATGGGACCTATTCTAGGTATTGGTCTATCGGTTGCCATTAATGATATTGACACGCTGAGAAAATCCATAATTAACTTTGGAGTTATGATTTTCTTAAGTGTATTAACAGCCTTCCTATTCTATAAATTTTTCCCATTACAAGAGGAGTCTTTAGAGCTTTTAGCACGTACGAAACCTGATATTAGAGATGTTTTAATTGCATTTTTTGGTGGTGCCGCATTAATTATTGCGAGAACTAAAAAGGGTACTATCGCTTCTGTTATTTTTGGGGTTGCTATTGCAACAGCTTTAATGCCTCCGTTATGTACAGTAGGTTATGGTTTGGCTGTGGCTTTCGATGATTTTTCTAAAGGAATTGGTTATGCTTCGGGTGCATTTTACCTGTTCATGATTAACACCATATTTATTGCATTGGCCACTTTTATTGCGCTTAAAATTTTAAGGTTCCCAATGATTAAATACGTGAATTCTCAGAAAAGAAAACGTATTTCTCAATTTGCGTCCGTTCTAGCCGTTGTAGCTATGATTCCTGCAATTTGGACATTTATAGATGTTTTAAAAGAAAGTAACTTTAAAAGAGAAGCCCAATTGTACTTAGATCGTGAACTTAAGGGTTTACCACAGTATGAATACGTAAAGAAAAATGTGGTTTATAAATATTCTAATGGGAAAGAAGGCTCTAGTATCGAATTTAACACCTATGGTTTAGGTTATATACCAACGGAAACGATAGAGCTTCTAAAAGCAAGATTAGCAGATTATCCAGCGCTTAGAAATGCTCATTTTAATTTTAATCAGAACAGATCTAACTTAGATAATGTAAAATATATGGAGCAATTGCGATATCGCGATTCTTTAGATTTACTTTCACAAAGTCAGAAAATCGTGTTCTTAGAGAAAAAAGTGAGTCAGTTACAATATCTAGAAGATAGAACTATTCCATTTCAAGAAGTAATGAAGGAGGTTCATATTAATTACGAAAACCTAGACATGTTTAGTTATTCTACTGTCATAACCTCGAATTTCGATAAGATTGATACCCTTCCTGTATTCGCAGTACGTTGGAAAAAGGACAAAAAATTAAATGAAGATGTTATTGAGAAAGAGCAAGATAAATTAGAACGCTGGTTGAAATTGAAATTAGATTTGGATACCTTAACAGTTAAACGAATTAAACACTAAAGGTTTTCTTCGATATACATTTTACGCACCTTTTTAAACAATTCTGAAGAATATACAAAGTCGGTTACAACTTCGTTGTCGGTTTTAAAAATGGTTTGGTTAGAGCCTTCCCAAGCTTTTAAACCATCCTTTAAAAACACAATTTTTTCACCTATTTCCATTACAGAATTCATATCGTGAGTATTTATTACCGTCGTGATATCGTATTCGTCAGTGATTTCTTGAATAAGATTATCGATAACAATTGCAGTTTTAGGATCTAAACCAGAGTTTGGTTCGTCGCAAAATAAATACTTAGGTTTATTTACTATAGCACGTGCTATAGCCACACGTTTTTGCATTCCTCCAGAAGCTTCAGAAGGTAATTTATTATGAGCGTCCTCAAGATTAACACGTTTTAATACAAAGTCTACACGGTCGCTCATTTCACTTTTACTTTGCTTTGTAAACATACGTAAAGGGAACATCACGTTTTCTGCAATAGTCATAGAATCGAATAAGGCACTGCCTTGAAAAACCATTCCAATTTCAGATCTTAAATTCCGTTTTTGATCTTCAGACAATTGTGAAAAAATTCTCCCTTCGTAAGAGATACTGCCCTCTTCATAATCGAATAAGCCTAACAAACATTTTAAGAAAACGGTCTTCCCAGAACCACTTTGGCCTATAATAAGATTGGTCTTTCCTTTTTCAAAAGTCGTACTAATACCTTTTAAAATATGAGCATCTCCAAAGGATTTGTGTAAATCTTTAACTTCAATCATTAGCTTAAAAGGATTTGGGTTAGAATGAAATTCAATGTAATAATGGCAACACTAGTCCATACAAAAGATACCGTACTCGCTTTACCAACATCTAAGGCGCCACCTTTCATATAATACCCATGAAAGGATGGTATGGTCGCCAAAAGGAAAGCAAAACCAATAGTTTTTATAAAAGCATACACAATATGGTAAGGTATGAATTCGTCTTGTAAACCTACAATATAATCGTTAATGGTAGCAAAATCTCCAAAAGCACAAGCGGCCAATCCTCCAATAATTCCTAAAAACATAGAAATAGAAATAAGAAACGGATAAAGCATAAGCGCTACCAGTTTTGGGAACACCAAATAGTTAAGCGAATTAATACCCATAACTTCTAAGGCATCAATTTGCTCGGTTACCCGCATAGTTCCGATACTAGATGTAATAAAGGACCCTACTTTACCAGCCATAATTACCGAGATGAAAGTAGGCGCAAATTCTAAAATTACCGATTGCCGTGTCGCAAAACCAATTAAAGATTTTGGCACTAATGGATTATCCATGTTTAAGGCGGTTTGAATGGTAACAACACCCCCAACAAAAAAGGAAATAAACGCAACGATTCCTAAAGAACCAATAATTAAATCGTCTATATCTTTTAAGATGAGTTTTTTCATAACCGACCATTTGGTGGGTTTTTTGAAAATCTCAATAATCATCAAGACGTAAGCGCCAATACTGTGCAGATAACTCATAGAATATTTTGTAATTGCTAAAGTAAAAAATTACTAGAACTTATTTAATGATTATTTAAATTAAGAAAGATTTTAAAAACCTTATTTTTGCATTTCTATATATAATTTATCATTTATGAAAAAATCAATATTATTTTTTGTGTCTAGCTTGTTATGTATGTCAAGTTTTGCCCAAAAAATACAAGACAATGAAGCGTCTCAAATTTATGTAAAACCAAAGTTAGTGGTTGGAATTGTAGTAGACCAAATGCGCTACGATTATTTAACGCGATTTTATAATAAATACGGTGAAGGAGGCTTTAAACGTATGATGAATGAAGGTTTTAATTGTAAAAATAATCATTTTAATTACATACCTACGTATACAGCACCGGGACATGCTTCTGTTTATACAGGAACGTCTCCTATGAATCATGGTATTATTGGTAATAATTGGTACGATAAGGAAAGTAAAACAAGTGTGTATTGTGCAGGAGATTCTACCGTAGCTTCTGTAGGGACTGCAGATAAAGCAGGAAAAATGTCACCACACCGTATGATGACCACATCTTTTGCCGATGAAAATAGATTATTTACACAAATGCAGGGGAAAACTATTGGTGTTTCTGTAAAAGACCGTGGTGCAATTTTACCGGCGGGACATACAGCTAATGCCGCGTATTGGTTTCATGGAAAAGACGAAGGTGTTTTTATTTCTAGTACTTACTATCAAGAAAAATTACCAAAATGGGTAGAAAAGTTTAACGATTCTAAAACTGCTAAATCGTATTTAAAAGATTGGAATACGCTTTATAATATTAAGACGTATACTGAAAGTGGTGACGATTTAAATGCCTTCGAAGGTGGTTTTAAAGGTAAAGAAACTGCTACTTTCCCTTACGATTTAAAGAAACTAAGTAAGGAGAATGGTGGTTTCGATATTATTAAATCGACACCTTACGGAAACAGTATAGTAGCAGATTTTGCAATGGCAGCTGTTAAGGGTGAGGATTTAGGGCAGGACGACATTACCGATGTTTTAACTGTAAGTTTCTCTTCAACAGATTATGTTGGTCATAATTTTGGGGTAAGTTCTAAAGAAGTAGAAGATACTTATATTAGATTAGATAAGGACTTAGAACGTTTCTTCGACATGTTAGATAAAACTGTTGGTAAAGGGGAGTACACGGTCTTTTTAACAGCAGATCATGGTGCTGTTGAAGTGCCTGCGTATTTGCATGAGCACAATGTTCCTGCTGGTTATTTTGAAAAGAAGGGATTTAAATCGAACTTAAATGATTTTACAACAAAAACATTTGGTTCTTCAGATTTAATTGAAAACATAAGTAACAACCAAATCTTTTTAGATCGTGAAAAAATAAAAGTTTTAGGGCTTAATTTAGAAGATGTACAACAAGCCATTGCCAACGAACTAATAACTTTAGATAATATTTATTACGCCTATACAGCTTCAACTATCGCAAAAGGAGCATTTACAAACGGCATAGAGAGTTTGTTTAAAAATGGTTATAATTTAAAACGTTCTGGAGATGTGCTTTTCGAGTACAATCCTGCGGTAATTTCTTATAGCAAAACAGGTTCAACCCATGGTTCTGGTTTAAATTACGATACCCATGTACCGTTACTATTTTTCGGAAAGGGTATTAAACACGGAAGTACTTTGCAAAAAACAGAAATTATAGATATCGCGCCAACCATTTCTGGCTTGTTAGGTATTAGTTTCCCAAATGGTGCAACAGGACAGCCATTAGAATTCGTTTTAGAATAAAAGGAGAATCTTAATTAAAAAATTTTTATACAGGAGGTAGTTTCAACAACTACTTTCTGTATAAAAAATAATTGTTTACAAGATCGATGTAAATGCGTTTTGCCTCGTCTTGAGAAATATCTTTAACTTGAAATAGCGCATTTGTTTTAAATGCATTAATAATAGGTTTGCCACTGCTTGGCCTCCCATAATCATTGGTAGCTTTTTTGTAGTAAGCATACAGGCGCAGAAGAAAATCTGCAGGAAAAGGTCCCGGCAAATTATTTATACGCTCTACAGCATCTTTAAAATTAATATCTAATTCTTCAGAAGTCATTATAATTCTGCTATAATACTTTCACCACCTTTAACCTTCTCATTAAGAGAGACGTTAATTTTGGTTCCTAAAGGTAAAAATAAATCGACTCTTGAACCAAATTTTATAAAACCTGAATCTGCTGCTTGGACAGCAGTATCTCCAACTTTAGCATAATTTACGATACGTTTTGCTAAAGCTCCTGCTATTTGTCGGTGTAACACTTTACCAAAGGTTTTGTTTTCTACAACCACAGTTGTGCGCTCGTTTTCTTCACTAGCTTTTGGGTGCCATGCTACTAAAAACTTTCCAGGATGGTATTTACTAAACACCACTTCACCTCCAATAGGGTAGCGGGTTACGTGTACATTTATAGGCGACATAAATACGCTTACTTGTAGGCGTTTCTCTTGAAAATATTCTTTTTCGAAAACTTCTTCAATTACTACAACCTTTCCATCTACAGGAGATAGCACCTGGCTGTCATTAAGAAGACCTTTACGTTTTGGATTTCTAAAGAATTGTAATATCAGGATTAAAAATCCGAAAAGCACAAAGAATAAAAGGTAACGTAACCATAAAATAGATACGTAATTATCAATAACTAAAAACGAAATAATTACTAATACAAAAGTGATTAAAATAATTTTAAAACCTTCTTTATGAAACATAATCTAATATTCTTAAAAACAAATAAATAAATGGTGATGCGAATATAATACTGTCTAAACGATCTAATAGACCTCCATGTCCAGGCATAATTACTCCGCTATCTTTTGCATTAACCTGACGTTTAAATTTAGACTCAACCAAATCTCCTAACGTTCCAAATACACTTATTATGATTGCCATAATAAGCCATTGAGAAAAGTTTAATGTGTGCGTAAAGGTAGCAATAAAATAGCTAGCTATACACGAAAAAAATAAGCCTCCAATAAAACCTTCAACGGTTTTTTTAGGCGAAATTTTTTCGAATAACTTTTGTCTACCAAAATTTTTACCTACTAAAAACGCAAATGTATCGTTAACCCAAACCAAAATAAAAGAACCTAATAAAATACCTGGGTGGTATTTATTATCGAATCGTGCAATTAACATGAAGAATACAAATGCACTAGATAGGTAAAAGGTGGTTAATAAAAAGCGTTTAAATTTAAATAAAGGAATACCCTTTCTAGAGAATAAATCTTTAATTAAAAATAGGTTTACAAATATGGAAAGTGTAAGAAGTATTTGTGTAGCTTCATTAAATCCTTGTAATTTAGGAGATAACATATGCCAATATCCAAATCCAAAATAGATAAGAATAAAAATTATATACGGTAAAAATGCTCTAAACTCTATTAGTTTTTTGAATTCAGCAATGCTAATTATTCCGAAAATAAAAAATAAAATGGTTAATGCATGTTCATTGAAAAGGGATCCAATGAGTAATACAACGTATATTAAACCAAAAAATGCTCTGGTAACAATTTCTTTCATGTTAGAGGTCTTCTAAGAGCAGCAAATATAGGTTTTTTGAATTACTACCGTAAGTCATGAAGTTTTTTTCCTCAACAGATTTAAAATGTTTTATAGTTGTAATATTTGTTGGTATTCTTTGTGTGTTTTTAGATTTTATACCGCGAAGTCCTTCGCCTATACTTCCAACAATTTGACTTGTAGTGGCGAAGACTATAAAATTACTAGGTAAATCTATAAGTTTTTTTTCTGCAATTTGATTGGATGTAATTAGTAAAGAACCATCGTCTGCAATTAAATTTTCACAACTGGTAAGAAAGTATGTGGCATCTGTATCGTTTGGCATAGCCATGTTTAAACTGGAAGAAGCGAAACGCTTTTTTAATTCGTTATCAAGAATTAGGATTTTTTTGTCTTCCCAGCTATTCTCTTCTATTATAAAATCTAGTGTTTGGAATACTTCGTCGGTATTCTCGCAATACAAAAATTTACCACCATTGGCTTTAAAGTTTATAGTGAACTTCTCGTCAATAGGTAAGTTGACTTCTGGCATATATTTACCTCTGTCCTCAGATTGTATTTCTTCTTCTGATTTATTGGATTTGGAACCAAAAAGTTTTCTAAATAGACTCATTAAGACACGCGCTATTAATCTGTATTATATCGGGTTTGTCCAAAGATAAAAAATCTTAAATTAACCCAACGGTTAATTTAAGATTTTTCCTGCTATTAAGTATAAACAACTTAATAAATTATTTATCTAAAAGTGGTTTTAATTCTGGATCGAACGGACGTTTACCAAAAATCTTTTCTAGATTGTCTTTAAAGATAACTTCTTTCTCTAAAAGAACTTCAGCTAACTCGGTAAGCTTGTCTTTGTTCTCTTCAAGAAGTTTTATAGCTCTTTGATATTGAATTTCAATGATTTCTGAAATTTCAGAATCTATTAGTTCTGCCGTTTTTTCACTATATGGTTTTGTAAATCCATATTCGTTTTGGCTAGATGAATCGTAATAGGTTAAATTACCAACCTTATCACTTAATCCATAAACAGTAACCATTGCTCTTGCTTGTTTTGTTACTTTTTCTAAGTCACTTAAAGCTCCAGTAGATATTTTATTGAAAATAACATGTTCTGCAGCACGACCTCCTAAAGCAGCACACATTTCGTCTAGCATTTGTTCTGGTCTAACAATTAAGCGTTCTTCTGGTAAATACCATGCAGCACCTAAAGAGCGACCACGAGGTACAATAGTAACTTTTACCAATGGAGCAGCGTGCTCTAACATCCAGCTAACTGTAGCATGACCAGCTTCGTGGAATGCAATAGCTTTCTTTTCGCTAGGGGTAATAATTTTATTTTTCTTTTCTAATCCACCAACAATACGGTCTACAGCATCAAGGAAATCTTGCTTATCTACAGCTTTTTTACCTTGCCTTGCAGCGATTAAAGCGGCTTCGTTACATACATTTGCAATATCTGCACCAGAGAATCCAGGAGTTTGTTTAGCTAAGAAATCGGTATCTAAGTTCTCGGCTTTTTTGATAGGTCTTAAATGAACTTCAAAAATTTCTTTACGTTCTCTAATGTCTGGTAAATCAACAAAAATTTGTCTGTCAAAACGTCCAGCACGCATTAAGGCGCTATCTAAAACATCTGCTCTGTTGGTTGCGGCTAATACAATTACATTTGTATTTGTACCAAAACCATCCATTTCTGTTAATAATTGGTTTAAGGTGTTTTCTCTTTCATCGTTAGATCCTGAGAAATTACTTTTCCCTCTTGCACGACCAATCGCATCAATTTCATCAATAAAGATAATTGCTGGCGACTTTTCTTTTGCTTGTTTAAATAAATCTCTTACACGAGAAGCACCTACACCCACAAACATTTCAACGAAATCTGAACCAGATAAAGAGAAAAAAGGAACTTTAGCTTCACCAGCAACGGCTTTAGCTAATAAGGTTTTACCTGTTCCTGGAGGTCCTACTAATAGGGCTCCTTTAGGGATTTTACCACCTAAAGAGGTATACTTTTCTGGGTTTTTAAGGAAGTCTACAATTTCTTGTATTTCTTCTTTTGCGCCTTCTAAACCAGCTACATCTTTAAATGATGTTTTTACATCGGTATTTTGGTCGAATAACTTTGCTTTCGATTTTCCTATGTTGAAAATTTGTCCGCCAGCGCCGCCTCCGCCGCCTCCAGACATTCTTCGCATAATGAAAATCCACACTCCTATTAATAGTATAAATGGAAGTAAGCCAATAAGGAAATCTCCCCAAAGGTTTTGTTCGGTTTTATAATTTATAGTAGTTTTTAAATTTAAGTCTTTAATAGTAGAGCTTAATTGATTTTCGAAATTCTGTAAATCACCAAATTCAAAGCTGTAGTTTGGTAATTTAGTTGCCGTTGGCAATAGGGTAGAGGGTTTCGATTTTTTATGCTCTTCTTTTTGTAAAGCTTCATCTGTTAAAAAGACTTCGGCTTCTCTTTTATTTACAATTTCTACACTGGCAACATCACCAGCTTTCAGATAATTCATAAACTCTGAAGGCGTTGTAGTGCTAGCATCTTGTAGACTTGTGCTATTAAAAACTTGCATTGCAATAAAAATTAAAATTATTGCTCCATAAATCCAATACGGATTTAATTTTGGTTTCTTATTGGGAGTTTTCTTCTCGTTTGCCATTAAATTCTAATAATTCGTTTCAATTATAGTTGTTTTTGCGTCGCCCCAAAGGCTCTCAATGTCGTAGTATTCGCGGATGTGCTTTTGAAAAACATGAACCACAACATTTACGTAGTCCATTAATACCCATTCGGCATTGTCTTGCCCTTCAATATGCCAAGGTTTATCTTTTAGTTCTTTACTAACTTTTTTCTGAATAGCGTTTACTATGGCATTTACTTGCGTGTTAGAACTTCCTTCACACACTATAAAATAGTCGCAAACCGTATTTTCTATTTCACGTAAATCTAAAATATTTATTTCCTTCCCTTTAACATCTTCAATTCCACTTAGTATAGTAGAAATTAGCAGGTCTGCATTTGTGTTTTCTTTAACCATTAATTCGATTTAATTTGTACAAAGTTATTATTTTTTAGTTCTTTATACTTTAAAAATTACAGAAGTTTTCATCCTGCTAATATAAATAATATAAATGCGTATAATCAAACTTGATGCCATCGATTCTACAAATACTTTTTTAAAACAATTAAGTACTTGCGAATTATTGGAGGATTATACAGTGGTTGTTGCCAAAGAGCAAACTATGGGCAGAGGCCAAATAGGAACCGTTTGGGAGTCTGAACCTGCTAAAAACCTTATGTTTAGTGTATTTAAACACGTGACTTTTGTTCCAATAGAAAAGCAATTTTATATAAGTATGGTTACCGCCATTGCCATTTTTAAAGCCCTGAAAAAACTGATGTTGCCAAAAGTTCAAATAAAATGGCCTAACGACATTTTGTCAGCAAACAAAAAAATCTGTGGTGTTTTAATTGAGAATATAGTAAAACAGGGTGGACTGCGAGACAGTATTTTAGGTATAGGAGTGAATGTAAACCAGACAAATTTTAACGGGCTTCCGCGTGCGTCTTCTATTGTAAATAAAATGGGGCGAATTTTTCATTTAGATGAAGTGTTGCACCATATTCTTATGGAGTTAAAAGAATGTTTTGCTTGGCTAGAACGTGAACAATACGATAAAATTAAAAGTGAGTACGAAAGTGCCTTGTTTAAAAAAAATAAACCTTCAACATTTCTAGATGCTGAAGGTCATATGTTTGCGGGTTTTATAATTGGTGTAACAGATTTTGGTAACTTGAAAGTGCTTTTAGAAGACCAAATTATAAAGGAATTCGAACTTAAAGAAGTTACCTTACTTTATTAAACCGATTCTGGCATTTTTGTAACTAAGGTTTCGATAAATTTCGAAATAGGGCCTTTTATCATCATGGCCATCATAGGATTAAAATCGCCTTCAAACTGAAGTTTTACGTCGCTTTCTCCAGATTCCGTTTCATTAATATGACCTATTAAAGAGAAATCTATTTTTCCTCCTGCAGCGCCAAGAACGATTTTATTAGGTGGAACCACTTCTTTCTTTTTTAAGACTATTTCTGGCATACCACTTAAAGCAAAAAGAAATTTGTCGTCACCTAAAATTTCGAACTTACTTATATTATCTGGCATTAGTTTTTCGAAATTTTTTATGTCCGAAAGAAAATCGAAGACCTCTTGAGGTGATTTACCTATACTTACTTTTGGAGATTCTAAATTCATGATTTATTGTGTTTATTATAACCCAATCAAATAGCGTTCCATTCACTCGGGTTAGCATTCCAATCTGTTAAAGTTTTTACTTCAGACTGCGAGATATAATTCGTTTCTACAGCTTGTTCAATTAAACTTTCGTAATTACTTAAGGTTTGTAGCGAAACATTTTCCTTTTTAAAATTCTCTGTGGCAACACTAAATCCGTAAGAAAAAATGGCAATCATACCTTTTACATTCAGTTGTGCTTCTCTTAACGCTTTAACAGCATTTAGACTGCTTTTTCCTGTGCTAATTAAATCTTCAACCACAACTACATTCTGACCTTTTTGAGCAAAGCCTTCTATTTGGTTTTGTCTACCATGGCTTTTAGCTTCTGGTCTTACATAAATAAAAGGTACGCCTAAATATTCTGCTACCAGCATACCAATGCCTATGGCACCTGTGGCAACCCCAGCTATAACATCGGGTTTTCCATATTGTTTTTCAATATGTTTGGCCATAGTTTCACGTATATAGTTTCTAATAGGAGGGAACGATAGTATAATCCTATTATCGCAGTAAATAGGAGATTTCCATCCAGAGGCCCACGTAAAAGGAGCACTAGGGCTAAGTTTTATTGCATTTACCTGCAATAAAACTTCAGCAGTTTTTCGAGCGGTATGTTTGTTAAAAATCATAGTTACAAAACTACACATAAATTTAAATTAATGTAATAGTTAGTTAGGATTAAAATTATTTTTTTAAAGTTATTAGGTTTGCTTTAAAAATTGATACTTTTACCTCAATTAATACAGGATATTTTTTAATATGTATAAAATTTTTGTCAACGATAAGCCTATTGTTTTAACCACAGAGGTAGAAAAGGAAACGTATTTTAAGAATTATTTACTAGATACTGTACATATTGGTAAAGTTATTAAAGATTTGAATAATACGTCTTTAAAAGAGGTGAGGTTAATTCATAAAAACCCAGATAAACTGCTTAAAAAGTTTCTGAAAAAGTTGCCTAATGTTGTTGCTGGAGGCGGAAAAGTATATAATAAAGATGGAAATATTTTATTTATATACCGAAATGATAAATGGGATTTACCTAAAGGAAAGGCCGAGCCAAAAGAGTCTATCGAAGAAACGGCTTTACGAGAAGTAGAAGAAGAAACCGGGGTTACAGGATTAAAAATTACCAAGCCATTACACTCTACATACCATATTTTTAAACGCAACGGAAAGTTTAAAATTAAAGTGACACATTGGTTCGAAATGTCAACGAATTTTAAAGGCAACCTTTGGCCTCAATTAAACGAAGGTATTACAAAAGTGGAATGGTTAAACGAAATAGAAGCCATTCAAGCTCTAGAGAATTCGTATGCTAATATTCGTCCGCTTATTTAATGTGTTGCGCGTTTAAATTGTGTTATTAGCAATTCTGATAATCGGTTTAGCACATCTACACATAAAGTTTCTAGTTTATAAACAGGCTTTTAAAGCGTCGTAAATTTGACGTTTTAATGCAGATGGCATCAAATTATTTTTAGAATATTTCTGATTGATTTCAAGTTCAATACCTAAATATTTTTCCGGGAAATGTTGGCGTAAATAGGTTGTAAACCCGTCGGCACTTCCTAAATAAGGATAATTATATCGTACTTTTAAAGTAGAATTTTGCTTTTCAAATTCTGTTTTAAAGTGTTTGCAAAATGTTTTTTCTGCTATTTTAGAACTATCGTATAATAATGCCAAATCGGTTTGGCGTTCTAATCCGTTTAAAACTGGCGTAAAGCTATGTACAGATAGATGTAAAATAGTATTTCCTTTAGTAGTCTCTTTTTTTATATACTGTTCAACCGCATTTCTATATACTAAATAATAACCATCAATTAGTCGTTGTTTCGTGTCTTTTGATGTCCGTTTCGTATATTCTGAAAATAGATTGTTATGATGCAAAGAACGATTCAGTTCTATAAGTAACCGACTCGTTTCGCTAAAGTTTGAAAAACTAGAAAGCGGTTTTAAATATTTAAACACATCTAAAGCACCTAAATCGTATCCTCGATGAGAATTCAGAATAACTTCTGAATTCTCAAATAAGGATATATATCGTGTTGGAATCGTGTTTCCGCCATGTTCGCAGGTTAAAACGAGTTTCATTTTAAAAATAAAAGGTTGTTTTGAAGACAATCGGCTAGGTTTGTATAGACACTTTTTATACGTGCTTCGGAAAAATCGTCTGCCAAAGCATTTTCAATTCGCGTCGCTAAAGTGCCTTCATTTAAAATGGTTTCAATTGTTATATGATGCGATTTATGAATATGAGGTTTCGCTAAATCGTAAAGATGCCTCCAAACATTTTGTATGCTTGTTTCGTCTTCAATATCAAATAGATTCAGATAATCTAAATTGGTAATTATAGAATTTTCACCAAATTTTATAGCATCATTTAATATGCTAAACAAATCTTCTTTTACCCAACGTTTTTGAGCAGCTAAATGCGCTAATTTTTTATTGACTAATAATTTAAGAGTTTCAATAATTAATGCACAAATTGCTAAATCTGCTTTCGGGCATTCCTGAATATCTATTAAACGAATTTCTATAGCATTCCTGTCGAATCGCGCAATGGCACCACGAGAATTTAAAAAATGATGATCTAAAATCTTGTGCGTATCAAAAGGTTGTATGGCTTTTTTTATCGGTTCAAAAATGGTAGCGTAATAGTCTAATTTTGTAAACACACGTTCTGGAATTACCAAACCGGTAAGCTCAGGAATTTCTTTCTGGTTGGTTTTGTAATATTCTAAACGGGTATCTTTAAATCCTGTAATTTTGCTTTCAAGAATAGGAGAACTTGCGCTTAACCCAGGAATTAAAGGTAAAATAATTCGGATGGCAGCATGTAATTTTTCGAATTCCTTGTCGTCAAAAAACGGCAAATTAATGTGTACGCTTTGCACGTTACTCCAGCCGTGACCTTTACAGTTAAAAATACGATTATACAATTCGTAAACCTCACTGTAACTGTGTTTCCAAAGCTCGGTGTCGGTTTCAGGTTTCATAAATGGATGCGCCGCAGATGGTAACAACTGGGCATTTTGCCCTTGTAATAGGCTATTTATTTCTTTAACGTTTTTATAAAATTCGTCCGCTAAGCTGTTTAAATCTTTAGTTGGTCCGTTGGTTTTTAACTCTACCACATGCGCCACTAATTCATTGCTCCATGCAATTTTACCATTAACGATGTCCGAGGTTAATTTGCCTTTTTTTTTAGTTAAAAGCGCATCAACAATTGGAGCTATTTTTAAATCGGATTGATTAACTAGCATGTATTCTAGTTCAATTCCATAAACATCAAAAAGATGATATTTTTTATTCATTTTAATCTAAACGTTTTTTTAGTGCTGAAAGAATTTCGGTGTAAACCAAATCGCCATAATAGGCATCTTCTACACCAAAATCGATATTAGGATTGTCGTTAATTTCTATAACCATAGGTTGGTTATTTACCACCTTTATGTCGATGCCATATAAACCTTTACCCATAAGTTTAGCCGATTTTACGGCCATTTTTAAAACATTTTTAGGCACTTGTTCTATAGGCAAACAATCGGCATCGCCATCTTGTTCGGTTTTCTTTTTAGCATTCCAGTTATAAATTTGCCAATGGCCCTTGGCCATATAATATTTACATGCAAAAAAAGGTTTGTCGTCTAAAATTCCAATGCGCCAATCATAATCTGAAGGACAAAATTCCTGTGCAATAATCAAGTCCGATTCTTTTAGCATTTCCGAAACCAAAGCTTGATATTCCTCTGCTGTTTTCGCTTTTTTAACACCAAATGAAAAGGTGGAATCTGGAGCTTTTAATACACACGGTAAACCGACACGATCTAGAACCTGATTTTTATTGTCTTTATGAACAATAACAGTTTTTGGCGTTTCTATATTGGCATTTTGTAACGCTTCTGCCATATACACCTTATTGCAGCATTTTAAAATGGCATCTGGATAATCTATAATCGCAATGCCTTCCTGCTGTGCTTTTCGTGCAAAGGCATAAGCTTCATTATTTACCTCGGTACTTTGGCGGATAAATAAAGCATCAAAAGACGACAAGCGTGATAAATCTTTAGGCTCGATGATTTCGGCATAAATATTCATTTTTTCAGCCAAATCGACGAATTTCTTTAAAGCTTTACTGTTACTTGGAGGCGCCGGATCTTTTGGATTTACAAGTATAGCCAAGTCGAAGTCGCTTTTATTTAACTTCGGAATATCGTAACGCTTTTTAGAAAAATACTGATTTGCAAACTCCTGAACACTTTCTATATGCTCTACGGGAATCTCAGATTCCGAAATCGCTTTAATACTCTGAATATTCCATTTCGTAGTGTGATTGAATTTTACACGTAAAAACGGCACCTGAAAATGTTTGTAAAACAGTAGGCTTAACTCTTTGTATTTCTGAGCCACATTCTGACCAAAATAAATACTTAGTGTAAATTCTTGAGATTTAATGTTTTTTAAACTTTGCTGAATAATATCGTCGAATTCATCAGAGACAATGCGTACGAGTTTCAAAGCTTTTAAATCAACAATATTTTTAACCGTTGGAATAGGTAAATGTCCTCTAGCCTCGGCCAAAAGGGACACATAATAACCTTTGCTTTGGTAGGAGTAATCCTTACATAAATTAAAGATTCTAGCTTTTTTTACTAAGGCAAACTCGGGGTTTGTAAGATAATCTTGAGCAGAAATTACAGTAATATTCTCAATCGAAAAATTCCATTTTTCAGGTTGATTGACAACAATATATTTATTCATTTAAGACGCTGCATAGCGATAGAAATTTTAATCAAAAGTATATTATTTTTAAATATCTTTTACATTTTGAATAAAAATTTTAACCGCTATTTATGGTCTTGATCCTGAGTTTTTTGTGCGCTTATAAAAGGCACTTTTGGAGCGAGAAAATATCCTGTTAAACTCGCAAAAAGAATTGGAATTAAATGTCCGAAACCGGTTAATGTAGTTAGCAAAATTGTGGTACTCATAGGAGTTCGTGTAACACAAGCATTTATTGCGGCCATACAACTAACAATGGTTAGTGTTACACTTACCGAAGGTAAAAAATGATGAATAATAAGTCCTAAGGTGGTGCCTACAAAAAATAAAGGAATAATAAATCCGCCACGCCATCCAGAAGTTACGGTTATAGCAATGGCGATTATTTTAAAAATTAAAATGATAAAGAGAAATTTAAGTGAAAAATGGTTGTCAATTAATTCGTTTATTTCATGATGCCCGAAATAGCGCGTTATGGGTAAATAAAAAGCAATAACTCCAAGGATAAGTCCGCCTACACAGGTTTTAATATAAATTGGCATGGGATATTTTTCAAAAATGATTTTAAAACTTTTTACACAAAAAATAAACCCCCAACCTAAGGCTGTCGCTATAATGGCAAAGAGCACAGCGTAAGCAAAATCGAATATTCCAGAATATTCGTAAGCGGATAAATTCCAAACAGGACCCAGCCCTAAATGAATAATAAGTGCAAAAATAATATAGCTAAAACTACTCGCTACAAGCGCTGGAATTATGGCACGATAATACTCTACAGCATGCTTATAATGAAGAATTTCTAAGGCAAATAAACTACCTCCAAGTGGAGCTCCAAAAAGTGCAGTAAACCCCGAGGCCATACCTGCTATACTTAGCGATCTTAGGGCTTCTCCTTTTAAACGGAATATTTTTCCTAACCAAGTTCCTGTAGATCCTGTAACTTGTACTAACGGCGCTTCTGGACCCAGGCTTCCTCCAGAGGCAACGCAAAGTAAAGATGATAAAATCATGGACGGATTATTCTTCGGATTTAGTTTTCCTTTATTAAACCTGATGTTGTTTACAATAAGTTGAATTTCTCCAGGATCGCCAATAAAGTGAATAATTAACCCTGCTAGCAGTCCGCAAATTGCCATAACAGGAATAACTAGCCAACCTTCGAAAATTGAAATTTTATGAGTTAAGAATTCTAAAACAATCCAATAAACTCCTGCAATTACGCCGCCTATTAAGCCTAGTATGGCCCAAAGAAAAAAGGACCAACTAAACACAAACGGATTAAATTTTATAGGTTGATCGAGTAGGTTTAAATACTTGATTAACGACTTCTTTCTTTTTAAGCGCACTGGATAAGTTTATTAGATTGTTACAAATGTAAATGATGTTGAATTATTTTACACGATACACCGGATATTGCATATGCGATTTTTCGTAATAATTGGTTTGTTTGTGTAACCAATCTAATTGTGTATACCAGTTTTTTGCAAAAGCGGTGTCTGAAGTTTTCTTGGCTTCATATTCTCGTTTTAGTTTCGGGTTTTCTTTAAGAATATCAGAAATCAAATCTTCCCATACATAAGGAGAAAAACCTTCTTTTTGCTGTAAAATGGTATCGAAAAAGTTCCAATTAAAAAACGAATCTACTGCTTGAGGTTCTAAAGTTTCTAGCAAGTAACGAATTCCTGGCTGATTGGTTTCTACGTAATAATCGCCAGCGCGGAACGTGATGTCTTTTGTGGTTTTAGAGACAGTGGTGTTGCTGTGTAAATAATGCCCTTCGTAAGCATCCTTTTTAGTATCGAAACTTTCTATGCGGTAGGCTTCAACAGTAAACTTTTTGTCGCTGTCTAAACGAGTTAGCTTGATGTTGTTTAACTGTAATAACTCTATCACAGGAAACCAACCTTGCGGAATAATGTAGGCTTTTGGGATTTCAATTTCAACTGTAGGTTTAAAATAGTCTTGATATTTTACAGGTTTTGTAAAAGGTTTATTCCTATCGTATTTTAACCGTTCTAAACCCGTTACGTCACTTTTAATATATTCACCTTCAAAACCTTTAAATTGTAAGGTTGAAAATTTAGTGGTGTCTACAACCCATTGCAGCGGATAGGTTTTCGCTTGTTGCCAAGTTTTGGTGTCTTGGGCTTTAATTTTTTTAATGGTTTTATAGTCGGTTTCAATAATATCAATCATACTTTTCATTAGCTCGTAAGTGCCTTCAACGCGTTGTTTGTAAGGTTTCAACATATGCGTTTCAACCATCATGCCCAAAGTGTTAAATAAAGTAGTGTAGCCCGTAGAGTATCGAGGGTGATCTATAAACTGACTAAAACCAACTTCAGGAACTTGGTTAAATACATTGACGTACGGGGTAATATCCCAATCTTGTTTTGCTAAGTTTTGCTCTAATATAGGCATCATTTTGGTGTGAATATAGTTGCCTAATTCACCTCCAAGTTTATCATGTTGCGTAAACAAATGGGTTAGGGTGTATTGGTAATCTGCACCATTACTCACGTGGTTATCTATAAAAATATCGGGTTGTACACGATGAAAAATTTCAGCGAAGGCTTTTGCATTTTTGGTATCACTTTTTATAAAATCTCGATTTAAATCGTAATTCCGCGCATTACCTCGAAAACCGTATTCTAATGGCCCATTTTGATTCGTTCTTGTCGTAGAATTTCTATTTAAACTACCACCAATGTTATAAATAGGAATGGTCGCTATTACCGTATGTTTAGGCATGTTTAGTTTTCCTTGTACGATAGCTCGAAAGAGCATCATGGTGGCGTCTATCCCATCGCTCTCGCCAGGATGAATCCCATTATTAATAAGTAGAATACATTTGTCTTTTTGAATTTCAGAAAAATTAAAAGTGCTATCTGGATTTAAGGTGATTACGTGTAAGGGTTTGCCAGAATCTGTTTCGCCTATGGTTTGTATTGAAATTTGTGGGTAGGCCTTAGCTAAATTTTCATAATACTGAATGGTTTCTGCATAAGTAGCAGTTTCTAACCCTTTGCTTTTCTCGAAAGTTGTGGTAAAGGTCGTATTGTTTTGAGCCTGTAAGGTGTTTATTAATAGGAATATAATAATCGATAAGTTGGATAATTTCATTCTCAATAATTTTGGCTCAAACTTAATGAAATTATTATAGTAAGAACTTGTGTAAATCCTTTTTAACTGTATTTTTGCCCCTTCAAAACGGAAAACATGACAGATTTTATAAGAAAAATAACGCCTAATCCAAAAGATGATATATTGGCAGGTATTACGGTGTCGTTAGCCATGATTCCCGAAGTGGTTGCTTTTGCTTTTGTGGCGCAAATAGATCCATTAGTGGCGCTTTCTGGTGCTTTTATTGTTGGACTTATTACAGCTATTTTTGGTGGTCGGCCTGGGTTAATTTCTGGAGCAGCAGGTGCTGTTGCAGTTATTTTTGTGCACCTTATTTCCGAAGGTCATGCACGTGGAATGATGTTCGATGTACCTGTGGAAAACATGGGGTATTTCTACCTTTTAGCAGCCGTAATTTTAATGGGAATTATACAAATATGTGCTGGTGTTTTTAAGCTAGGTCGATTTGTAAGATTGATTCCTCACCCGGTTATGTTAGGGTTTGTTAATGGTTTAGCTATCGTTATTTTTATGGCGCAAGTACGTATGTTTTCTCATAAAAAATTAGAAGTCACAGCAGAAGGCGTTAAAAATTATATTAACATTCCGATGGAAGGATCGGAACTTTATATCATGATTGGCCTGGTGGCTTTAACTATGGGAATTATGTGGTTGTTACCAAAAATCACCACTAAAATTCCAGCAGCTTTAACGGCCATTTTAATTACTACGTTCGTTGCTGTTTTTGGTGGACTAGATGTAAGTACTGTTGGGTCTTATATTATTGAAGGTGGCGGAACTGGTTTAAAAGGGGAATTTCCAACTCCTAATTTAGAATTGTGGCAAAATTTGCCATTCAATATAGATACGCTTAAATTTATTTTACCCTATGCTTTTTTAGCAGCTTCTGTAGGTTTAATTGAATCGTTAATGACGATGAATTTAGTCGACGAATTAACAGAAACACGTGGTAACGGAAACCGAGAATGTATAGCTCAAGGTGCCGGAAATATGGTGAGTGGCTTGTTTGGAGGAACAGGTGGTTGTGGTATGATTGGCCAAACGGTTATTAATATTAATGCCGGTGGTCGAGGAAGATTGTCGGGAGTTATGATGGCTGTTACCTTATTAACTTTTATTTTATTTACTGATAAATATATAGAACAAGTGCCCATTGCCGCGTTAGTGGGGGTAATGTTTATGATGGTTATTGAAACTTTTGCTTGGTCTAGTTTCCGAATTATTAGAAAAATACCTGTAGCAGATGCTGTAGTTTTAGTGATAGTTTCTGCCGTTACTGTAATTTACGATTTAGCCATAGCGGTATTTGTAGGTGTAATTATTTCGGCTTTAGCTTTCGCCTGGGAAAATGCTAAAAAGATTAGAGCGAGAAAACGTTTATCTGATGATGGAAAAGTAAAAACCTACGAAATTTGGGGGCCATTATTCTTTGGGTCCATAACAGCGTTTAATGAAAAGTTCGATGTAAAAAATGATCCAGATGAGGTGATTATCGATTTTGTTGAATCTCGTGTAAGCGATCATTCAGCTTTAGAGGCGATTACAAATATTGTTAATAAATACGAAGCTGAAGGCAAAACCATTAAGCTGAAGCATTTAAGCGAAGATTGTAAAGCCTTGTTATATAAAGGTAATCCTGGGTTTAAAGATATTATTATAGAAGACGTTCATGATCCGCGTTACCATTTAGCGGCAAATCCTGAAGAGTTTCCTAAACCGCTTTCAGAATATAAATTTTAAAGAAAAGGCACCTAAAAATTAAGGTGCCTTTTTTATTCTTACATTGTCTGGAACAAGCAAGGTATAATCTCCATTATTTCTAATAACATCTCTAACAATACTCGAACTAATAAACGAGGTTTTAGAAGAGGTTAATAAAAATACGGTTTCAATTTCAGATAGTTTTCTGTTGGTTTGTGCAATGGCTTTTTCAAACTCGAAATCGGCTGGATTTCTAAGGCCTCGTAAAATAAATTCAACATCCATTTTCTGACAAAAATCAACCGTTAAACCAGAATACGTAGTTACGGTTACTTTTGGTTCATCTTTAAACGTGTCTTTTATAAACTGTAAGCGTTCTTCTAGTGAGAACATGTATTTTTTATCAGAATTAATTCCGATGGCAACAATAATTTCATCAAAGACTTTTACACCACGAGATATAATATCGTAATGGCCTAAAGTTAAGGGGTCGAAAGACCCTGGGAAAATAGCACGTTTCATAATTTAAAATTACGGTTTTTATTTTAAAGTTGTGTTTTTGGGGGATTAATAAAGTATCAAAGTATCAAAGTTACGGAGATTCGAAGTTACAGAAGTTCAAAGTTTTTTTTTTTCTGAAAAAAGCCAAATAATGGTTACCCTGAACCTGTTTCAGGGTAACACGGCGAGCGATTCTAAAATAACTTCAGAATGAATATTCCCAAAATCTACTTTAAAGCTTCAACAATAGCGCTGTCAAACAAATCGGCTAAGGATATTCCAGCAGCAGCAGCTTGTTGAGGTAGTATACTTTCTTTAGTCATGCCCGGTACCGTATTTATTTCTAACAAATGTGGTTCACCGTCTTTAAAAATATATTCGCTTCTAGAAAAGCCTTTCATTTTTAAAACCTCGTACACTTTTTTTGCTAAGGTATTGACTTGCTCTTCTTGGGTTTTTGTTAATCGGGCAGGGGTGATTTCTTGCGACTGTCCTAAATATTTTGCTTTATAATCGAAAAAATCATTTTCACTTACAATTTCTGTAATCGGTAATACTTTGGTTTTACCTTGATAGGTAATCACTCCTACAGAAACTTCTACACCATCTAAAAACGATTCAATAATAATTTCATCATCTTCTTTAAATGCCGTTTCTATAGACAGTTTTAAATCTTCTTTTTTGTAAGCTTTGGTAACACCAAAACTACTTCCGGCTTTGTTTGCTTTTACAAAACATGGCAGACCAACCTTTTCAATTATAGCATCTTCATTAATAGTATCGCCCAAATTTAAATAGTAAGATTCAGCTGTTTTTATGCCATAAGGCTTTAAAATACTTAAACAATCGCGCTTGTTATACGTTACCGCTGCTTGGTACATGTCGCAACTGGTTTGTGGCAGGTTTATAAGTTTAAAATAGCCTTGAAGGAAGCCATCTTCGCCTGGAGCACCATGAATGGCATTAAAAACACAAGCAAAAGTGGTTTTATTCCCATTGATAGTCACCGAAAAATCATTTTTATCTATCGGAAATTCTTGATTTTCATCATCAACATAAACCCATTTATTTTCAAAAATATGAATCCTAAAAGCATTATATTTTGATTTGTCAAGTGTTTGGTATACAACGTTTCCGCTATTTAGGGAGATTTGATATTCGCTAGAATATCCGCCCATGATGATGGCTATATTTTTTTTCATAACAATAACAAACGATGGAAAAAATCGTTTAGCTAAAATATCATTTATTAATCAAAAGTAAAAACGGAACGGTTTTTATATCTTTGCCTATCAAATTCTATCACATGAACCTTTTTAGATTTCTTACGAGTAAAACTTTTTTTCTGAATTTACTTTTAGCTGTAGTGGCTATTTTTTTATTGAGTTACTTTATGTTAAAGTGGTTAGATAATACTACAAATCACGGAGAGTTTGAAACCGTTCCAGATTTAACGGGAGTTTCTATAGAAGTAGCTAAATCTGAATTAGAAAAGAACAAATTAGTTATGCAAATTCAAGATTCTGCAAATTATAATCCAGACTACCCAAAGTTTTCGGTGATAGAACAAGATCCTAAAGCAGGATTTAAGGTTAAAGAAGACAGAAAAATATATATCACACTTAATCCGTCAGGATATAGAAAAGTGTTAGTACCAGAATTAACAGATCGTACCTTTCGTCAAGCAAAACCTACTTTAGAAGCCTTAGGTTTCCAGGTAGGAACCATTATGTATGTTGATAATATAGGAAAGGATATGGTTTTAGAAGTGTCTCATCAAGGAGAAGAAATAAAACCAGGCGATATGTTACCTAAAACCTCTAAAATCGATTTAGTGTTAGGAAACGGTAATAGACCAGAGTAAATTATGAGTGAGTATACACCACAAAATGAAGAGGCCGAAGACGAGCTTTACGAGCATTATGCGTTTACAGCAGAGAAGGGGCAATCGCCGCTTAGAATAGATAAATATTTAATGAATTTTGTTGAAAATGCCACGCGAAGTAAAATTCAAGCCGCTGCAAAATCAGGAAATATTTATGTAAATGGCGTTCCCGTTAAATCTAATTATAAGGTAAAAGGAAACGATGTTATAAAAGTGCTTTTTGCACATCCGCCATACGAGAATTTACTTGTAGGGGAGAATATTCCGATAGATATAGTTTACGAAGACGACGACTTGTTGGTTGTAAATAAGCCAGCAGGAATGGTCGTGCATCCAGGACACGGAAATTATTCTGGAACTTTAATTAATGCTTTAATTTATCATTTTGATAACCTTCCAGAAAACTCTTCTGGTCGCCCAGGTTTGGTACATAGAATAGATAAAGATACTAGTGGCTTGTTGGTTGTTGCGAAGACCGAAGAAGCCATGGCGCATTTGTCTTTTCAATTTGCCGAAAAAACATCAGAGCGTGAATATGTTGCTATTGTTTGGGGGAATGTAGAGGAAGAAGAAGGTACGGTAGAAGGTAATATTGGGCGTCACCCTAAAAACAGACTTCAAAACACCGTGTTTTTTGGAGATGAAGCCGAGAAAGGAAAACCGGCCGTGACGCACTATAAAGTTATAGAGCGACTGGGATATGTTACTTTGGTATCTTGTAAATTAGAAACAGGAAGAACACATCAAATTCGTGTTCATATGAAACATATTGGGCATACCCTATTTAATGATGAACGTTACGGAGGAGAAAAAATATTAAAGGGAACCACCTTTACAAAATATAAGCAGTTTGTAGATAATTGTTTTAAAATTTTGCCAAGACAAGCCTTACATGCAAAAACCTTAGGTTTCGAGCATCCAAGAACCAAGGAATTTATGCGCTTTAACACCGAAATTCCTGACGATATGCAGCAGTGTATCGAGAAATGGAGACATTATGTTAAGCATCAGGAAGTTGAAGAGTAATAAATATTTGTTATTCATAAATAAGAAATAACAGTCTTTATCTATTCTATTTGAGAGGTTAGATGCTTAATTTTACATGACTTTTTGAATATCTGTAATTAATTATAAGGTTTCTTGCCATGCTGAATTCAATTTCAAAGTCTCATCATAAAGTGATTATTTACAAGTTTGATGAGATATAGAAATGTCTTGCCTCGGGCAGGAGTTCAATATGACGAAATTATTATAGTGTTGCAGAAAACTGAGAGTCAGAATGATTTTAAAATAGAAATCAATATTAATGTTGAATTTGAATAACCTGAAATAAATGAAATTAGTAATATCTCCAGCAAAATCGCTAGATTTTGAACGCGAATTGCCAACTGATGTTTCCACTCAAGCCATTTTTTTAAAAGAAGCCGAACGTTTAAATAAGGTGGTTAAAAAGAAATCGGCTAAAAGTTTATCTAAATTAATGCATATTTCAGATGCATTGGGGCAGTTAAATTACGAGCGTAATCAAGAGTGGGAATTGCCATTTACTAGAGAGAATTCTAGACAAGCTATTTATGCATTTAATGGCGATGTGTATAGAGGATTTGATGCATATTCAATTGAAAAAGATAAATTAAGTCAGCTACAAAATACTGTCCGAATTATTTCTGGACTATATGGAGTTTTAAAACCCTTAGATTTAATACAGGCTTACCGTTTAGAAATGGGAACAAAATTGCCTGTTGGAACCAAAAAGAATTTATACGAATTTTGGAAAACAACGATTACCAAAGCTCTAAATGAAGATTTAGAAGACGGCGAATTGTTTTTGAATTTAGCGAGTAATGAATATTTTAAAGCGGTAGATGTTAAGGCCTTAAAAGTACCAGTTATACATGCCACATTTAAAAATTTTAAAAATGGCGAATACAAAATGATTGCCACCTATGCTAAAATTGCAAGAGGGTATATGGCTCGTTATGTAATAGATACAAATGCACAGACTATTGAAGATTTAAAAGGATTTAATTACGAAAATTACCGATACGATGAGCAACTCTCAACAGAAACCGAGCTGGTCTTTACAAGATAATAAACGGTCTGAAGAAGAACGGAAGGCCTTTACACCCACAGGAGAAACACCGAAAAAAAATACCGGTTGGTATATCGTTTCGGTGATTGCGGTTATTCTTTTAATTAGTTTTGTGTTAACGGTATCTTCCAAGAAAACTTTAGAAGCTTGTGTTACAGCAGAATTTTGTTTTAATTCTAAAGACGATGTGTTGATATATTCCCTTTATGTGTTTTCAACAATAACTATAATTGTTTTTGCTGTTTTCTTCGCTTATAAATTTGGGCAACGTTTTGGTAATATGCTAAAACGGTAATTTATTGTAAATGGTTATTGGAATATTTGTTTGACGTCACGCTGCATGTTTGCTAAATTCTAAATCGTAAGGTGTATAATAGTATAATGAGATCCTGATACATTAAGTGTGACTCAATAATAGAATACAATTATAGTGTTCAAATAGAGTTAGCGTTTTACTGTAGGATCTTTATCGAGATTTATTTTGGTCTCTGGATGTACTTTTTTCTTTATGCGCGGACGTCTTACGCCATACGTTCCCCGACTAATTTTACCTCGTTTGGTTTTTTTATCTCCTCTTCCCATTGTTTTTGTTTTAAAGTAGTAATTTTAGTGCAAACTACAAAAAAGAATGTTTATACATCGGCATCCTTATGCGCCTTTTATTCCTGAAAATGCAACCAAATTAATTGTAGGTACTTTACCGCCGCCGCGATTTAGTATGGGCCAACTAAAACCTGGCGATGTAAATTTTTGCTACGGTAGTATCGACGGACAATTATGGCCAATCTTAGACGCCATATTCCAATTAAATTTAAAGTTTGAAGATACCCAAGAGGCTATTCTTCAGCGTAAAAATTTTTTAAAATCAAGAGGTATTGGTATTTGCGATATCGTAGAAAGTGCCGAGCGGTCTAAAATAGATGCTTCCGATCTTGGTATGCAAAATATTACTTTGCGCGATGTGGTGGGGTATTTAAAACAATATCCAAAAGTAGATACCTTATTGTTTACGGGAGGAAATAGTAAAAATGGACCTGAATATTTCTTTAGAAAGCATTTAAAAACTTATGGTTTAAAGTTACGTGTTATATCTAATGAAGTGCCAAGAATTCATGAATTTAGTATTGGAGATAGACTCATTTCAACCGTCTCCTTAACCGCACCGTCTGGCGCGGCTAATAGAGCTGTTGGCGGTATGTCATTGTATAAGCAAATTAAACGGACTAATTCAAAATTCACTACTCAAGATTTTCGTATTATGCAATACCGCGAGTTTTTTTAATATTTTTTATATCTATTAAAACAGGTTTAAAACTGTTTTTTAATTTCTGCTTTTCAAACCTATTCAGTTTGTATTTTATATCGTTTCCTTGTTAAGGTATACGCTATACCATTTGTTAAAATACTACTGAAAAGATTCTTTTTCTTTTAAATCTGGTAAACCAAACTGATTTACCAGATTGGTTTACCAAAAATAGGAAATTAAATTTCATTTAGCCTAATTTTTACATGTAAAATTTATCTTTTTAATAATTGAGGTGTTAAAAAATTGATGATTTACATGTTTTTAGTTTTAACACTCTTAAGGTTTACCCGCCTATATCCCTAGGTTCGTAGTATATTAAAAAAGAATAGCTGCTCTTTGGTTTTTTATTTCGTCAATACTTCATTAATACGCTTCAAATCATTAAATTTGCACTTCTTAAAATTTGATGAAAGTTTATGTTTAATAATTTAAGTGAAAAGTTAGATAAAGCGTTACACGTTCTTAAAGGACATGGAAGTATAACGGAAGTTAATGTTGCAGAGACTTTAAAAGAAGTACGTCGTGCTTTATTAGATGCCGATGTTAACTTTAAAATTGCGAAAGATTTTACTACTAGGGTAAAAGAAAAAGCTCTTGGTCAAGATGTATTAACGTCTTTACAACCTGGGCAATTAATGGTTAAAATCGTTAAAGACGAACTAACAGAATTAATGGGAGGTGATGCTGCTGGGATTAATTTATCTGGTACGCCTAGCGTAATTTTGATGTCGGGTTTACAAGGTTCTGGTAAAACAACATTTTCAGGAAAATTAGCAAACTATCTTAAAACAAAGAAAACCAAGAAACCGCTTTTAGTTGCGTGTGATGTGTATCGTCCAGCGGCGATAGACCAGTTACATGTCGTTGGAGATCAGATTAACGTTGAGGTATTTAGCGATAAAGGAAACAGTAACCCTGTAGCTATTGCTCAAGCCGGTATCGAACACGCTAAGGCAAACGGATTTAATGTGGTAATTATTGATACCGCAGGTCGTTTAGCAGTAGATGAAGCGATGATGGATGAAATTTCTGAAATTCATAAAGCCATTAAGCCTCAAGAAACTTTATTTGTTGTAGATTCTATGACAGGTCAAGATGCGGTGAATACAGCTAAAGCCTTTAACGACATCTTAAATTTTGATGGTGTTATCTTAACCAAGTTAGATGGTGATACACGTGGTGGAGCTGCCATATCGATTAAATCTGTAGTCGATAAACCAATTAAATTTATTGGTACAGGAGAGAAGATGGAAGCTATCGATGTGTTCTATCCGTCTCGTATGGCCGATCGTATCCTTGGAATGGGAGATGTGGTGTCGCTTGTAGAACGTGCTCAAGAGCAGTTTGATGAAGAAGAGGCGAGAAAACTTCAAAAGAAAATTGCAAAGAATCAATTCGGTTTCGACGATTTCTTACAGCAGATTCAGCAAATCAAGAAAATGGGTAATATGAAAGACCTTATTGGAATGATACCTGGCGCTGGAAAAATGATGAAAGATATCGATATCGATGACGATGCTTTTAAACATATTGAAGCGATTATTCATTCTATGACGGTTCAAGAACGTACCAATCCTTCAATTATAAATGCTAGCAGAAAAAAGCGTATAGGAAAAGGGTCTGGAACGTCTGTACAACAAGTCAATCAGTTGTTGAAACAGTTTGACCAAATGAGTAAAATGATGAAAATGATGCAAGGTGGTGGCGGTAAACGTATGATGCAAGCCATGAAAAACATGCGTTAATTTTATAATCTAAATAAAAAATAAAATACTTCCCATGACAATTTTAGACGGAAAAAAGGTTAGTAACGATATTAAGGACGAAATCGCCGAGCAAGTTAAAAAAATGAAAGCTAAAGGGGAGAAAGTCCCACATTTAGCAGCTATAATTGTTGGTAACGACGGTGCTAGTTTAACTTACGTAGGTAGTAAAGTACGTGCTTGCGAGCGTGTAGGTTTCGAGTCTACTTTAGTTAAAATGTCTAATACAACAAGTGAAGTTGAATTGTTAGATAAAATTCAAGAACTTAACGAAGATCCTAAAATTGACGGGTTTATTGTTCAGTTGCCTTTACCAGAACAAATCAACGAACAAAAAGTATTATTAGCTGTAAATCCAGATAAAGATGTAGATGGTTTTCATCCTGCAAACTTCGGAAAAATGGCTTTAGATATGACGACATTTATTCCGGCTACTCCTTTCGGGATTCTAGAATTATTAGAGCGATACGGCGTAGAAACGAGTGGAAAGCACACCGTGGTTATAGGACGTTCTCATATTGTTGGTCGCCCAATGAGTATTTTAATGGGAAGAAAAGGATTTCCTGGAAATTCTACCGTAACGCTTACGCATAGTCACACTAAGAATATTACACAAATTACTTCGCAAGCAGATATTATAATCTCTGCGTTAGGAGTTCCTAATTTCTTAAAAGCAGAAATGGTAAAAGATGATGCTGTAATTATAGATGTTGGAATTACACGTGTTGCAGATGATACAACCGCAAAAGGATATAAAATTACAGGGGATGTAGATTTTGTAAATGTGAGTAAAAAAGCAAGTTATATTACTCCTGTTCCTGGTGGTGTAGGACCAATGACTATTGCTATGTTGTTAAAAAACACCTTGCTAGCATGCGAGAGACATAGAAAGCAATCTTAAAGATCTAATATAATATAAGTATACGCACAATTACAAGTTTAGTAGTTGTGCGTATTTTTTTTTGTCTAAAAATTAGGTGTGTTGTATATGCTTTTACAGCAGAATAAAATTAACTTCAGTAAGACAGATGGAGTAAAGAAGTTTTCCTGATCTAGTTATATTTAAAAAAGGAGGGGAATCTTAGCTTATTGTCGTCGTCTAGAAGGTCTAGCTGGAGAGTATGTTTTGGTAGATTCGCCAATTAAAATTTGAAGTTCTTTCATTTCTTCTTTAGTAATTTCGCGATATTCTCCTATGGGCATATCTAACTTTATATTTATGATACGGACGCGTTTTAAGGTTTGTACTTCGTAAGTTAAGTACTCACACATTCTACGAATTTGTCTGTTTAAACCTTGGGTGAGAATGATTTTAAACTCATAGGTCCCTAACTTTTCAACTTTACATTTTTTAGTAACACGGTCTAAAATTGGCACACCATTCGACATACGTTCTATAAACGTTTGAGAAATGGGTTTGTCTACCGTCACGATATATTCTTTTTCGTGATTATTGCTAGCTCTCAAAATTTTATTTACAATATCTCCATCATCGGTAAGGAGGATTAAACCTTCACTAGGTTTGTCTAAACGTCCGATAGGAAAAATACGTTTCGGGTAATTAATAAAATCAATAATATTATCTTTTTCAACGCGAGTATCTGTCGTGCACACAATCCCTACAGGCTTGTTAAATGCTAAGTAAACAAATTCTTTTTTTGTGTTAACAACCGGTGTGCCATCTACTGCAACTTCATCATTCGGAGCCACTTTTGTGCCCATTTCTGGTACAACTCCGTTAATAGTAACACGACCAGCTTCTATAAGTTTGTCGGCTGCTCTGCGCGAACAATAGCCAACTTCGCTTAAATATTTATTAATTCGTTTTAATTCCTCTTCCATACGACAAAGATACGATAAGTTTAGGCTTCTAAGAAGTTGTAAATATGATCTCTTACAGAAGCGTCGTTTAAGGAATGTCCTAAACCTTCGGTAGAGATTAATGTACTATTTTTTAAACTGTTATTTAATAATAAGGCGTCGTTGTAAGGAATTACCGGATCGTTTTTATCGTGAATTATAAGTCCTTTTGTTTTTACGCTATTGAGGTAATCTGCCGTAGAAAATTCATTTGGCGCAATACCGAAACGTCTAATTATAGCCTTATTAAGTTGGTGAGAAAGGCGATTGCTGTAGCCCAAGAGGTCTACATATCGGCTAATAATATCTTTAAATTCTGAAGGTGCTCCTAAAAGAATAAGTTTCTCTAGGCTTGGAATTTGATATTTATTTTGAAACACAGTTGCGGCCATACCGCCAACAGAATGAGCCATTATAATTTGCGGTTTAAAACGTTTGGCTACCACATTAATAAACTCGGCATATAGTAGGGCATTAAATTCTGAGCCTCCAGAATGCCCGTGTGCAGGAGCATCTAGAGCGACAATAGTATATCCCTTTTTGTTTAATTCTGGAATTATAGAATTCCACCTATAAGAATTACTTTCCCAACCATGAGCTAATAAAATGGTATCTTTGGTTTTGTCTCCCAACCAACGATAAGTCATTATGGGTAGGTTGTTATACGATAACTCTTCTTTATATGCGGTATTTAGAAAATCGACTTGCCACTCTAAAACGCGGCCTTTTCTGGGGTGCGTAAATAAATTTAAGGCCTTATTGCCTGCATAGGGTTTAGAGATGTAGCTCATTAAATTAAGGTAGCTACCCACAGATTTTATTAAAAGTGTTTTCATGAATCTTCTCTGTTTACATGATCTGGAGAAAATGCAGGTGTGCAAATGGCGAGATATTCACAAGCGGTTTCAAACGGATTAGAATATTGAACCCGTGTATGTTTTTCAATTTTAATAGACTGGCCTGCTTCTAGGATTACAATTTCGTCTTCTATTATAAATTGTTTTTTACCTTTTATTATAAACGTAAACTCATCAAATTCTGGAGTTTGAAATGGTTCACTCCAACCTGGAGGAGCAACCATATGGGCTATGCTAATTTCTGTGTCTCCAGTTGTGGGAATTCCAAAATGTTCCTTTATAACTTTACCATCGGTTGTAGGCACGATAAACGGATTGGTAATTAAGGTATACTTTTTCATGGGCTATTATTTTAAAGGTTTTCTTTTTATCATTCCGCCTTTTAAATCTTTTACAACGCCCATAATAATAAAGGCGTTTTTGTCTATTTTTTCAATCTCGGTTTCAAGTTTTGCAAGTTCCAAACGTGTAACTACCGTAAAAATAATGTCTTTTTCTTGAGCACCACCCTCCTGATTGTATCCGCCCTTTCCTTGATAAATGGTACAGGCACGTCTTAATTTTTCGGTAACCATAATTCTCATTTCCTCATGTTTTTCAGAAATTATGGTAACACCTACATATTCTTCTACACCGTCTACTACAAAATCTACTGTTTTTGCAGCAGCCAAGTAGGTTAATATAGCGTATAATGCAGTTTCTATGGAAAGGATGTAGGCACCGAAAGAAAATATAATGATGTTTATTAATAGTAAAACATCTCCAACAGTCATCGATAATTTTCGGCCCACAAATAGTGCTAAAACCTCGGTACCGTCTATAACACTGCCTCCTCTCATGGCCATTCCTATACCTAGGCCTAAGAAAAATCCACCAAAAACAGAGATTAATAATTTATCGTCTGTAATGGTAGGGTAGTCTACATAATGTACCACGAAAGCTAAAAAGGTAATGGCAACGATACTTTTTAAAGCAAATTTTATGCTAAATGTACGCGCTCCTAAAATTAAAAACGGGAGGTTTACCAATATCAATAAATAACTTAACGGGATGTTGGTAAGATTTTCTAATAATAGGGAAATACCTGTTGCACCACCGTCGATAAACCGATTTGGAAGTAAAAAACCTTTTAGCCCGAAACCTGCAGAAAAGACACCTATAGCAATAAGAATATATTCTTTTATAGCGTGACTTAAATCTACTTGAAGCGATCTAACAATGGGTACAACTTGCTTTAAACTTGCCGGATTCGCTGTCTCTTTAGTCTCGAGTTTTTTTCGAGCAATAATAACAAGGAGTTTAGAGACTAGTGAATTCATAAAGTTTTAGGCTTACCAGTTTAAGAAAAAGTATTTAATTTTTGCTGTGTCGGGGATTTGCGAGGCCTCAATATGCAGCGACATATCAAATCTTAAGTTTGAAGGTAACTCTTTTTTATCGATTGTAAAGGATGCATTTATTTCATTAACAGAAATAACAACTGCATTTATTAAATTGTCGATACTAGATATTTTATAATTATCTTGAATATCCTTAAATGTACTTATAGTTGATACGTTTTTTGATGTTTTGTAACGTGGATCGAAAATTTGAATGGTTTTTATAACAGCTGTAGAATCCATGACTTTAGATGGACTTAAGGTTAATAATTTCGTGCCGCCTTTCTCAAAAATTTCAATTTCGTTAATGCTTACGGTAAATTCACCGCCAGGTACATACTTAACTATAGAATCGTTTTTAAATACAGTTTCTAAATCTTTTACTTGGGTTGTATATGTTAGGTTGCCAATACGATTTTTTTCTATAGAAAAGGTGTCTGGTTTAGAGTTACAACTAAAGCATAATATAGCTACTACAGCTAAGCTTAATAGGGATTTTTTCATGGTAATATAATCTTATTTATAGTATTTTTTTTGAGGCTGTGAAAATAGTTATTTTTTCATCACTTTATTCAAAATTCCAAAAACACTTCTTATAAAAGTGGCGCTTGTTAAAACTTTTACTATCGGATTCATAGCGTTACTTTTTGGACGAGACGATGTTTTCTTGCTTCGTTCTTTTTGTTGCTGAGCTTCTGCTTCTGCATGTTTTATTTTTTCATTTAGTAGCTCGTAAGCGCTTTCTCTGTCTATGGTGTCGTTGTACTTTTTAACCAATTTAGATGCGGAAATTAAATCGGATAATTCTTTATCGGTTAAAATATCCATCCTACTCATCGGCGCACGCATCATGGTGGCGGCAAGAGGTGTAGGACGACCTTTTTCGTCTAGAGCAGAGACTAAAGCTTCTCCGGTTCCTAAGTTTGTAAGTATCGTTTCGGTGTCGTAATACTCTGAATCAGGGTAGTTTTGAGCTGTAAGTTTAATGGCTTTTCGGTCTTTTGCTGTAAAAGCTCGTAAGGCATGCTGAATTTTTAAACCCAACTGACTTAAAACAGCTTCGGGAACATCGGTAGGATTTTGAGTGACAAAGTATAAACCAACCCCTTTACTACGAATTAACTTTACGATACTTTCTATCTGATTTAAAAGTGCTTTAGATGCTTCGTTAAAAATTAAGTGCGCTTCGTCTATAAAAATTACGAGTTCTGGGCGTTCGCTATCGCCTTGCTCGGGAAAAGTAGTGTAGATTTCTGCTAATAAACTTAGCATAAAAGTTGAAAATAATTTTGGTCGATCTTGAATATCTGTTAATCGGATGATGTTGATATACCCTTTTCCTTCGTCATTAACTCGTAATAAATCTTGAACATCGAAAGAGGTTTCTCCAAAAAACAAATCGGCTCCTTGTTGTTCAAGCTCTATAATTTTTCTTAGAATAGCACCTGTCGAGGCTGTAGAAATTCGGCCATAGGCTTCTGTAAATTCTTCTTTGCCTTCTTGTGTGGCATATTGTAATATTTTTTTGAAATCTTTTAAATCTAATAGCGGTAATTTATGGTCGTCGCAATATTTAAAAATAACCGAAACAATTCCCGACTGCGTATCAGTTAAGTCTAAAATTCTAGATAATAACACGGGGCCAAACTCACTTACTGTAGCACGTAATCTAACCCCGTCTTGATTAGAAAGAGTAAGTAAATCTACAGGGAATCCGTTTGGGGTATAAGGTAATCCAATTTTGGTGTGCCGATCTTGAATTTTGCTGTTATCCTCGCCTGGCTTAGCTAAGCCACTTAAATCTCCTTTAATATCCATAAGTAGCACAGGAATCCCTTTTTCAGATAAGTTCTCTGCAATAACTTGTAGGGTTTTTGTTTTTCCTGTTCCGGTAGCACCGGCAATTAAACCATGTCTGTTTAGCGTTTTTAGTGGAATGTTTACAAATGCATTGGTTATGGTTTGCTCGTTTAATATGGCAGAACCTAAAGTAATGTATTCGCCTTTAAAGGTATTTCCTTCTGTAATGTCTTTTAAAAAAGCGTCGTTGGCAGTCATGTTTCTTAATTTTTTTATAAAAATAGTAATCTTGAGGTAATCGGCTTCAAATCTTTTCAACATTTTATATGCTAACATAAATCAGTAAACTATCTTTGCAGCTTATGAAGAAAGAGATTCAAGAGTTGGTTAATAAAGGCGAAATGTTGCCTTTAATGGAAGAATTTTACACCATTCAGGGGGAAGGGTTTCACAAAGGTACGGCAGCATATTTTATTCGTGTAGGAGGCTGCGATGTGGGTTGCCATTGGTGCGATGTAAAAGAAAGCTGGGATGCAGAACTTCATCCGCCAACAGAAACGTCTAATATCGTTGAAAAAGCAGCGCTTCACAGTAACACGATTGTGGTAACTGGTGGAGAGCCTTTAACTTGGGATATGACGGCTTTAACAACGCAATTAAAAGCGAAAGGATTACAGGTCCATATAGAAACATCTGGTGCATACCCGTTAACAGGGGTTTGGGATTGGATTTGTTTATCGCCAAAAAAACTAAAATTACCTACGGCAGAAGTATCGGCCAAAGCTAACGAGTTGAAGGTGATTATATTTAATAAGGACGACTTTAGATTTGCCGAAGAGCAAGCTGCCTTAGTAGGAGAAGATTGTATTTTATATTTACAACCAGAATGGAGTAAGCGCGATAAAGTTATTCCAGAAATTGTAGATTACGTTATGGCAAACCCAAAATGGAAAGTGTCTTTACAAACGCATAAATACTTAAATATTCCGTAAGACCAAGTAAAACGGTTTTAATCATAAAAAAAATGGGCTATCAAACAAGGTGTTGATAGCCCATTTTTATTGAGATATAATATCGACTTATTTAAAAGGGATAGCAACTCGAGTGGTGTCCCAAGCTAAGTACATAGTTCCTTCTTCGTCAAAACCAATAGAAAAAGCTTCAATAGATTCAGCATCAATAGAAACTAAAGCGTTGTAACGCGCAACATCTTGGTCTGGGTTATAAGAATAAGCACCCCACGCATTTAAATCTTTATTTAAAATCATAGTCCATGTTTTGTCATTAGGAATAGCGAACAAAGAATATGTTCCTGCTTTTACAGGAGTATCTCCAAAATGAGTGTTTTCATAAAATGTAATTTCTGCAGCTTCATTAGCTCCTAATCTCCACACTTTTCCCCATGGTGCTAAATCTTCTAGCTTACGGTTGTTAAGTTGAGGTCTGCTATAAATAACTTTTATGGTTTTGTTTGGGTTTTTGTAGCTTGTAGGGAAAGCTGCAGCATCCATTGGACTTTTGTCTAATTTGCTGAATTTTTGAGCGTGCATTTCTGTGTTTAAACTAAATGCTAATAATAAACAGATGGCTGATACGTTGAATAATTTCATAATGTTGTTTTTTTATGTTGAATAAAACTTTTGAAGTAAAGGTCGGTATTTTTGTTTAAAGTTTACATTTTTTAATTTTTGAAAGCAAGAATTTTGTGTTTGGTTTAAATTTAGATCCAAAACACGTAATTATGTTTCAAATTGTAGCTAATATTCAATTTATGGTTTTATAATGTGAATGATATACTCATATTTGCTTCAGAATTAAAATAAAAAGAATTAAAATATATAGATATGTGTGGAATTGTATGTGCATTCGATTTAAAGCAAAAGGCGGATGATTTAAGACCTCAGGTGTTAGAAATGTCAAAAAAGATTCGTCACCGTGGTCCAGATTGGAGTGGGATTTTTAGTAATGATAAAGCTGTTATGGCACATGAGCGTTTGGCAATTGTAGATCCAGCGTCAGGAAAACAACCTTTATTTAGTCCTGATGGGAAATTAGTATTGGCTGCAAACGGAGAGATATATAATCATAGAGCATTACGTAAGCAATTTGAAGGAAAATATGACTTTAAAACTGAAAGTGATTGCGAAGTAATCTTGGCGCTTTACAAAGAAAAAGGTGCAGATTTTGTTGATGAAATGAACGGAATTTTTGGTTTTGCAATTTATGATGTAGACAAAGATGAGTATTTCATTGCAAGAGACCATATGGGAATTATTCCATTATATATAGGATGGGATGAAAACGGAACTTTTTATGTGGCTTCAGAATTAAAAGCTTTAGAAGGAACCTGTACTAAAATTCAGTTATTTCCTCCAGGACACTATATGTCTAGTAAAGATGGCGAATTTGTACAGTGGTATAAAAGAGATTGGATGGAGTATGATGCCGTAAAGGATAACGAAACCCATATTTCTGATATTAAAGAAGGATTGGAAGCTGCGGTACACAGACAATTAATGAGTGATGTGCCTTATGGAGTGTTACTTTCTGGAGGTTTAGATTCATCTATAACTTCGGCAGTAGCTAAAAAATATGCACAAAAGCGTATAGAGTCAGATGATACTACCGATGCGTGGTATCCTCAATTACACTCATTTTCTGTAGGATTAGATGGTTCGCCAGATTTAGCAGCAGCACAAAAAGTAGCAGACCATATTGGGACTATACATCACGAAATTAAATTTACAATCCAAGAAGGATTAGATGCTATAAAAGATGTGATTTATAACTTAGAAACGTACGATGTTACTACGGTTCGTGCCTCTACACCAATGTGGTTAATGGCAAGAGTTATTAAGTCTATGGGAATTAAAATGGTACTTTCAGGAGAAGGCGCAGATGAGTTGTTTGGAGGGTATTTATACTTCCATAAAGCACCTTCAGCTAAAGATTTCCATGAAGAAACGGTTCGTAAACTAGATAAATTACATATGTACGACTGTTTACGTGCGAACAAAAGTTTAGCAGCTTGGGGAATTGAAGGGCGTGTACCATTTTTAGATAAAGAGTTTATGGACATTGCTATGCGTATTAACCCAGCAGATAAAATGATTAATAAAGAGCACCCAATGGAAAAATGGGTAGTTCGTAAAGCTTTTGAAGATATGTTACCAGAAAGTGTAGCATGGAGACAAAAAGAACAATTTAGCGATGGTGTAGGGTATAGCTGGATCGATACGTTAAAAGAAGTAGTTGCTAAAGAAGTTACAGACGAGCAGTTAGCAAATGCGAAATATAAATTCCCATTACAAACACCAACGTCTAAAGAAGAGTATTACTACCGTTCTATTTTTGCAGAGCATTTCCCTAGCGATGCGGCGGCTTTATGCGTGCCACAAGAAGCAAGTGTGGCTTGTAGTACTAAAGTTGCTTTAGAGTGGGATGAAGCATTTAAAAATATGAACGATCCAAGTGGTAGAGCGGTGTCTAAAGTGCATACAGATGCCTACGAAAAAGCTTAACCTAGCGGTTTTTAACATTTATTTTTAATTTAAAAAACCTCAAAATCTCAATGCTTAGAGATTTTGAGGTTTTTTTCATTTTCAATAATATAAAACATTGAATTGAAATTTAATTTGAGGTAGTTTTTTGATACTGTTTGTGATAATTAACAAAATATTAAGAGGCAATAATTGTAACTAGTTTTTAAATTTGCAGGTTTTTATCGCGAGGTATACTATTTAAAAATGTGTAATTTAAAAGCTAGTTGTGTTTAAGAAAGTTTTTTTAGTATTTGTATTTAGTTCGTTTGTGTTAAAATCCTTTTCCCAGGAGCAAAAACTTGATGAAGCAGTAGATATTCCAGAGCCTTTAATGTTCGATTTAGTACGTGGTTTAGGAGCTAAGAAAGGTGAGCTAGAAATTAATGCCTTGTCGGATTTTCCTGTAAATCATTTCAATTCTCGTGATGTGGAATGGGCGCCAGAAATAGAATATGCCGTAAGCGATGGTTTTGCTGTTGAATTGGAATTTCCTTTTAAAAATTTCGAATTAGAAGCTTTAAAAGTTGCTGTTCAATATACAATTGGGCAATCTAATTCTAACAAATTTATTCATGGGGTACAAGTTATTGGAGAAACCATGATGCATAGAGATATTACCGAGTTGAGTCTGTTGTACGTGCCAGCTTATCGTTTTAATAAAACCTGGAGCGCCATAGGTCTTTTTGGTGCTATGTTTGAATTGGGTAGCGATGTGCCCGATAAAAATTATACTATATTATTAAACGCCTCCGTATTTGCAAATGTTAACGAACATCTTGTTCTAGGTGTTGAAATTAATAATACAGATCCTATGCTGCAAGGTTTAGATAGCAACGAAATGTCTTTTCTAGTATTGCCACAAGTTCATTACGAATTTAAAAATGATTATGAATTGCAAGTTGGTTTTGGAGCAAATGTTGTAGAGGAACAGTTTGAAGCTTCCGGAGTATTACGGTTAATAAAGACCTTTTAAATACGAAGTTTAGCATATATTTTTATCTCTCTTAAAAAATAGAAAACCTAATTAAAAGCCGTTTAAGCAAAATTTTGATTTTTGCAGTTTTAACATCTTAATAATTACGTGTAAAATCTAATTTAAGCTAGTTTTTAGAGCTTTTAAGGCATTTTGTTTATTTTAGCAAATGTTGATAAAAATTGTTGTTAGGGCGTTAAAATCTTTAAAAACAGTTTTTAATTTCGTATATTTGTAAGTGTTCAAGATGGTGCATACGTGCATCATTTTTTATGATTAATATCCAAAATATAACATATAATATTTTATGAGCGAAGAAGCTAAAAAACATAATTACTCGGCCGATAGTATACAGGCATTAGAGGGTATGGAGCACGTAAGAATGCGTCCATCCATGTATATTGGAGATGTAGGGGTAAGAGGACTTCATCACCTGGTTTACGAGGTGGTAGATAACTCAATCGATGAAGCTTTGGCAGGACATTGTGATGCGATTACTGTTATAATTAACGAAGATAACTCGATTACTACAGAAGATAACGGACGTGGTATTCCTGTAGATTTACATAAAAAAGAAGGTATTTCTGCACTAGAAGTTGTTATGACTAAAATTGGTGCCGGGGGTAAATTCGATAAAGATTCCTATAAGGTGTCTGGGGGGTTACACGGTGTAGGTGTAAGTTGTGTTAACGCACTTTCTGAGCATTTAACGGCTACCGTTTATAGAGATGGTACTGTTTGGCAACAAGAATATGAACGCGGAAAATCGTTGTATCCGGTGAAGTCTATTGGAGAATCAGACAAACGTGGTACTACTGTAACGTTTAAACCAGATCCGACCATATTTACTCAAACTCTAGAGTATAGCTATGATACTTTAGCAAGTAGAATGCGTGAATTAGCGTATTTAAATAAGGGTATTACCATTATTCTTGTTGATAAACGTCATAAAAAAGAAAATGGTGAATACGAAGGGGAAACATTTCATTCTGAAGAAGGTTTAAAAGAATTTGTAACGTTTTTAGATGGAAACCGTGAGCCTATCATTTCAGAAGTGATTGCTTTTGAAGGTGAAAAAAACGATATCCCTGTAGAGGTTGCCATGATTTACAACACCTCTTATTCAGAGAATTTACATTCTTACGTAAACAATATTAATACACATGAAGGTGGAACTCACCTTTCTGGTTTCAGACGTGGATTAACACATACTTTAAAGAAGTACGCAGATAGTTCTGGACTGACAGATAAATTGAAATTTGAAATTTCTGGAGACGATTTCCGTGAAGGTTTAACTGCAATTATTTCTGTAAAAGTTCAGGAGCCTCAATTTGAAGGTCAGACTAAAACTAAATTAGGAAACAGAGAAGTTTCTGCTTCTGTAAGTCAGGCGGTTTCAGAAATGTTAACCGATTACTTAGAAGAGCATCCAGACGATGCTAAAACTATAGTACAAAAAGTAATCTTAGCTGCACAAGCACGCCACGCCGCTCAAAAAGCACGTGAAATGGTTCAGCGTAAAACGGTTATGAGTATTGGTGGTTTACCTGGAAAATTAAGTGACTGTTCCGAGCAAGATCCTGCAAAATGTGAAGTATTCCTTGTCGAGGGAGATTCGGCGGGTGGTACGGCAAAACAAGGTCGTGACCGTGCATTTCAAGCCATTTTACCATTGCGTGGTAAGATTTTGAATGTTGAAAAAGCCATGCAACACAAGGTTTTCGAAAACGAAGAAATTAAAAATATTTTTACCGCTCTAGGGGTAACTATTGGTACGGAAGAGGATAGTAAAGCCCTTAACTTATCAAAATTACGTTACCATAAAGTTGTAATTATGTGTGATGCCGATATTGATGGTAGTCACATTGCTACTTTAATTTTAACGTTCTTCTTCAGGTATATGAGAGAACTTATAGAAAATGGACATATTTATATTGCGACACCACCTTTATATTTAGTTAGAAAAGGAGCTAAAAAGGCTTATGCGTGGAGTGATAAGGAACGTGATGCGCTTCTAGAAGAATATGGCGATAATTCAAAAATTCAACGTTATAAAGGTCTTGGAGAGATGAACGCAGAGCAACTTTGGGATACAACTATGAATCCTGAATTTAGAACAATGCGTTTGGTACAAATAGATAATGGAAGTGAAGCCGATCGAATTTTCTCTATGTTAATGGGAGATGAGGTTCCGCCACGTCGTGAATTTATCGAGAAAAATGCAGTATATGCAAATATTGATGCTTAATATATAATTTAGAACACCTTGACATTTAGTTTAAGGTGTTTTTTTTAACTAATCATCATTTAAAAACGTGTTTTTTTTAAATAACGTAATAATAAAAACAAATAACTAAAACTTATAATAATGCAATAATTCGTATTAGGGGTAAGTGTTAGTTGTCTTAAAAGCGTTAAATTAGCGCGAATAAAATAATTTCAAACTTAAAATAAAATATAATGAAAGTAACAGTAGTTGGAGCAGGAGCAGTAGGTGCAAGTTGTGCAGAATATATTGCTATTAAAAACTTTGCTTCAGAAGTTGTATTGTTAGACATTAAAGAAGGTTTTGCTGAAGGGAAAGCTATGGACTTAATGCAAACAGCATCTTTAAACGGATTCGACACAAAAATTACAGGAGTAACTAACGATTATAGCCAAACAGCAGGTAGTGATGTTTGTGTAATTACAAGTGGTATTCCTAGAAAACCTGGAATGACAAGAGAAGAACTTATTGGTATTAATGCTGGTATTGTTAAGAATGTATCTACAAGTTTATTAGAGCATTCTCCAAACATGATTCTTATTGTGGTAAGTAATCCAATGGATACTATGACCTATTTAGCGCATAAAGCAACAGGTTTACCAAAAAATAGAATTATTGGAATGGGTGGAGCTTTAGATTCTGCTCGTTTTAAATATAGATTAGCAGAAGCTTTAGGTGCGCCTATTAGCGATGTTGACGGTATGGTAATTGGTGGACATAGCGATACAGGTATGTTCCCATTAACTCGTTTAGCGACTAGAAATAGTGTGCCTGTTTCAGAATTTTTATCTGAAGAGCGTTTAAATCAAGTTAAAGAAGACACTAAAGTTGGAGGAGCTACATTAACTAAATTATTAGGAACTTCGGCTTGGTATGCTCCAGGAGCAGCAGTATCTGGAATGGTTCAAGCCATTGCTTGCGATACTAAAAAGATTTTCCCATGTTCTGCTTTATTAGACGGTGAGTACGGTTTAAGCGATATCTGTTTAGGTGTGCCTGTGGTTTTAGGAAAAGATGGAATTGAAAAAATCGTTGATATTACGCTTAACGATGAAGAGAAATCTCATTTAGCAGCTAGTGCCGATGGTGTTAGAAAAACAAATGGATTATTAGAGGTATAATCTCTAATTCGAAATACTATAAAAAGGACGGTCTGAAAAGATGGTCCTTTTTTTTTGTTTTGATATTAGCGTTGTAAACGTTTAATTTATTTAGGGTTATTCCAGCCTTCTAAAAATTCGCCTGAAGCATAGTCAAGAAAATGCACGACCATAATAACTATTGCTACGAGTGCCATTCTTTCAAGGATCTTTTTATTTTTAATGCCCATTATTTTAGGATTAAATTTTAAAGTTTAAGGTAAACTCCCTTAGTTTTGGTTTAATTGCTCAGGATTCTTTTTAGTGAAAAAATCGTAAACGCCTTTAGCAGCAAGGGCCGCCCAGATTAATCTATATATCCATACATTCATATCTATTCCAAAAAGGCGTTCGAATTCTGGATTTTGGTAAAAACTATAAGCGATGTTCGAGACTCCTAATATCCCGATAATAATTGCGAAAATTCTATTCATAAAATTAGTCTAAAGTGCTTAGTTGTTTTGGTTTACAGGGCAATAGGTCTATAACCAAATATAAATAATTATTTTGGTCTTTCTGATGTGATTATGGTTCAAGTTTCGCATTTTTTTCTAAATCAAGAGCTATATATGCACTGAAATTAGAATTTAAGGTTTGTATGTAGCCCTCTTAACATGAAAGCGTTATATCGTGATTTGTTTTAATTATTGGGTAATCAGCAGGTTTAAGTCGGTTTTGTTACATTTATTAAGACTGAAATCTTAAAGTTTTAAAAGGCCTTATATTATTCTATAATAAACGTTTAAGCATAGAACGTAATCTTAAATTTTTTATATATTTGGCGCATGAATCTAAAATGGTACTTTAGTACTTTAATTGTAACTGTAGCCTTTTTTTTTGGTGTTGCTAGTCAGCAGCAGCACGTTGTGCCTAATCAGGAAATTGTTTTACAATTTTCTGGTGATGTATTTGCGCAAGATAAAGCAGAGCAAGCCATTTTAGCAGTTAAGCACAAGTTACAAGCCATTGGTGCCGATAATATTCAGGTTGTACAAAATGAAGAAGGGGTCTTAAAAATCACGTATTATAGTGATGCCGACATAGATCATATTAAAACGGCTTTAGCCGAAGATCAATCTTTAGAGTTTGAGAATTCTGCTTCAAAACACCGTAGCAATTCTACTGAATTCCCTTCTCAAGATCAAGAAATTACCTATAATTTTGATGTTTATGAAATTCATAACGGTAACGATTTTGCATTTGAACATGCAGGAAAAGTTGCGGTCGAATTAAAAGCGAGCAGTCATCACTTTAGTAATACAAACGATCACTTATATGTAAACCATACGACAGATAATATTGAATTTCCTTCAATTAAAGTCGCTTATAAGTTTTATACCACTATTGCGCTCGCAATAGAAAATAATTCTAAACAAATACCCGAAGTTCGGGCAGGGCCTTTAGCTTAAGGTCGTTAATATTTCTGCTTCTCAGTTTAGAAATGTGGTAATTATGAAAGTGCATAATTATCCGTTTAAATCAACGTCCGTAACATAAAAAAGGCAATTATAAGGCTATAATTTTCTTGGTAAATCAACCTTGCTTTGAAAATTAGGGTGTGCTTCACTTCGTAAAAAAAAATCAACAAAAAAATAAATAGTACCGACATTAATTGTGTCGCACTATTAAAAATTGACTAATAAATAATTAATTAAATAATGCAGAATAAAGGTTTAGTAAAATTGTTTGCAATCTTGTTCGGTTTGGTAAGTATTTACCAACTATCATTCACTTTTAAAGCGAATAGTATAGAGGACGATGCAAAAGCGTATTCAAAAGGTGATGCCGTAAAAGAGCGTCAGTATTTAGATTCACTTTCTACAGAGAAAGTGTTTAATTTAGGAATTGCAGATTATACGTATAATGAGGTAAAAGACAAGGCCATGAATCTTGGTCTAGACCTTAAAGGAGGTATAAATGTAATTCTTCAAGTGTCTGTAAAAGACATTTTAAAAGGTTTAGCTAATCACACTAGCGAACCAGCATTCAACAAAGCGTTAGACGATGCTTCAGAACTTCAGAAAAACAGTCAGAATACATATTTAGAAGATTTCTATATCGCGTTCGATAAAATTAAAGGAGATACAAAATTAGCTTCTCCAGATATTTTTGCTAACAGAGCCTTAAGTGATGAGATTACTTTTGATATGACAGACGATCAAGTAAAGCCAATCATCGACAGAAAAATTGATGAATCTATTACTTCTGCGTTCGAGGTATTACGTAAGCGTATTGATGAATTTGGGGTTACTTCTCCAAACATTCAACGTCTTGGAGAATCTGGTCGTATTTTAGTAGAATTACCAGGTGTAAAAGATGTAGAGCGTGCTAAGAAATTATTACAAAGTACGGCGCAATTAGAATTTTGGGATGTATACAAAGGTGAGCAATTAATCCCTTTTATTGTACAAGCAAACAACGTTTTAAAAGAAGAAATTAAAGCGAAAACAGAAGCTTCAGAAGGAGCTACTAAAGAAACATCGGAGAGCGATTCTCAAATTGATGATTTATTAGGAGAAGCAGAAACAGATTCTACTAAAGTAGATGCTAACCCATTATTAGATTTAATCGTTGGACAAGGGTATCAAGGAGGTCCAATCGTGGCTCAATTTGACGTTAAAGACAAGCAAACCGTTTTAGATTACTTAAACAGAGCAGACGTAAGAGCGTTACTTCCGGTAGAGCAACGCTATGTAAAGTTTGCTTTTGGTATGCCAGAAAAGAATACTGAAACTGTTGGTTTATATGCTTTAATTGGTAACAGAGAAAATGTACCTCCAATGAGTGGTGCTGTTGTAACTAATGCAACACAACAATACGACCAATTAGGGAAGCCTTCTGTGTCTATGCAAATGAATGCAAAAGGAGCTAAAGTTTGGGAAGAAATGACTGGAAAAGCATTCTCTCAACAAAGTCAAATAGCTATTGTTTTAGATAACGTAGTATACTCTGCGCCAGGTGTAACTACTGGACCAATTGCTGGTGGAAATTCAGAAATTTCTGGAAACTTTACATTAAACGAAGCTGTCGATTTAGCAAACGTTTTACGTGCTGGTAAATTACCTGCTTCTGCAGATATTATTCAAAGTGAAGTTGTAGGACCATCTTTAGGTCAGGAAGCTATAGATAGCGGTAAAGTTTCTTTCATTATTGCTTTGGCTTTAGTGTTATTATGGATGATATTCTATTACGGTAAAGCTGGAGGTTTTGCAGATATCGCCATGGCATTAAACATCTTATTAATATTTGGTGTATTATCTGGTTTAGGTGCGGTATTAACCTTACCTGGTATTGCCGGTATTGTATTAACCATTGGTATGTCGGTAGATGCGAACGTGTTAATTTACGAGCGTATTAGGGAAGAGATTACGAATGGTAAAGGACAAAGAGAAGCTATTCAAGACGGATTTAGTAATGCCTTATCTTCTATTTTAGATGCTAACATTACTACAGGTTTAACAGCTTTAATCTTATTTGTATTTGGAACAGGGCCAATTAAAGGATTCGCAACGACTTTATTAATTGGTATTGTAACGTCATTATTTACAGCGATCTTTATTACAAGATTATTAATTGACTGGTATGTTAACCGTGGTGGAAACTTAGATTTCTCAACTGGAATTACTAAAAACCTATTCAGAAATATCAATATTAAATTCCTTGAAAAACGTAAAATTGCTTACATCATTTCAGGTGTTTTATTAGTAGTTAGTTTAGGATCTTTATTTACAAACGGATTAGATCAAGGTGTAGATTTTGTTGGAGGTAGAAACTACCAAGTACGTTTTAACGAAAATGTTAAGCCATCGGAATTAGTGCCAATTTTATCTGAAAAATTTGGTAGTGCAGATGCAAAAACTTTTGGTAGTGCGAATCAAGTAAAAATTACTACGAAGTATAAAGTTGATGAAACTAGTGCAGAGGTTGATGAAGAAATCAGAAGAGATTTATACACAGCGTTACAACCACATTTAACTGGAATCTCTTATGAAGACTTTATTAGCGATAACGAGCACAAAACGGTAGGTTTAATGAAATCTTACAAAGTAAGTCCAACCATCGCAGATGATATTAAAAAAGAATCATTCTGGGCTGTATTAGGATCTTTAATTGTAGTATTCTTATATATCTTATTCCGTTTCAAAAAATGGCAATATTCATTAGGAGCAGTTGCTGCTGTATTCCACGATGTTATTATTGTATTAGGGGTATTCTCTCTAACTTACAAATTCATGCCATTCAACATGGAAATAGATCAAGCATTTATTGCGGCTATTCTAACTGTAATTGGTTACTCGCTGAATGATACGGTTGTTGTTTTTGATAGAATTAGAGAATTCTTCCACGAACATACAACATGGAACTTAAACAAAGTGGTAAACGTATCGTTAAGTAGCACACTAAGTAGAACCTTAAATACGTCGTTAACTACGTTAGTAGTGTTATTAGCAATCTTTATCTTTGGTGGAGATTCTATTCGTGGATTTATGTTTGCGTTAATCGTAGGAGTTGTAGTAGGTACCTACTCATCATTATTTATCGCAACACCAATCATGTACGATACATTAGATGCTTCTGAAAAGAAAAGAAAATTAAAAGAAGGTGAAGTTGCTGCATAAGTAATCATCTTTTAAAATATATAAAAGGCCTTCTAAACGCAAGTTTGGAAGGCTTTTTTTAGTTTGTAGAACTTATTTTATGTATCAATGTAACAATGTATCAATGTATCGATTTGAAAATGTAACAATTTGAAGATTTGAAGATGAGATTTCTCCTATCGTCGGAATGATAAATCTAAGTGTCATGTAGAACGTAGCGCAGCGGAGTGAAGAGACTCTTTTTAGAAGCAAGATTTTAGAACCAGGATTAAAGACAGATTAGTTAATTTGAAAATGGATTAATGTAGTAATTTGGATATGTTAGATCGGAGCGTCATGCTGAACCTGTTTCAGCATCTCATCCTGATTATAATATGTGCCAACTCAGTGAGACCTTGAAACAAGTTCAAGGTGACGATTTGGATTTATTTGAAGATGAGATTTCTCCTATCGTCGGAATAACAAATCTAAGTATCATTCAGAACGTAGCGCAGCGGAGTGAAGAGACTCTTTTTAGAAGCAAGATTTTAGAACCAGGATTAAAGACAGATTAGTTAATTTGAAAATGGATTAATGTAGTAATTTGGATATGTTAGATCGGAGCGTCATGCTGAACCTGTTTCAGCATCTCATCCTGATTATAATATGTGCCCACTCAGTGAGACCTTGAAACAAGTTCAAAGTGACGATTTGGGTTAATTTGAAGATGAGATTCCTCCTGTCGTCGAAATAACAAAACTAAGTGTCATTCAGAACGTAGCGCAGCGGAGTGAAGAATCTCTTTTTAGAAGCAAGATTTTAGAGCTAGGATTAAAGACAGATTAGTTGATTTGAAATTGGATTAATGTAGTAATTTGGATATGTTAAATCGGAGCGTCATGCTGAACCTGTTTTAGCATCACATAACGATAAAAGTTGTAAACCTTGAATTTAATTTATTAAGATGATTAATAGTGTGAAATCGCGCTTCAGATTGAAGCAAAACACCAAGGAATCACTTTATTTTACCTACTTCGTTTTGTGGGTAAAAAGGCCTATAAAAAAAAACTGTGAAATTATGTTTCACAGGTTTTTCTAAAATTAAGACCTACTTTAAATTTAGTGTTTATTATAAAAATTTAGGTTTTAAAATTACCATAGCCCAAATCCAGTTTTGAGTGCTAGCTGCTAAATCTTCTGGTAGGTTTTTAAGTTCGTACATGCCATCTGCAGCAAACATTTGCGAGTAGCCAGCCTGTATAGAGAATTCTTTAAACTTGTGTTGAAATACCAAATCTACTTCTGTCCCTAAACTTTTTTCACCACTAGGTAGCTCTTCAGCTCCAGAGAAGTTTAAAACATTTACATATAATTCAGATTTTTCTCCAAAATTGAAATTAGCATTGATATGGAAATCTACCAAGCCTACCGAATTGGCATGATTCCCAACATAAAAATAATCCATAAAACCATTAAATTTATGGTTGGTTCCGTATAGCGGGAAGAACGCTCCGGTTTCGTCGGCATCAGAATCAGGCGATTTTCCACTTATATATTCAAACCCTAATCCTAACTTAATTTTAGGAGTAATTTTATAGTAAGCATCAAGACTAGCTAAAAGTCCGCTGTTAACCTTAATCTCTCCTTGGCGCTGCCCAGTTTGGAGGTAAATATTTGCAGCGGTATTAAATTTATTTTTAGTGTAGGTAAGGTGTGTTCCAAATGTTTGTAAATTACTTATGCCATCGGCTTTATCATCCTCATCAAATTCTTGAAAACCATTGTTCATAAATAAGAAACTTGCCGAAAAGGCATCCCAGTTGTTTTTTAAATAGGCATACTGCATAGTTTTGTACGAGAAAAATCCGGTGGTATGATAGGTGTTATCTGTGTTTTGAAATCCAGAAATGTTATCGTAATCCTGGTTGTAGGCAAATCCTAAATCTAGTTTTAAAGCGTCTTTTCCTAGTTTAACAAGAATGGCATCGTGGTTTCTACCTTGTTGGGCCCAATCTAAGCCTCCTAGAATGCGTTGGTCGTCGTAAGAGATTACTTGGCGCCCTAGTTTTGTCGACCAGTTTTCATTTAATCTAAAATTAGCCCAAGCTTCAAATATCGAAAACGAATTGTTTTTATCTTCAATTAATATTTGTCTGTTTTCTCCCCAAACAAATACATCTTGAAAGCTTAAATAAACTTCGTAGGTTTCTTTTTTTAATCCGAAATTAATTCTTGCACGAGTTGCAATTCCGAATCCCGGATCGGCATCATCGGCTATAAGTGTTCCGTAACCATGTCTGTATTCTGTACGCGGTCTTAATTGTCCGTCAATTGCAAATTGTGCATAACAACTTGCCGAAATTACTGCAAGAAATGCAGTAAGTAGTGTAGTTTTTTTCATCATAGTAGTTGAGTTTTAAATGTCGGGTAGAGGTTCATTTGTTTGACGTTTATGGAATAAATAAGTGTTAATTTCGAGATGGAAAACCTGTAGTATAAAAATAATCTTTTCATTTTTAATTAAAGAATTTCATTATTAATAATTTACATGCCCTTTGATTTTGTTTTTAGTAAAAATACGTAGTATGGTGAAATTCATGACGTTTTTATTACAATAATTAAGTATTAATACTTAATTTTGATCATGTAATAGAAAAATAACTACGTATATGAAAAAAGTTATCGTTGTAGGAAATGGAATGGTTGGGTATAAGTTTTGCGAAAAATTTATAGCAAAAGCATCCAAAGAAGAGTTTAAACTAATCGTTTTTGGTGAAGAGCCAAGACCAGCATACGATCGTGTTCACTTAAGTGAGTATTTTCAAAATCAAGATGCAAAAGCTTTAGAATTAGCTCCGGCAAATTGGTATAGCGATAATGATATTGAATTAATTTCAAACGAACGTGTAACAGATATTCATAGAAAATCAAAAACCATTACCACTTCTAGCGATGAGAGTTATGAGTACGATTACTTAGTTTTGGCAACAGGGTCTTTACCTTTTGTACCACCTATAGAAGGTGTTGAAAAGGAAGGTGTTTTTGTGTATCGTACTATAGAAGATCTGGAAGGTATGATGGCCTATGCAGATATGCTTAAAGCTAAAAAGCCAGATGCTAAGGCAGCTGTTTTAGGTGGTGGACTTTTAGGTTTAGAGGCTGCAAAAGCGGTAATGGATATGGGTTTAGAACCGCATGTTGTAGAGTTTGCTCAGAAATTAATGCCTAGACAATTAGATTTACGTAGTAGTAAAGTGCTTCAAGTAAAATTAGAATCTTTAGGGATAAATATACATTTAAATAAAGCGACCAACCAAATTCTTGGAGACCGTGCAATAGAGGCTATGGAGTTTGGAGAAGACGATAAGTTGGATGTCGATATGCTAGTTATTTCTGCAGGTATTCGTCCGCGAGATGAACTCGGGAAAACCTGTGGTTTAGATATGGGAGTTCGCGGAGGAATTACGGTGAACAATAAAATGCAAACCTCAGATCCAGAAATTTTTGCCATTGGAGAAGTCGCCTTATACAATCATATGATTTATGGTTTGGTGGCTCCGGGATACGAAATGGCAGATGTTGCTGTAGAACAAATTTTAGGAAATGAAGAGGCCTTGATGAGTTCTGATATCGATATGTCTACTAAATTAAAACTAATAGGGGTAGATGTGGCTAGTTTTGGAGAGCCGTTTATGCCAGCCGAAAAAGGGCACTCTATCTTATTCGAAAATAAAACTAAGTATTTATATAAGCGTATTAACGTAAGTCACGATGGGAAAACCTTATTAGGAGGTATCCTTGTAGGCGATGCAGCAGATTATAATATTTTACATCAAATGTATTTAAATGGTATTCCGTTACCAGAAAATGCAGAAGATTTAATTTTAGGAACACGTGCCGATGGTGGTTCTGTTTTTGGAAGTGTAATGGATTTACCAGATGCCGCACAAATTTGTTCTTGCGAGAGTGTGAGTAAAGGCGATATCTGTTCTACTATTACTTCTGGAGAATGTAATAATGTGTCTGAAGTGATGTCGTGCACAAAAGCAGGAACCGGTTGTGGAGGTTGTAAACCTATGGTTTCAGACCTTGTAAACGAAACGCTTAAATCTTTAGGAAAAGAAGTTAAAGAAACCATTTGCGATCACTTTAATTATACACGTCAAGAGTTATTCGGAATTATTAAAGTAAAGAAATTAACGACGTTCTACGAAGTGCTTGATGCTTGTGGAGAGGGCGATGGTTGCGAAACTTGTAAGCCTTTAGTAGCTTCTATTTTTGCAAGTTTATATAACGATACGGCAAACAAGGAAGATGTTATTCAAGATTCCAACGATAAATTCTTAGCAAATATTCAACGTAACGGAACCTATTCTGTAGTGCCAAGAATTCCAGGAGGAGAAATTACACCTCAAAAACTAATCGTTATTGGGCAAGTTGGAGAGAAATATAATTTATATACAAAAATCACTGGAGGTCAGCGAATCGATTTATTCGGCGCGCAATTAAATGACTTACCTGCAATTTGGAAAGAATTGATAGATGCCGGTTTTGAAAGCGGACATGCTTACGGAAAGTCGTTAAGAACAGTAAAAAGTTGTGTGGGATCTACATGGTGTCGATACGGAATGGACGAAAGTGTAAGTTTTGCGATCGATTTAGAAAACCGTTACAAAGGATTACGTTCGCCACATAAACTTAAAGGTGGTGTTTCTGGATGTATTCGTGAATGTGCGGAAGCAAGAGGAAAAGATTTTGGAGTAATTGCTGTAGAAGGAGGATGGAACTTATATGTCTGCGGAAACGGTGGAGCGACCCCAAAACACGCTTTACTTTTAGCAGAACAAATAGATAACGAAACCTGTATTAAATACCTAGACCGTTTCTTGATGTATTACATCCGTACGGCCGCGCCACTTATGCGAACTGCAGCATGGTTAGATAAATTAGAAGGCGGAATCGAGCAACTAAAATCTATAGTAATAGACGACAGTTTAAATCTGGCCGAAGAATTAGAAAAGGATATGCAAGGTCTAGTTGATGCTTACGAATGTGAGTGGACACAAGTAATAGAACGCGAAGAATTACAAAGCCGATTTAAGCACTTTATTAATTCTGATGAAAAAGACGATAATATAGTGTTTGTGCCAATGCGCGATCAAATAATGCCAGAACCTTGGACCTCTAACTAATAACAAAACTTAAGAAATTATGGATACTATTTTAACAGGATTACAACCAGCTTTTCAACCAGATCAAGTAAGCGTATGGTTTAAAGCGGCAAAAGTAAGCGACTTTCCAAAAAATGGAGGTGCTTGTGTAAAATATAAAGACAAACAAATTGCAGTCTATTATTTTGAAAGAAGAAACCAGTGGTACGCATGTCAAAATGCTTGTCCGCATAAACTAGAAATGGTATTATCTCGTGGAATGATTGGCGATGAAAAGGGAATCCCTAAAATAGCTTGCCCAATGCACAAAAAAACATTTTCGTTAGTTACAGGCGAGAATTTGAATGGCGATTTAGATGCGATTTCAATTTATCCTGTAAAAGTAGAAGACAACTTTGTGTATATCGGATTTTCTGAATAGATTTGGAACTATATCCAAAACTATAATATTGTGAGTGCAAAATTTGAACAAGCCATAGCATTAATAGACGAGAAAAATGCTCAAGATTTAAACCGTGAAATCGATAATGGTAAATCGGTGCCAAAAGAATTATTGTATTCTCAACGCATGACAGCGTGTTTGCTAGACTATATGCCAACAGCATCAGAAGCTTTACAAATTGCTGCAAGAGCACAACATATTTGTCGTTGGGAAATTCCGAGAAACGAATATCCTATGACTAAAGCAGGGTATATGAATTGGCGAAACGATCTTAAAAAGATGCATGCTAATTTGGCTGGAGACATTCTAGAATCTGTTGGTTACGACTCCGAATTTGTTGAACGTGTTCAGTTTTTAATCAGTAAAAAATCATTTAAAAAAGATCCAGATTCTCAAACTCTAGAAGATGTGGTGTGTTTGGTGTTTTTACAATATTATTTTGAGGATTTTGCGACTAAGCACGACAACGAAAAGCTTATAGATATACTTCAAAAAACTTGGAATAAAATGTCTGATGCAGCTCACAAAAATGCACTTACTATACCATTTTCAGAAGATACCGCAGACCTGATTAAACAAGCTTTGGCTTAAATAGTTAATACATGAATGGCAGCAGTAGTTCGTTAGATACGAGTACGTTTAATAGGCTTCGTCGTTTATATATTTTTGCATTAGGAGCTGTTGCTTTTTCTATAATTATAAGTCAGATAATCGTCCGTAAGTTCTTAAAAGATCAGCAGGACGATTCTACCATAATAAATGTTGCCGGCCGGCAACGTATGCTGAGTCAGAAACTAAGTAAGGAGGTACTTTTAATAGCAAACAGTACCGATGGTTCTCAGCGATTAACTCAAAAAAATCATCTTAAAAATACCTTGAAGCAGTGGAATACAGCCCATCTAGCACTGCTTCATGGACACGATAGTTTGGAGCTTTCGGGCGTAAATAGCCCAAAAGTAATCGATATGTTTGGGCAACTTCAATTGCCATTTTCAGATATCTATAACGCTTCAAATCGTATTATTTCTGCTCTAGAGAATCAGCCTAATATTGATGTAAATGTACTCTCCGACGATGTAAATCGCGTGGTTACAACTCAGCCACAATTTTTACACATCATGGATGCCATCGTAAATCAGTACGATGATGAGGCCAATGAAAAAGTAAATCGGTTAAGGCAATGGGAACTGTTTTTAATGTTATTTACATTGTTGCTGTTGTTGTTAGAATTCATTTTCATCTTTAAGCCAACCGCACGAATGGTTGAAAAAATTATTGCAAAACTGTTACATTCTGAACAGAAAGCAATAAAAACCGCTTATGAAGCAGATGTGTTACGTGAAGAAAACGAACGTTCGGTTAAAGAGCTTCGGGTGTTAAACCAGGCTATGGATAAGACCTTGCTGTTTGCTCGTGTAACTTCAGAGGGTTCGATTCTTCATATAGGCGATAAGTTTTCTAAATTATTTAAGCAGTCCAATTTTAATATCAATTTAAATTTTTCCGAATTAATTTCTGCCGAAAAAAACGATCAACTTTATGTAGAGCACATTCTAAATACTTATAATAAAGTGGGGTGGCAAGGCGAAATAAAGGCCTCAAAAAGTACAGGGGAATTGTTGTGGTTAGAAATGTATGTTATTCCTATTTTCTCAAAAGCAGAAAAATCTGAAATTCTAATTATTGCTTCAGATATTACCGAAAAGAAGCAAGCGCAATTAGAAGTAGAATCGCTAACAAAGGCGAGTTACGAGGAAAATATGAATCAGCAGAAAATAATTTCTAGCAAGATTATAGAAAACCAAGAAAAGGAACAAAATCGTATTGCTAAAGATATTCACGATGGCATTGGGCAAATGCTAACCGGATTAAAATATAACTTAGAGAGCGTAAATTTAAACGACCTAGACAAAGCTGAAGCTAAAATAAAGCAATTAAAAAGTTTAACCGGCGATATTATTCAGGGGGTTAGAGCTGCTACTTTTAATTTAACACCTCCAGAATTAAGCGATTATGGTATAGTCCCGGCACTTTCAAAATTAACCCAAGAATTAGCCAAGCTTACCGGTAAAACTATAGAACAATATAACCGTACCAATTTTAATCAACGGTTAGATTCTTTGGTCGAAATTAATATTTATAGAATTACGCAAGAGGCCATAAATAATGCGATTAAATATGCCGATTCTACGTATATTTTAGTTACTATATCGCATAGCGAACACATACTAAGTATTACTATAGACGATGATGGTAAAGGCTTTGATGTTAACCGCCCTAAAAATATTAGAACCGGTGTAGGTGGTATGGGAATGACTTTTATGAACGAGCGTATTAACTACATTAACGGCCGATTGTTTTTAAATTCTTCTAAAGAGTCAGGAACCCGGATTACCTTAAATATCCCAATTTAATTGGGTGATATTACTTAATTTTTAATTAATTTGCTACGTATTTAAACAGAATGATTTAACATATGATAAATGTAGTATTGGCAGACGATCATCTTTTAGTTAGAGATGGTATTAAATCGTTGTTAGAAGATCAAGACGGGGTTCATGTAATTGCCGAAGCGTCTAATGGAAAAGAGGCTTTAAAAGTGGTTGAAGATAATAAGCCCGATGTACTTATTGTAGATATACGTATGCCAGAAATGAATGGTATTGAGGTGGTTACTGAATTGAATAAAATTAAAAGTCCAATTAAAACCTTGGTGTTATCTATGCACGATTCAGAAGAATACGTGTTAAATGCCATTAATGCTGGTGCCGATGGCTACTTATTAAAAGGGTCGAGCAAAGAAGAGTTTATGAAAGCGCTTCAAATGGTGGCATCTGGAGGTAAGTATTTTACCGGAGATGTGTCTTCTATTATTATTAATAATATGATTAACCAAGGCGGTGTACAAGAAGAGGAACCAGAAAAGCCAGAATCGACATTTAATCTTACCAAACGTGAAAAACAAATTTTATCATTAGTGCTTGATGGTAAAAGTAATAAGGAAATTGCTGAAAATTTGGATGTTAGTAAACGTACTGCCGAAGTGCATCGTTTTAATTTAATGAAAAAATTAGACGTTAAAAACCTAATCGAGCTTACAAAAATAGCAGCTAAGTATCGCTTGGTTTAAACCTTACGGTTTTTTTGAATCATTGTTTTTTGACTTTTTAAGCCTTCTTATTGAAAAATTAATAATATAAACCTAAAAAATTATTAGGTACGTAATAATTGAAAAAATACGTAATTTTATAAGTATAAATTAAGTATTAATACTTAATTTTATCTCACTAACGTAAAAATTCAATTGTTATGAGTTCTGCAAAAGCTACAAAATTAGATCTTTTAAATTTTAAAAGTCTTCCAATTCGAACGTTTTGGATTACCTCACTAGCCTTTTTCTTATGTTTCTTTTCTTGGTTTGGTATTGTGCCATTTATGCCAGATGTTGTAAATGATTTAGGTTTAACGCCATCGCAAAAATGGAATTCCATTATACTTGCGGTTTCGGGTACGGTCTTCGCACGTTTATTAATAGGTAAACTTTGCGATAAATACGGACCGCGTTTATGTTACTCGTGGTTACTTGTTTTAGGTGCTATTCCTGTCGTGTTATTAGGTTTAGTGCAAACGCCATTACAATTTTTAATATGCCGATTCTTTATTGGGTTTATTGGAGCATCGTTTGTAATTACGCAGTTTCATACCTCTATTATGTTTGCGCCAAATATTGTAGGTACAGCGAATGCGACCTCTGCAGGTTGGGGTAACTTAGGAGGTGGAGCCAACCGTTTAGGGATGCCTTTAATTGCTGCCGGTGTGGTTGCTTTTGGAGTAGCAGAATCTGAAGCTTGGAGATACTCTATGATTATTGCAGGTATTGTTTGTTTCTTAATGGGACTTGTATATTATAACTTTACACAAGATACGTTAGAAGGAAATTATAAGGAATTAAAAGCTTCTGGCGATATGCCACAAACCAAAAAGGATGATGTAGGTTTTATGGAAGCTGTTAAAGATTACCGTGTTTGGATCTTATTCTTTGTATATGCAGCTTGTTTTGGAATTGAGTTAACGGTTTACGGAACGATGGATGATTATCTGCAAAACACTTTTCAGTTAGAACGTGTAACAGCCGGAAATATCGTATTGTCTTTCGCCCTAATGAATATTTTTGCAAGAACGCTAGGAGGTTTCTTTGGTGATAAATTTGGAAAACTTAAAGGATTACGCGGACGTGTATTGTTTTTATCAGCCATACTAGCTGTAGAAGGTATTATTCTTGCCGCATTCTCATCGGCTACCGGAATTGTGTTAGGTATTGTATGTTTGGTATTGTTTAGTTTATCTGTGCAAATGGCAGAAGGTGCAACGTTTTCTGTAGTACCTTTTGTAAACCAAAAAGCTATCGGATCTATATCTGGTATTGTAGGTGCAGGAGGAAACGTAGGTGCATTTCTTGCCGCGTTATTATTAAAGTCTAAATCGGCAGTGGCAGAAAAAGCAGCATTAGCAGCCACCGAAGGTATGAGTGCAGATGCTATCCATGCCGCACAAGCCGCCGCATCTTCATCGGCAGTATCGAGTGGGTTTTTAATTATAAGTTTGGTAGTTTTAGTTGTAGCCGTAAGTACTTTGGCTATTAAATTCTCTACTGTGAAAAATGACGTGAAAGAAGAAGTAGAAGACGACGCCTTCGATACGCAAATGGCAACGCAATCTATTTAAAATGCGACCATAAAATTCAGTCCTGTAATAGATAAGTTTTATTACATTTAAAAAAGAAATTAAAATGTATTTAAATACATATGATGCCTCAAAAAGAAATTAAAACAACGTGTTCATACTGTGGTGTAGGCTGTGGTATCATCGTAAAGAAGGACGAAAATAATAAAGTTTATGTGGAAGGCGACAAAGACCATCCGGTAAACAAAGGGATGTTATGCTCTAAAGGTATGAATTTGCATTATGTTGCAAATGATGTTTCCGATAGATTATTATATCCAGAAATGCGATGGAGTAAATCGCATCCTTTAGAACGTGTAAGTTGGGATACAGCTTTAGATCGGGCAGCAAAAGTGTTTAAATCTATCATAAAAAAACACGGTCCAGATAGCGTAGGTTTTTATGTCTCTGGACAGTGTTTAACAGAAGAATATTATATAGCCAATAAACTAACTAAAGGGTTTTTAGGAACCAATAATATAGATACCAATTCTAGATTATGTATGAGTTCGGCTGTAGTGGGTTATAAAAAAACCTTCGGAGAAGATTCTGTTCCTATTTCTTATGCCGATATAGAATTAGCCGATTGTTTTTTAATTACTGGGGCAAACCCAGCTTGGTGTCACCCTATATTATTCAGAAGAATTGAAAAGCATAAGGAAGAAAATCCAAATGTGAAAATCTTGGTTGTCGATCCGCGTAAAACCGATTCAGCCAACTTTGCAGATTTACACCTTCAAATTTTACCTGGTACAGACGTTATTTTGTACAACGCTATTGGAAAACGTTTAATAGATCGTCGAATGATTGATAAACGTTTTATTAAAGAGCATACCGAGAATTTCGAAAAATATAAAAAACAAGTTCAAGATACCTCGTTAAGGGAAGCCTCACGATTATGTGGAGTTACCGTTGACGAAATTAAAAAAGCAGCTCAAATTATTGGGCAATCTAAAGCATTTATAAGTATGTGGGCTATGGGCTTAAACCAGAGCGCCATCGGTACACATAAAAATTATGCCCTATTAAATTTATCCTTAATTACAGGTCAGGTTGGAAAACCAGGTTCAGGACCGTTTTCTTTAACAGGACAGCCAAATGCTATGGGCGGACGTGAAGTAGGTGGTATGGCTAATTTATTAGCGGTTCATAAAGATTTATTTAATGCCGAACACCGCCAAGAAGTTGCAGATTTTTGGAAGGTTGATAAAATTTCGGATAAAGCCGGATATACAGCCACCGAAATGTTCGACGCTTTAGAAACCGGTAAAATGAAAGCCGTATGGATTGTGTGTACAAACCCAATGGTAAGTATGCCAAATGCCCATCGAATAGAAAGAGCGTTAAAACAAGCAAAATTTGTAGTGGTGCAAGATATCTCTAACCGATCAGATACATTAGAGCATGCCGATTTGGTTTTACCTGCAGCCGCTTGGTTAGAAAAGGAAGGGACTATGACCAATTCTGAACGTCGAATTTCCTACCTGCCAAAAGGTATAGAAGCTCCAGGTGAAGCGAAACCTGATGTTGAAATTCTATGCGAGTTTGCTCAGAAAATGGGATTTGAAGGCTTTAATTATAATTCTACCGAAGAGATTTATCAGGAATATACAGAGATGACTAAAGGCTCTAATATTGATATTTCCGAATTAAATTACGAAAGGTTAAAAGGAGAAGGTACATTCCAATGGCCGGTTACAGAACAACAAAAAGACGGAACACCCAGATTGTTTCAAGATAAAAAATTCTATACACCATCGCAAAAGGCGATCTTTAACATACCAGATTTTGTTAATAATATTTCCGATTTACCAAATGCCACCTATCCGTTAATTTTAACTACAGGTCGTGTTCGCGATCAATGGCATACAATGACTAAAACTGGGAAAGTTTCGCGTTTAAAAACGCATTATTCTACGCCCGTTTTAGAGTTAAGTCCGGTAGATGCATTTTTAAATAAAATAAAAAATGGAGATGTCGTAGAAGTTACCAGCGCTAATGGCGTTGTAAGAGTGCGCACCAAAGTTACCGATAGTGTAAAAAAAGGTGTTGTGTTTTTACCAATGCATTGGGGAAAACAATTGCAAAGTGATTTAAACCGAGCGAATAATTTAACGCATACTATTGTAGATCCGGTATCTAAAGAACCAGATTTTAAATTTACACGTGTATCGGTTTCAAAATACAAAAAAGAAAAAGAAAAAATAGTTGTTGTTGGTGCTGGAGCTGCGGCCTTCCGTTTTATTCAAAATTATAGAGAGCATAGTGAGGCCGATGAAATAGTGGTGTTTTCAAAAGAAATCAATCCGTTTTACAATCGCGTGTTGTTGCCAGAATATGTAACCGAAGAATTAACTTGGGAACAGTTATTAAAGATCAAAGAGAAGGAACTTAAAAAACTTCAAATTGAATTATTCTCGGAAACTTATATCGTAGAAATCGATCGCGAAAATAAAATAGCAACCGATAATCACGGAACCCATCATGCCTACGATAAATTGATTTTGGCTACTGGTAGTCGCGCTTTTGTTCCTAACGATGTGCAACTAAATTTACCAGGCCGATTTACTTTACGATCTAAACAAGATGCCGATGGTTTTAAGTCGTATTTAGACGGAACCGGACTAAAAGCAGAAGATCAGCATGTTACTATAGTTGGAGGAGGACTGTTAGGTTTGGAGCTTGCGGCTGCCCTAAAACATAGAAATGTAAATACAACCATTATACAGCGTGCCTCGAATCTAATGGAGCGCCAATTAGATCCTATTTCTAGTAAACTGTTAGCAAAACACGTACAGGAGTTAGGTATTCAAATCTATTTTTCTAACGAGGTAAGTACTGTTTTTGATGACGAAGACACTAAAAATGCTTTAAATATTACTCTTAAAAGTGGAAAAACATTTAAATCGAATGCCATAGTTTATGCCATTGGAACGCGCCCGAATATCGAAATAGCGAAGTCTAGCGGTGTGGCTTGTGGTCGCGGAATAAAAGTGAATCATCACTTACAGTCTTCAGACCCTAATATCTTTGCTATAGGTGAAATTGCAGAATTCAATAATAATATTTTAGGAATTACTTCTGCAGCCGAAGAACAAGCAGCCATTTTGGCAAATTTTATGGCGGGCGATATAAGTAGTATGTACAAGGGCTCTGTTGCTATGAATATTTTAAAATTCAGCGATTTAGACTTATGTAGTTTAGGAAATATTGTGGTTCCTGAAAACGACAATAGCTACGAGGAAATCATTTTTATGGATATGAATAAACGTTACTATAAAAAATGTATCGTGAAAGATGATTTGTTGGTTGGTGCTGTTTTAATGGGCGATAAAAATGAATTTGCAGAATTTAAAACCTTAATAGAAAGTAAAGTCGAGTTGTCTGATAAGCGTGATAAATTACTTCGAGGCGCATCAAACGATAAACCTGTTTTAGGTAAATTGGTGTGTTCTTGTAGTCAAGTTGGCGAGGGGAATATCGAAGATGCTATAAGTAAAGGATGTACCAATTTTACCGAGCTATGTAACCAAACGGGAGCAGGGTTAGGTTGCGGAAGTTGTAAAACAGAAGTGCGAGAGATATTAAATAATCATAAAGTTTTGGCCTGATGCAAGAATTATCTAGATTAATAATTAAGGGTGGCGTTTTATCGCCAGGAGAGTTAAAATCGATTTGTTTAACGGCAGAGCGTTTAGGCTTAAATGCCATTTCTTTTGGGTCTCGACAGGATATTTTATTTCCAGAAAAAGTAGAGTCAGACGAAATTGAAACTATCGATAATGTGCAAATTGTACCCCTTCATGCCGAAGGCTCAGAGAACATTGTATCGTCTTATGTAAGTGCTGGGATTTTCTCGAGTACCTCTTGGTTAACTGGCGAGAAGTACTTGTATGTTCTAGAGCAATTCAGAAAAGAACCACTTTTAAAAATTAATATTACCGATCCTAAACAGCGCTTAGTGCCTTTGTTTACTGGCCATTTAAACTTTATTGCATCAGAGCATGAAGATTATTGGTATTTGTATGTGCGTTTACCAGAATGGGAAAGAACAGAAATGTATCCGGCATTAATATACAGTTGGGATATGGCTAAAATAGAAGAAACTATTGAAAGCTTATTGCAGGAAGAACCTGAAACTGTTGAAATGATTTTCGATTTGGTAAACGATGCCATCGATACGAATAACAGAACTATAGACGAGCCTTTACAAGTCCCATTTTATCCGTTTCCATATTACGAGGGGATGAATAGAATAGGGAACGATAAATATTGGTTAGGCTTATACTGGAGAAATAATAAATACGATTTAGCCTTTTTAAAAGCCATGTGCGATCTATGTTCCGATTGTAAAATTGGTAAAATTTCTATCACGCCTTGGAAGTCTTTTATAGTGAAAGATATTCCTAATGAAACCAAACTTATATGGGAGAAATTTCTCGGGAAATACGGAATCAATGTCCGTCACTCTATGTTAGAACTAAACTGGCATTTACCTGTAGGAAATGATGAAGCATTAAAACTAAAGAAGTATCTAGTAACCAATTTCGATCAGAACGATATTAGTACCTACGGACTAACTTTTGCTATTACAGAATATGCTAAAAAGGCCTATTATTTTACCTCTATAGTTATTGAAAAGAATGAGCAACCTTTAGCTTTATCGGAGTTTAAAATTCGTGACACGTATAACCTGTTATATGCTAAAAATTTCGACCCGAATACGAGAGAATATATTACACATGTACAAGATGTAGACCAAGTAGAATTACCTGGTTTGTTAATGGAATTGAGTCAGTTGTATTTCGATCAATTAGGAACAGAACGCGACGAGGAAAAATTAGCAAAATCTGCCGATGATACGGTTGAAGTTGAAGTGTATCAATGTCAAGATTGCTTAACTATTTATAATGAAGCTTATGGCGACGAAACACAGGGAATACTACCTCATACAGCATTCGCTAACTTGCCAGAAACGTATGAGTGCTCACTTTGCGAAGGACCGAAATCTAATTTTGTAATGAAAACGTATAAACGCCACGTAAGTCAAGATTAACCTCCAATAGTAATCATACTACGATTGTTATTATGAAAGTCAGGATTATTTAGGGTTTCAAAGTCTGTCATACCAGCGCGTACGGCATGTTTCTTTTTAATTAAACTAGAAATTAAAGGTTCTATATTATCACCTTCACGGAATGCACGTAATAAATTGGTTTCGGTGTTAGAGAACAAGCAGTTTTTTATATTACCGTTTGCGGTTAACCGAATTCTATTACAACTGTCGCAAAACGGATTACTTACAGAACTAATAATGCCAAAGGTTCCTTTAAATCCTTTTATCCGATAATTTCTAGCTGTAAAATTAGCTTCATTTTTAATCGGAATTAAATGGTCATCTCCAAAATGTGCCACGGTTTGCTGTAATATATCGGCCTGAGTAACAAGTTTATCTTTATTCCAATTATTACCATCAAAAGGCATAAATTCTATAAACCGAATGGCAATAGGCAAATGCTTTGTAAAGTTTATAAAATCTATAATTTCGTCATCGTTAAACCCTTTGATAAGTACGATATTCATTTTTACATGAAACCCATGTTCCATTAAAAGTATAATGTTGTTATAGGCTTCTTTAAATTGATTTCTGCGGGTGATATATTGAAACTTATCGGCTTGTAAACTGTCTAAACTTACATTTATATCGTTTAAACCATACCTTTTAAAATCGTCTATAAACCGATCTACAATAACCGCATTTGTGGTAATAGATAGTTTTACATGTAGCGTTGCCAATTGCTTTAAAATCTCTGAAAAATCTTTCCGCACCAAAGGCTCACCACCTGTTAACCGAATTTTATTGACACCGTGTTTTACAAATACCGAAGCGATTTTAAAAATCTCATCGGCATTCATAAGATCCGATCTTGGTGTTAGAGGCACCCCGTTTTCGGGCATACAATAGGTGCATCGTAAATTACATTTTTCGGTTAAGGAAATCCGTAAATACGAATGCTTTCGCCCAAAATCGTCGGTTAATATGTGTTGTGAATTCGTCATATTAATGTTGCTGACCTCTTAAAATTTTAAAGACATGCAGTACATGAGGAAATACAGCATCCATAGATTCTTTTGCTCCATTGGTAGAACCTGGTAAGGCTAAAACTAAGCAATTTCCAATAGTTCCGGCCACACTACGCGAAAGCATAGCATAAGGCATTCTGTTTTGCCCGTAACTTCTAATCGCTTCTTCAATACCTGGAATACGACGCTCTAAAATAGGCTCTAAGGCTTCTGGTGTAACATCGCGGAACGATAACCCTGTGCCTCCTGTAAAAATAACTAAATTATGGTGTTCTGCTAGGTCAAGTGCTTTACTTCTTATTAAGTCAACTTCATCGGGAATCACTTCGTAATTTGAAATGGTAACAGCGTTTGCTTCCAGCTTTTTAATGATGGCCTTTCCAGCAAAATCTTCTTTTTTACCTTCAGAAATCGTGTCGGAACACACAATAACACTCGCGTTTAATGTGGAAATTTGCTTGTTTGGGAAACTACTTTTGCCTCCTTTTTTCTTGACCAATTTAATGGTGCCAATTTCTATCTGTTTATCGATAGGTTTTAGCATGTCGTACATGGTAAGCGCCACAACAGAAGCACCGTGCATGGCTTCAACTTCTACCCCCGTTTTATAAATGGTTTTTACATTAAAAATAATGTGTATTTCTAAGCCTTCAATGTTATAATTTACCGAAGTAAATTCAATAGGTAACGGATGACAATCTGGAATAACGGTATGCGTGTTTTTTACAGCAAAAAGCCCCGCAGTTTTAGCCATTTCGAATACATTCCCTTTCGGAACTAAATTCTTCTGTATGGCTTCAATAGTTTCGGCTTTACTAACTTTAACAATTGCTGTCGCTGTCGCTGTGCGTAAGGTGTGTATTTTGTGGGTAATATCTACCATCTTATAAGGTATTTGTTTTCCATTGGTGGGTGTCGTCTTCAAAGATTTCTTTACCAAAAATGGGCACTTTCTTTTTTACTATGTTTACTAAATATTCTGTTGCATCGTATACTTCTTTGCTGTGTTTAGCCGATACAAAAACAAAAAAACAAATCTCTCCAGCCTTAATTTTTCCTAAGCTATGGTGAATATGAAGGCAGGTTAAATCGAAGGTTTTAAATGCTTTTTCACGGATTTCGGCAATTTGCTCTAAAGCCATATCTTCGTAAGCTGTAAAGTCTATTGCGGCAACAGTTCGGTCTTCAATATCGTCTGCACGAACCTGACCTAAAAAAATATTATGACCACCAATACTGTGTTTGCTTTGGTGTTTTGCTATAGAATTAGCAATATATTCAGGTGAAATAGGGCCATCGATAAATACATTATTCTTTTTCATTGGTTTTAATTTTATAGTTAGTTCTTATCCGCCTGCAAAAGGTGGTAAAAATGCGATTTCGTCTTGAAGTTGAAGCGTAACATCTTCAGATTCTTGAATTAATTTCTGGTTTAAAGCCACGTGAAATGACTTCGGATTAAAATTGTATTTGGTGTTTATATCGTGCACCAGTTCAGATAATTTTACCGGTTTAAAAACAATTTGTTCTTCACTGCAATGGGTGTGTTCGGTAAGCTGACCAAAATATTTTATTGTTATCATACTTATTCTTTTTAGAAACTAAACCTTCGGTTATTTTGTTTAATTCGTCTACTTTATATTGAAAATCACCTTTTAAAGTTTTTCTATAGGCATTTAAATTCGATACAAAATCGGTAATATTATCGGGGATGACCTCCTCTAAAAACTGTCGTAAACGTTTGGCTGTTGTAGGTGATTTTCCGTTTGTTGAAATAGCAATTTTTACATGGCCTTTAGTAACTATACCACCTAAATAAAAATCGCATTGGTCTGGCGTGTCTGCAATATTTACAATAAGATGCTTTGCTTTTGCATCTTGGTTAATTTGTAAATTTACTTCTAAATCATCGGTACACCCAATAACCATATGGCGTTTTTCTAAATCTGAAACCTCATAGGCTTTTTGAGTTAATTTAACATGCGGGTGCTGTGCTGCAAGTGTTTTTAATTCAGGTATAAAATCTTTAGAAATGACTTCTACATTCGCATTCGGACTCGATTTTAATAAAAAGCCAAGTTTTTCTAAACCTACATTTCCACCGCCAATTATAAGCACATCGAGTTGGTTTACTTTTAAAAATATAGGATATAATTCGTTTCGTTCCATGTTATGCGGTTATAGGTTCTATGTCTAAATTCTGATATATAAAATCGTCTTCCATAAACTGTTCGTTAAAATAAGTAAGCAAACTTTTATGCCCGTTTACAACCTCGCCAATAATGATAATAGCAGGCGATGATAATTGTTTTTCGGCCACTAAATCCACTATAGTACTCATGGTTCCAATAGCTTGTTGAGCTTCTTTTTTTGTACCGTTTTGAATGATTGCTACAGGCATATCTTCACGATTGTTGGCTTTGTAAATGTCTGCGATTTCCGACAGTTTAGACATCCCCATTAAAATGATGACTGTAGCGGTAGATTGTGCTGCTAACTTTACATCGGTCGACAATGTACGACTAGAAGTTGTACCGGTAATGACCCAAAAACTTTCTGACACACGGCGTTTTGTAACTGGTATCCCTACAGATGCAGGTACGGCAATCGCAGAAGTAATACCTGGTATAATGGCAGTTTTAATTCCGAAACCTTCTAAATAATCGGTTTCTTCCTTTCCGCGACCAAATACAAAAGGATCACCGCCTTTTAGTCTTACTATTTTACCATATTTTTTAGCATAACTCACCAACAAATCGTTAATCTGATCTTGGGTATAACTGTGGTTGCCTTTGCGTTTTCCAATATATAATTTTACAGCATTGGGTGCATGGTCTAAAATCTCTTCATTCACTAAAGCATCGTATAATACGGCTTTAGCTTTTTTTAGCGCTTTCACGGCTTTTAAAGTTAGCAAATCAGGATCTCCAGGACCAGCGCCAACAAGTGTAACTTTGGGTTGCATTTCTGTTTTTTTCATGATTCACTTTGTATTAAGGTTTGCAATTCGTCTTTGGTGTTTATATTATAAAGGGCTTTAAAATCTTTCGAAGCCACTTGTATGCGATGAAAAGTAGAGTCTTGTATTAAACTCATTAATTTTAAATGATTTCGATTAATAGCATTTTCAAACTTGGGTAGATTGTTTGTGCTATACATACCAATTAATGGGTAATCTCGTGTGCTATCGGAAACAAAGGCGATGTCTGAATTTATCACTTTTGAATTGATTAAATAGCGTGTTAAAATATGGGTAGAAATCATAGGGATATCGCAACTTAAAATTAAATTTTGCTGCGTACTAGTATGTTTTAGTGCGGTGTGTATACCTCCAACAGGCCCCTTATTTTTATGTATATCTGCAATTAACGGATAGTTATAAATGCTATAATCTGTGTTTTCAGTAATTAAAAATATCTGATTCGAAATGGGTTTTACTGCATCTAAAATCCATTCTATAAAAGGCTTTTCATTAAACACGACCAAACCCTTTTCTGTTTGCATTCTGGAACTTTTTCCACCGCAAAGAATATAGATTGATATGTGTTTTTTAGTTTGCATTAAAATAGAAATAATTTAAATGATGCTAATATTAAAACGAACGATAACACGTAAGTTAATTTTACGTTTGAAAACTTCTGGCTGCCATACATCGCGCCTAAGGTTCCCCCGATAATTGCAAAAGGAATAAGGTAAAACGATTCGGTTGGGAAACTTTCGTTTTTTAAAAGAAACCCGATGATTCCCGAAATAGAATTTACAAATATAAATAGGGCAGAAACAGCTGCCGATTCTTTAGTGTTTCCCCAAGCCAATAGTAAAATAATGGGACTTAAAATAATTCCGCCTCCTATGCCAATCATTCCAGAAAATAGTCCAATACCACAGCCAACAAGTAAAGCTAAGGGGATATTAATAGGTTTCTTTTCGGTTTGCTCTTTTCCGAAGACACCTAAAATCCGTAATACTGCAATCACTAAAAACACTCCTAATATTTGTTTGTAAAGAGTGGTGTTAATAGATAAATACCCTCCAATAAAGGCCGCAGGAATAGAGGTTATGGCAAAAGGATAAAATAGCTTCCAATTAAAATGTTTATTCTTTTTAAAATACCAAAAGGAAATACCGCTAACAAAAATATTAAGCAATAAAGCGGTTGGTTTTATTACTAAAATAGGGAAGGAGAATAGCGCCATTAATGCTAAATATCCGCTTGCACCACCATGCCCTACAGATGCATATAAAAATGAAATGCAGATAAGGATGATGGCAAATAGAATAAAAAAGTTGGTGCTAAGAAACTCCATTAGTATTTAATTTAAATTCGGTATTTAAAAAGGTTTCACATTTATCATTAAGCTGTTCAAAATCGTTAATTAGCTGTTTTCCATAAGTGGTTAAAACAGAGCTGCCTCCAGATTTTCCGCCTATATGCTTAACCAATAAAGGTTGTTCGGCTAATTGCTCCATATCGTTTAATAAATTCCATGCCTTTTTGTAAGACATGTTTAAAGCTTTGGCTGCAGCAGTTATAGAATGTTCACTGTCTACTTTTTTTAGCAGTTCAACCTTACCATAGCCTATAAAAGGCTTGCCGTCTTTTTCTATCCAAATTCTGCTTTTAACTTCCATGGCCGTCTAATTTTATACAGGTTATTGTGTCGTTTATCGCAATGTTTTCTAAATTTTCTGGAATTTTTACTAAGACATTACTACTTGCAAATGCATGTAGCATCGAGGATTGCTGACCCTGCAAAATAGTCACATCCTCGCCGTTGTAATACGCTTTTAAAAATAACGTTTTACCTGTGGTGTTTTTAAATGCTGTGGCAGATTTTGCCTGAATTTGAGGTAAATGATAAGCTGTTAATCCAGAGAATTTTTTTAATATAGGTAAAACATATACGTAAAAACAGGTAAGTACAGAAGCCGGATTTCCTGGTAGCGCAAAGACAAACTGATGGTCTTTTTTTCCGAACCAAAGTGGCTTTCCTGGTTTCTGATTTAACCTATAAAACATCTCATCTACATGATTTTTATCTAGAGCCTCTTTTACAAAATCGTAATCTCCTACAGAAATTCCTCCCGAAATAAGAACGATGTCGCTAAATTTTAGTGCTTTTTTTATGCTTTTTCTAGTTGCTTTTAAGGTGTCTTTTGCTTTAAACGTTTTAATGTCGTTAATACCAAACCGCTTTAAAGCCGTTTGTAGCATTACAGCATTACTCTCGTAAATCTTACCCGGTTTAAGTGGTTTACCTGGTTTTTGTAATTCATTACCTGTAACTAAAATCGAAATTTTTGGAGGTAAATAAATGGCAACTTTTGTAAGCCCTAAACCCGATAAAAACCCTATAGCGGCTTCATTTAAAACACTTCCTTTTTTTAATACTATATCTCCTTCTTTAACCTGCTCGCCAATCGGTCTCACATTAGCGCCTTTATTGGGCATTATGTTAATGCTTAAATCGTGTTCTATTTTAGACACATGTTCTTGCATGACTACGGTGTCGGCTTGGTCTGGTACTTTAGCTCCAGTAAAAATTCGAACCGCTTCAAAAGGCTTTAAGCTTAAATCTTGAGCATCACCAGCCTTTGCTTCATCAGTTAATGTGTATTTTGCGCTTTCACTCCAAATAATAGCATAACCATCCATGGCCGATTGTCTAAACGACGGCATGTGTATGGGAGCCGTAATATCTTCGGCTAAAATACAACCTAGACTTTTCGCTATTTTTACTTTTTTAATGCGATTTGGCACTACTGTCGTATCTATTATATGTAAAGCTTGTTGTACTGATATCATGTTTTAAACCGTTATGTCTTGTCGAATATAACGAAATAAATTCAATTAAAAATAGCTGTATAGTTTTTTTGTGAGTGTAATAAAATTTTGAGGTTTGTATTTCATAATTATGTGTAAATAGGGTGAGATTTTATTAAATTATTGACCAATTTCGAATAGAGTAAGGTTCTGTTTTGATTGCGTTAGTTTGTTCTTGCTTTAAGTAGTATTTTTATACTTCCTAAAGTATTCTACTATTATGAAGTCGTATTCGCTTTCAGTTATTTTATTGTTATGTCTTGCTATATTGTTGGTCGATGCGGTGACGTTTTATTGGATTCAGGCCATACTAAAATACATTCCTTCTCCTGTGTTTAGAACCATAATAAACGGTGTGTTTATCTTTTTTTCATTGGGGTTGGTAACAGCAATTATTGTACTTAAATTACGATTAGATCATATCGATGTGAAACGAAAACAACTGTTAATCTCGTCGTTTTACGGTATTACAGTGGCATCGTTTGTGCCTAAAATTATTTTCGTGATTTTTATAAGTATTTTCACCCTATCGCATACTGCGTTTTCTAAATCAGACCAGCTTTGGCTCGTCGCTGTTTTAGGTGTTATAGCGTGGTTGTTACCATTTTTGGCTATAGTATATGCGGTTTTTAAAGCGGTATATAATTTTAAAACCTATCATGTTACGGTGCATCATACCGATTTGCCAAAAACTTTCGAAGGCTTACGAATAGTACATATTTCAGATTTGCATTTGGGAAGTTTAAACTACCGCTATAAAGTGCTAGATCGGGCAGTAGAAATTATCAATAATTTAAAGCCCGATGTGTTGTGTTTTACGGGCGATTTGGTAAATAATTATGCTTGGGAACTAAAAGGTTGGGAATCTAGTTTTTTAAAACTGTCTCCCAATATTAAAAAGTATGCTGTTTTAGGGAATCATGATTATGGCGATTATAGTTTATGGAAAACGGAAGCAGAGAAAGCTGCAAATTTAGATGAGGTAAAACAGTTTTACGATACTATAAATTTTAAGTTGCTCTTGAATACATCTGATGTGATTTCAAAAAATAACGAACATATTCATATTGTAGGTGTCGAAAATTGGGGAATTCCGCCATTTAAGCAATATGGCGATTTAGAGAAAAGTTTAGCACATGTAACCGAATCCGATTTTAAAATATTGATGTCTCACGACCCTACACATTGGAGCGAAGAAGTTGTAGCGCATACCAATATTGCCTTAACACTCGCTGGCCATACGCACGGGATGCAGGCAGGAATTAGAATTAGGAATAAAAAATGGAGTCCAATAAAGTATAAATACAAACATTGGGCAGGCTTATATAAAGAAACAAATCAGTATTTATATGTCACCAGGGGCTTGGGCTGGTTAGGGTTTCCAGGACGATTAGGAATGCGACCAGAAATTACGGTACTCACGTTAAAACGATAGAAGAGGATGGGTTGGTTTGTTTTTTGGAGTCAGGAGTCTAGAGTCAGGAATAAGGACGGGTTGGTAGATTTGAAAATGTTATGATTTGAAGATTTGAAGATGAGATTCCTTCTGCCGTCGGAAAGACAAATCGAAGTGTCATTCAGAACGAAGCGTAGTGGAGTGAAGAATCTTATTTTAAAAACTAGATTTTAGAACCAGGACTTAGGACGGATTCGTTGGGTTGAAAATAATTAATCGGAGCGTCATGCTGAACGTGTTTCAGCATCTCATCCTGGTTACAATTCGTGATCACTCAGTGAGACCTTGAAACAAGTTCAAGGTGACGATTTGGGTTAATTAGAAGATGTTAAGATTTGAAGATTTGAAGATGAGATTCCTTCTTTCGTAGGAATGATAAAACGAAGTGTCATTCAGAACGAAGCGCAGCGGAGTGAAGAATCTTTTTTTTAGAAACAAGATTTTAGAACCAGGATTTAGGACGGATTCGTTGGGTTGAAAATAATTAATCGGAGCGTCATACTGAACGTGTTTCAGCATCTCATCCTGATTATAATACGTGCTCACTCAGTGAGACCTTGAAACAAGTTCAAGGTGACGATTCGTATTATAAACGAGATCTGTTATTTAGCGCAGAGGGCATAGAAGAGAAGTCTCTATTTTGTACAAAATACTTGCTTTCTCTAATACCGTAGAAAATGAGGTTAGTAGCAGAATTGGCTTGAAAAATTAACAAATTAAAGTAAAATATATAAAAACATTAAATTATGAACATTATGGGAGTTTTAGCAGAAGATGAAAAGCAAATGACATTAATTTATAATTCGGAAACCTCTATCGGGAAACAAACCTTGGCTTATGCCGAAGCATCCGATAAAAAATTATTGAGTATAGATATTTCGAAAACAAAAATTACTGGCACGCAGTGGGCAGAAATTGCATCGCATTTGGGTACAACTATACCAAGTTTAGTAGATGAAGAACATCCTAACTTTGTAAAAAACTACGGAGATGACTATGTCAACCTTAGTGAAGAAGACTGGATTAAAGTTTTGCAAAATCAGCCTGAAGTTTTAACGGGCTGCATTGTTATTAATGGTAAGGAAAGTGTGCTTATTACAAATCCTTCAGATATTGTTAAATATTTAGGAGTCGATAGTAAAGAGATTGAAGACTAATGGAGAATCCTTGAGTGTTTGTCTATTTCTTAAGGGAATCATTAGAACATGGTGTGTTCAAATGACATGGGTTTAGGCTGAAAAATTTGATGTAAATTAAACTGAACTTACTTTGAAGTTTTCTCGATAAATCGATCTAGGTTTTTGTTCGTCGTTTCTTGAATTTTATGTTTCATAAAGGCCGTCCATCCTAGTAAATATCCTGGTACACCCATAGCTTGTTTGGTCCAAGTCCACAAGTCGAACGTGTCTATATGCTCTATAATTTTACCATCTTTAAATTTAAAATTGGCATGGACACGATTTGTGACTTTCCGTTTTTTATCACCATAAAGATAGGTCGCAACCCAATTGGCAGAACCACATTCTGTAGTGGCTTGCACATCTTGAAAGGTAATTATGGTGGTTTCTTTTTTCTGAGACAGTAACATCTCCCACATTTTAAAAGCTCTTTCTCCTTTTAGCTTTCCAAAAACAGGGTCCTGAAAAACAACCTCCTTATGGTAACATGCCAACATGCCATTTATGTCTCCGTTAGAAAAAGAAGTGTAGAATTTCGTGATTAAATTTTCAGTCTGCATTGTATGAGATAGTTAAATATGGTGATTCATTGAGGTTCAATGATGTTTTTAAGGCAATTCCTGTAAAATATAATCAAAAATGTAAAGCATAATCATTTACTTCTTTGGTTCTTACTAGGTGTTTTTGTCCTCTTTTTTATTAAAATACCCGCTGCACTTATTAATAATAGACCACAGTAGATAGAGTTGTTTTCTAAATCACTGGAAGACATTACTCCAGCAAAAATTGTTGAGAACAAGATAATAATCATTTCTAACCAATCAATTTTAAATCAAGTTTTATATACCATGTTTTTGTTTTTTAAACTACTTTAAGATAAGTAGTATAATTTAAATTAAAGTGGCATGAAGTTTTTAGTAGCAGGTTGTAACCTGCTATTAGGTTTTTGGTAACTCTAAGCTGGTATCTCACTATGCCTATGTAAAATGTCTAAGAGTTTTTCCGTGTCCGAAGAATCAATGTTTTGTAAGTTAAAGCCCGCGGATTTTTTGCTTTGCCTAGAAATAATTAAGGTGTTCTTAATAATTTCAGCACCGGTAATCTGCTCAAAAGCTATACTCTTATGCTTAAAGACCGTGTTGAGTTTTATAACAATCCCTTTTTTGTTCCATTGTACAGCGTTTTTAAACCAAAATAATCGTCCATTTAAAACCATTAGCAGAAACATTCCAATTAAATAAAAGGTTTTATAAAGTTTAGGGTTTTCTAGATGGAAAGGTTCTATTACGGCAATAAGTAGACAAATAACTAAAGTTATAGTTAACGTTAAATGTATTGGGTTTTTATCGATTCGAATGAAGTGAATACGGTTCATAATTTTAAACTAAGTTCGTTTTTATTTGAAGTTGTTCTATAACCGACTTAAGTTTAGATAGGTCTGATTCGCTTATTGATGACAGCTGAATTTTCATAGATGTAGAAGTTGTCTCAATACTATATTCTCCTGCAAAATGTTTCACTTTAATAATATCCGGAATGTTTATACGTTTCGGGAAAGGTGCATACCTGCAAATAACATCATTATCAATAGTAATATACGGCTTAAATCGCTCGAAATAGTATATAAAAAAATATAATAAAGACAGTATTAACCAACCATATTCCAGTAGGTTTAAGGAGTTGTCTTCAGAAAATATAAGTTTCACTATAAAGAAAAGTGCCCAAACAATCCCTGAAAGTAAGTTAAAGTTAAATCGCTTTTTCTTGTGGTTTATTGTAATCATTTAAATAAGGAATAACCGATTACTTAGAAGGCGAAAAATAGTTTTTATAGACTTGAAATAATTTTGAAAACGAAACTAAAATTAACACAGAAATCGCAATATTTTCTTTTGAATAATACTCGCTTGGAAATTATCAGTAACAGAAAGCACTAACAAAAGTACCCCTAGTAGCCAAAACGAAGTAAATAATATTACTTGTTTTTTAGTTGGGGTTTTTATCCATTTATTTAGAGTTGCAACCATAACTATCCACATTTTTGTCCTCTACTAATTTACTAAAAATTTACAAACTGAGCGCGTTCTCTTTTAATAAAATCACTTAAAAGTGTTGGTTGTTTTCCCGTGAGTTTAAAATAGGTGTCAGACCGTTGTGGTGCTTTTTGGAATCGGGGTAATGTATGCAAAAGCGTCATAACTATCGCATAATCTTTAGGAAGCCCTGCTTTTCGTTTTTTGAAATAAAACCGAAAGGGGTTAACTGAAATGAATTTTAAACCTTGATTTGTAAGGCTATTGATTTTCGAGATAACCTCGGGGAAACTCTTGTTTTCAGTCCCAGTAATGTCGAAAGCCTGATTGGCATACTCCTCGAAAGATTTAGCAAAACAAGCCACGGCTTCTCCAATATTTTTTACATCGACCCAATTAAATTTTGCATCTCCCGAAGGTAAGGTGATAGAGTTAGTAGCTTGGATTTCGGGGCTTAAGGTCGTGATTAGATTTTGCATAAAATAGCTCGGCCTCACAAAGATATAATTGAAATTAAAGGCTTTAATTAGCATTTCAATTTTATGATGCGGAATCACTTTGCTGCTCTCCACACCTTGTACAGATAAAAAAATGATATTGCTAATATTTTGTGATTTGGCAGCTTGTAACAGCGGTTTAAACACAGCATTCACATCCGAAATTTGAGGTGGTCTTAATAGAAACAGGATGTCGATATTCTTAAAAGCAGCGTTAAAAGTGGCTTCTGTTTCAAAATCGAATTCCGAATATTCTAATTCCGGATAGGTAGCAAGCTGTTGTTTGGCTTTTTCAATAGAGCGTACTGCTGCAATAACTGTAAAGTCTCGAGGTGGTTCACTTAGAAAATGAATCACTTCGCGTCCAATATTTCCTGTCGCTCCTGTAACTAGAATCCGTTTCATAAGCCATGTTTAAGCTAAGTCTAATGCAATTTTAATCATATCGTTAAACGTGGTTTCACGTTCTTTAGCGGTGGTATGTTCTCCGGTAACTAAGGAGTCCGAAATGGTTAGTATGGCCAAGGCATTCACCTTGTGTTTTGCGGCCACGGTATATAATCCGGCAGCTTCCATTTCTACACATAGTACTCCAAAATCTGCCCATTTTTTATACGAATCGAAATCGTCGGCATAAAATTCGTCGCTCGATAATACATTTCCGGCTTTTATAGGAATGTTTTTGTTTTTAGCAACGTCTACAGCCCGTTGAAACAATTCGAAACTTGCAGTTGGGGCAAAATCTGCTCCTAGGAAACGAGTTTTATTAATTCCAGACGACGATGCCGCCATGGCTATAACAATATCGCGAATGTTTATATTTTTTTGATACGATCCGGCGCTTCCTACACGGATTAAATTTTTAACACCAAAATCGGTAATAAGTTCTGTAGCATAGATTGATATGCTCGGGATACCCATACCTGTACCCATCACCGAAATACGTTTGCCTTGGTACGTTCCTGTGTATCCAAACATATTTCTAACCGTATTAAAACATACGGCATTTTCTAAATAATGTTCAGAAATCCATTTGGCACGCAAAGGGTCTCCTGGTAATAAAATGGTTTCGGCAATAGCTCCTTTTTCGGCTTCAATATGTATGCTCATAGTTTAAATATTACTTAGATTCCTTAAAATACAAATTAATTTATTGTTGGGCATTGTAGGCTTCAACTATATCTACACCAGACGAGGTTCCGATACGGTCGGCACCCGCTTCAATAAATTGTAAGCAAGTTTCTAAATCTCTAATACCGCCAGAAGCTTTTACTTTAGCTCGGCCGTTTGCCGTTTCTTTCATAAGTTTTACTGCAGACAAGGTGGCACCGCTAGCAGAAAATCCAGTTGAGGTTTTTATAAAATCTGCATGTGCTTTAATACTAAGTTCGCTGGCTTTTATAATTTCGGCATCAGACAATTCGCTAATTTCAAAAATTACTTTTAAAGGTACTGTTCCCATACAAGCTTTTACGGCTTTAATGTCTTCGAGTACCATTTCAAAATCTTTGCCTTTTAACATGCCAATCTGTAAAACCATATCAATTTCTTCGGCACCTTGGTCTATTGCCATTTTAGTTTCGAATACCTTAGTTTCTGTGGTTACGGCACCTAGCGGAAATCCGATAGTCGCACACACTTTTACATCAGAGCCTTTTAATAAGCTTTTTACAAAGGGTACATAAAAACTATTAACGCACACCGAGTAAAAATTATATTTAAGAGCTTCATTACAAAGTTTTGTAATATCTTCCTCGGTTGCAGACGATTTTAAAAGCGTATGATCTATGTATTTCGCGATATCCATGATTTCGATGTTTAAGAAATTATCAAGTAAAAATACAACGAACTAGAGGCATTTTAAACAGTTTTAATGAATAAATAACTAAAAAGGCGGTTTTTTTAGCATGAAATCGTTTGATTTAATACTATTTTGATGTTTTAAAGACGAAGCAAATTTGGAAGTTATATCTTTGTTTTTCACTCATAAAAGATTCTAATTATGAAAAGTTTTAGAGCATTTTTAGTATTGTTTTTTAGTTTTCAGGTCTTAATACACGCACAAACACGAACAATTCAAGTTTTAGAACAGGGTTGGAAATTTAATAAAGGGCATCAAACAAATGCTTATAAAATCGAGTTCAACGATTCAAAATGGGAAAGTGTAACTGTGCCTCACGATTGGGCAATCTATGGTCCGTTTGATAAGTCTATAGATAAGCAAAATGTAGCCATAATTCAAAATGGTGAAAAAGAGGCAGCCGAGAAAACAGGACGAACTGGAGCTTTACCCTTTATAGGAACAGCCTGGTATAGAAATACATTTTCTGTGCCTCATTTTGAAAAAGGTAAAAAGGTGATTTTGCTCTTTGAAGGGGCTATGAGCGAACCTAGAGTGTATTTAAATGGAAAGAAAATTGGTGAGTGGGCGTATGGGTATAGCTATTTTTATTTCGACATTTCAGAAGATCTAAGTACAGGAGAAAACACCTTAGCTGTAGAAGTCTCTAATCCAGAGTTTTCTTCGCGCTGGTACCCAGGTGCGGGCTTATACAGAAAAGTATCTCTAATTGTTAAAAACAAAGAAAGTATAGACCAGTGGGGAACATTTATAACCACCCCTTACGTTAGTAAAACTGAAGCTCAGGTGAATGTTAAAACAAAAGCTTCGGGTGATGGTATTTCTTTGGTAACCAAAGTTTATGATGCCGATAAAAATGAAGTAGGAGCGAATAACAGTACTACGCAATTTGGAAATCAATTCGATCAGAATATAAAAGTATCTAATCCAAAATTATGGAGCCCAGAAACACCATATTTATATACGGCGGTATCTCAAATTTATGTTGGGAAGGTATTAAAAGATGAAGTAGTTACACGATTTGGTATTAGAGAAATAGATTATACTGCCGAGCACGGATTTCAGTTAAATGGAAAAACTACAAAGTTTAAAGGCGTGTGTTTGCATCACGATTTAGGTCCGTTGGGGACTGCAATAAACACAGCAGCTTTACGGCGACAGTTAACAATTTTAAAGGATTTGGGAGCTAATGCAATTCGAAGTTCGCATAATATGCCGTCTTTAGAGCAATTAGAGTTATGCGATGAAATGGGATTCCTTTTTTTAGCTGAAAGTTTTGATGAGTGGAAAAAACCAAAAGTAGAGCATGGTTACCATCGTTTTTTTGATGACTATGCAGAAAAAGATATCGTGAATTTAGTGCATGCTACAAGAAATCATCCAAGTGTAGTAATGTGGAGTTCGGGAAATGAAGTGCCAGACCAATGGGGTGCGGAAGGTGTCAAGCGCGCGAAATGGTTGCAAGAGATTTTTCATCGTGAAGATCCTACACGTCCCGTTACCGTAGGTATGGATCAGGTAAAAGCAGTTATGGAATCTGGATTTGCATCACTTTTAGATGTGCCAGGCTTAAATTATCGTGTGCATTTATACGAGGAAGCTTACGAGAAGTTTCCGCAAGGGTTTATTTTAGGGTCAGAAACCGCTTCAACGGTTAGTTCGCGTGGTATTTATAAATTTCCAGTAGAAAAGGCAGCGATGAAAATGTATCTTGATTTTCAAAGTTCATCTTACGATTTAGAATATTGCAGTTGGTCGAATGTGCCCGATGATGATTTTGTCATGCAAGACGATAAACCTTGGGTTATTGGTGAATTTGTTTGGACAGGTTTTGATTATTTGGGAGAGCCAACGCCTTACGATCATGTATGGCCGTCTCGGAGTTCTTACTTCGGAATTTCGGATTTAGCAGGGTTGCCAAAAGATCGGTTTTATTTATATAGAAGTCGATGGAATACTGACGCAGAAACCTTACATATTTTACCGCATTGGAATTGGGAAGGACGAGAAGGGGAAATAACACCGGTGTTTGTCTATACGAATTACGATAGTGCCGAATTATTTGTCAACGGAAAAAGTATGGGCGTACAAACCAAAAATAAAAGCACACCACAAAACCGGTACCGTTTAATGTGGATGGATGTTACTTACGAGCCAGGAACGGTAAAAGTTGTGGCTTTTGATAAATCAGGACATGCGGTGGCGGAAAAGGAAATACATACTTCTGGAAAGCCCTATGAAATTGTATTGACTCCAGATCGTAAAACCATTCAAGCAGATGGAAAAGATTTGTCTTATGTTGAGGTTTCTGTTGTCGACAAAAACGGTATCCCATGTCCGACAGCTACAAATCAATTACAATTTAAAGTTAAAGGTAAAGGCGGAGTTTATCGCGCTTCCTGCAATGGGGACGCCACTTCTTTAGAACAGTTTCATTTACCAACTATGAAATTGTTTAGTGGGAAATTAGTAGTGCTTGTTCAAGCCACACAGAACCCGGGAGATATTATTCTAGAGGTAAAAGGAAAGGGTTTAAAAACAGGGAAAGTAGAACTGACATCTGTTGAAGAATAAAGTGAAGTGTTTAAATGAGAACCATAACTACAAATTTTGGTTGTTAGTTGATTGATGCCATTTGTTAGTTCTCAGTTTTCATTTTTCATGAGATTGTTAAACTTGTATTTATCCGTCTTTAATCCTGGCTCTAAAATCTTGTTTCTAGAAAAAAAAGATTCTTCACTCCGCTGCGCTGCGTTTTGAATGACACTTCGGGATATGGTCTTAAACCAACCAAAGCGTTAACTATTAGTTGGTTTTAATATGGTCCATCGAAAAAGTATCGTAAAATGAGCAACGCAGTATCCGTAAAATTTTAGGCTGTTTGAGCCAAACGTATTTTGTATGTAGTTTTAATCATTCTAGGCGAGTTCCTAAAATTTAGGATGCAAGTATATCATTTAGATGCTGTTTCGTAATCCTAGACTTTTTTGTTACTTTTTGGGGCAATGCCAAAAAGTAAAGAGTTCTTTTTTTTTAGTCTATTGATAGGAACTGGGGTTATGGGATCATGGAACATTATGCCTAGTGGAATGTAGGAATTCAGTAAGACGCTCCGATTGTTATTCCGACGATAGGAGGAATCTCATCTTTAAAACTTCAAATTAACCCAAATGGTCACCTTGAACTCGTTTCAAGGCCTCATAACGTGAGTACGTGTTATAAATCAGGATGAGATGCAGAAAGGAGTTCAGCATGACGCTCCGATTGTTATTACGAGAAAAGGAGAAATTTCATTTTCAATTCAACCAATCTTGTTTCTTTTAAATAAAAACTACGCTTTCAACAAGGTTTCAATATTAAACTTCTTCATTTTTAGAAAGGCTTCCATTACTTTAGGAGCGCGTTCCGGATCCTGCATTAAAGATTCTAAAATCGTTGGTACAATTTGCCAAGACACTCCGTATTGATCTTTTAACCAACCACACTGACTCTCCTCTCCGCCTTGAGTTGTAAGGGAATCCCATAAAAAATCGATTTCTTCTTGTGTGTCGCAACTAACTACAAAAGATAGCGCTTCATTAAAATCGAAGTTGTGTTTTTCAGGGCTACTCATGGCATTGAAAATATTGCCATTTAGTTTAAATTGAGTAAATAGGGTTGTGTCTTCCGGAATTTCGGGAGATTGTGATTCGTAGGGTGCAGACATTAAGGGCATGGAATTCGGGAAAACCGATTGGTAAAAAGAAGAAGCTTCTTCAAGCTTAGCGAATTTAGTGCCGGTAAATAATAAAGCAGGTACTATGGTTTGAGTTGAATTAATTGGGTCTACATCTAATTGCCAAGACACGCCAAATTTGTCTTTTACCCAAGCATATTTTTGGTTCCATGGGTAGGCTCCTAAAGGCATGAGGATAGAGCCATCTACAGTTAACTGTTTGTAAAGGCGTTCTATTTCGGCATCGGAACCGCAATAGACAAAGAATGAAATAGATTCGTTAATTTTAAATTTCGGACCGCCATTTAACCCCATAAAACGCTTCCCGTTGATTTTGAAATTTACGAGCATATCGTTTTCCGAAAGGATTTCGGAGTCATTAAACACGGTACAGTAAAAATTGGCAGCTGCTTTGGCTTCGGTATTAAACCATAAGCATGGGTAAATTTCTGTTTGCATTGTTATTTATTTGTTGTTGTTATTCGACAATTTTGGTTTTCTGTTTTCAGGTAAAGCGGTTCATCGTATCTTGTAAAGAAATAATCTTTTCTTCAAATTAACCCAAATGGTCACCTTGAACTCGTTTTAAGGTCTCATTATGTGAGCACATGTAATAATCAGGATGAGGTGCTGAAACGAGTTCAGCATGACGTTCCGATCTAATGTATCCAAATTACTACATTAATCCATTTTCAAATCAACCAATCCGTCTTTAATCCTGGCTCTAAAATCTTGTTTCTAAAAAAAAAGATTCTTCACTCCGCTGCGCTTCGTTCTGAATGACACTTAGATTTGTTCTTCCGACGATAGGAGGAATCTTATCTTCAAATCTTCAAATTAACCCAAATGGTCACCTTGAACTCGTTTCAAGGTCTCACTGAGTGAGTACGTGTTATAAATCATGATGAGATGCTGAAACGAGTTCAGCATGACGCTTCGATCTAATATATCCAAATTGCTACATTAATCCATTTTCAAATCAACTAATCTGTCTTTAATCCTGGCTCTAAAATCTTGTTTCTAAAAAATGATTCTTCACTCCACTGCGTTGCGTTCTGAATGACACTTCGATTGTTATTCCGACGATAGGAGGAATCTCATCATCAAATCTTCAAATTAACCCAAATCGTCACCTTGAACTCGTTTCAAGGTCTCATTACGTGAGCATGTATTATAATCAGGATGAGATGCTGAAACGAGTTCAGCATGACGCTCCGATCTAACATATCCAAATTGCTACAATAATCCATTTTCAAATTAACGTATCCGTCTTTAATCCTTGCTCTAAAATCTTGTTTCTAAAAAAAAAGATTCTTCACTCTGCTGCGCTTCGTTCTGAATGACACTTCGATTGTTATTCCGACGATAGGAGGAATCTAGTTTTCAAACCTTCAAATTAACCCAAATCGTCACCTTGAACTCGTTTCAAGGTCTCACTGAGTGAGTACGTGTTATAATCAGGATGAGATGCTGAAACGAGTTCAGCATGACGTTTTGATCTAATATATCCAAACTACTACATTAATACATTTTCAAATTAACGTATCCGTCTTTAATCCTTGCTCTAAAATCTTGTTTCTAAAAAAAAAGATTCTTCACTCTGCTGCGCTTCGTTCTGAATGACACTTCGATTGTTATTCTGACGATAGGAGGAATCTAGTTTTCAAACCTTCAAATTAACCCAAATCGTCACCTTGAACTCGTTTCAAGGTCTCACTGAGTTAGCACGTGTAATAATCAGGATGGGATGCTGAAACGAGTTCAGCATGACGTTTTGATCTAAAATATCCAAATTACTACATTTATCCATTTTCAAATCAACCAATCCGTCTTTAATCCTTGCTCTAAAATCTTGTTTCTAAAAAAAGAGATTCTTCACTCCACTGCGCTCCGTTCTGAATGACACTTCGATTGTTATTCCGACGGTAGGAGGAACCTTATCTTCAAATCTTCAAATTAACCCAAATCGTCACCTTGAATTCGTTTCAAGGTCTCATTATGTGAGCACGTGTAATAATCAGGATGAGATGCTGAAACGAGTTCAGCATGACGTTTTGATCTAATGTATCCAAATTACTACATTAATCCATTTTCAAAACAACAATCCGTCTTTAATCCGGGTTCTAAAATCTTGCATCTAAAAGGAGATTCTTCACTCCGCTGCCCTTCGTTCTGAATGACACTTCGATTGTTATTCCGACGATATGAGGAATCTCATCTTCAAATTATTACATTGCTACATTAAACCATTGTTACATCAACCTATTGTTACATTAAAACAACGTCTTACTCGGCTCTCCAAAATGGTGCACGATGTCTATAAATGGTGATTGCGACATGCCTCCGGGGTTTAATCCGGGTTCGCCTTCTGGGATGGGTTGGCCTAAATCTTTAAAATAGTCTTCCCAAATTTTATAGGTTTCTTTCGTGTCTGGCGCTTTAAATGTCATGGGTTGTTCTTTAAAAATAGGTGTGTTATGGTTAGCCGCTTTAAAGGCTAGATGAATCAATTCGGAGCAATAATACCGATCGTTGTTAATATCGAAAACAGCATCGTATTGGGCATTCATTTTAGAATGAATAAAGGCAATCGCATCAGGAATAAGCGCTTTATATTTTGGTTTTAATCGGCCAACTAAAACTTTGGGTTTGTTATGAGCATCAAAACTTCGGTTTAAAAACGAGTCTAATGATGTTAATACCACACCTGCCGAGATGGCTTCCATCACTTTTAAATCGCCATTTTCATCTTTCATTACTAAGCCAACATGCGAAAAGTTATAATTGTCTACACTTTGCGTTACGGCTTCTATAGCGTCGCAAAACGGACCGCAGTCGCTATCTTGAAACAGCAAATCGCCTTCTTGTAATTTGAAATCAGTTTGGATTTCGCAAGAGAAAAAAAGCAGGGTAGATAAAAATAGAGAGCAGATTAAAGTGATTTTATTCATGGTGATTTTATAGAATTCACACAAAAATAAGAAAGTAAATGTAGTAAATGGAAACTGTTGGCTTTTCTATGAATTAAACTAAAACCCTTTTTTTATATTTGAAACATGAAAACTATAGAAGCTTACATTCGAGATATTCAGGATTTTCCGAAACCAGGCATAGTGTTTAAAGATTTAACACCCTTATTAAACAATCCAGAAGCTACTGCTTTGTGTTTAGACGCTTTATTAGCACAAATAGGAGACAAGCCTGTAGACAAAGTTGTGGGTATGGAAGCTCGGGGATTCTTTTTCGGGACTTTACTCGCACAGAAATTAAATGCAGGATTTATTCCGGTTAGAAAACCAGGGAAATTACCAAGTAAAACTATTTCTGAAACTTACGCTTTAGAATATGGAACCGATGTTTTAGAGATTCATGAAGATGCTATTAAAGCAGGCGATCGCGTTTTAATTCACGACGATGTGCTGGCCACTGGAGGTACGGCAGAAGCCGTTTGTAAATTGGTAGAACGTTTGGGTGGAGAAATTGTGCAGTGTAATTTTATTATGCAATTAGATTTTTTGAATGGTAAAGATCGTTTAGAGCCTCACGTTGTACGTTCGGTTTTGCGGTATTAATTTTTTTGTGTTTTTGAAGGAATAGATGGTCTATTCTATATTGTTACATGTTTTGGTTTATTCTACTGAAAAACAATAAGCTATGGTGAGGTCTAGGTTGTAGTTTCAACTCTTGTTTTTTTAATTTTTTATCGGGTTATAGATTTGTCTGGAGCCTTGTTATTGGGGTTTAAATCGTGCTTGGTTCGTGTTTTGTTCGGAAGAGGTCCCTATTTTGGTATATAAACCCGAACCGTTCCCGAAGGAGACTCGAACAAGACTCGAACAAAACCTCCTTTACGAACCAACTTTAAGTCCGGGGCAACCATACCCGGTCATAACAGGTCAGTTTGTGTCATAGTGTGTCACCATGTGTCAAATTTTTTAGGTACATCCAATACAATACGTTGGTGTTTTTTTCGGTTCAGTGGCGTTGTTTCCTAGGAAATTACTTTTGTACTGATCGTCGATAATATACTAAAGGTGTATCACCGATATTAAATGTTTAAAATTTCCGATTTAACCTATTGGTAACACGCAAACTAAGGTGGTTTTCTCATTAGTTTTTATGTTTGTTTTTGTGTTTCAAGCGAATTTATTCCAGTTACACACATTTTTTTGCTGTTTATAGTTTAATTAAGTGTAATTATCTAATTTTTCGTATTTTAATACAATTCTTCAACACTAAAATCAATTAAAACCTATGAAAAACAATTTACTTTTAAAACTAATTGGTGTTTTATTGCTAGTGCCATTAGTTACAAATGCGCAAAAAAAGCCTAATATCGTCGTAATAATGGGAGACGATGTAGGGTATTGGAATTTAAGCTATAACAATCGTGGAATGATGGGGTTTAAAACTCCAAATTTAGATCAACTTGCCGCCGAAGGAGCAATTTTTACAGATTATTATGCAGAGCAATCATGTACAGCAGGACGAGCTGCTTTTATAACAGGACAAATGCCTGTAAGAACGGGAATGACAAAAGTGGGCATTCCAGGATCTAAATTAGGGATTCAAAAAGAAGATCCAACCTTGGCCGAAATGTTAAAACCTCTTGGGTATGCAACAGGTCAGTTTGGTAAAAATCACTTAGGGGATTTAGATGAATTTTTACCTACCAATCACGGTTTCGATGAGTTTTATGGAAACCTATACCATTTAAATGCAGAAGAAACGCCAGAATTAGACGATTACCCTAAAAACCCAGAGTTTCGTAAGCAGTTTGGGCCAAGAGGCGTTATTAGATCTACAGCCGATGGAAAAGTAGAAGATACAGGGCCATTAACTAAAAAACGTATGGAAACTGTAGACCAAGAGTTTTTAGATGCAGCCAAAAAGTTTGTCGATAAAAATGCAAGTAAGCCATTTTTCTTATGGTTTAATACAACTAGAATGCATTATGTAACGCATCCGCCAGAAGAATATAAAGGGAAATCAGGGTTGAATTTTTATGCAGATGGTATGATTCAGCACGACGATCAGGTAGGACAACTTTTACAATATTTAAAAGACAAAGGGCTAGAAGAAAATACTATTATAGTGTATACTACAGATAACGGTCCGCACTTTAATATGTGGCCAGATGGTGGTATAACGCCATTTAGAGGTGAAAAAAACACAAACTGGGAAGGTGCATATAGAGTACCATGTATAGTAAAATGGCCTAATAAAATTCCGGCTGGTTCGGTTGTTAACAATATAGTGGCAGGGAACGACTGGGTACCTACTTTAATGGCGGCTGCAGGTGTAACCGATATTAAAGAGAAATTAGCTTCAGGATATAAAGGGTATAAAGTGCATCTAGACGGTTATAATTTATTGCCATTTTTAACTGGAGAGAAAAAAGAATCTAAGAACGAATACGGTGCCACAAACTGGCCAAGACGAGAATTTTATTACTGGAATGATGATGGACAGTTAGTAGCCATGCGTTACGACCGTTGGAAATTAGTATTTATGGAGCAGCAATCATCTAAATTTGGCGTGTGGATGTATCCATTCGTGCAGTTACGTGTACCTTTAATTTTCGATTTACGTATGGATCCGTTCGAGCGCGCTCAACATAATTCTAATAACTATTACACATGGTTAGAAGAACATATTCAATTTTTAGGAGGAGCTTCTCAAGCTTATGCTGGAAAAATGATTTCCTCTTTTAAGGATTATCCACCAAGACAAAAACCTGCTTCATTTAATTTAGATGAAGTTATGGCGTCGTTTATGAACATTGGAGAAGGGAAATAGAATATTTAAGTAAATTTTTACTAAGTCGAAACTCAAACTTAATTTGAGTAGAAATAAAGCATTTGTAGGAATTTTTTTCCGTCAAATTGCTAAGTATACTTAGTAAGTTTTGTATATTAGTCGGAACACAATGTGTATTTAATCAGTTTAATCATTTAAAATTAAGACCTTTATGAGGAAAATCAATTTTTTTAAAGCGCTCTTAGCCTTCTTCGTTGTGGGGAATGCTTTTGCGCAAAACAAACCCAATATAGTAGTATTTTGGGGGGATGATGTAGGTATGTGGAACATTAGCGCATACCACAATGGAATGATGGGTGGTACAACACCTAACATAGACCGTATTGCTAATGAAGGTGCTCTGTTTACAGACCACTATGCACAACAATCGTGTACTGCGGGGCGTGCATCTTTCATTTTAGGACAGCACCCATTTAGAACAGGATTATTAACTATTGGTATGCCAGGATCTAAACATGGTATTAACTCTGCCGATCCAACTATTGCTGAATTATTAAAACCACTAGGATACTCAAGTGGACAGTTTGGTAAAAATCACTTAGGTGATCGCGACGAGCACTTACCAACAAATCATGGTTTCGATGAATTCTTCGGAAATTTATATCACTTAAATGCAGAAGAAGAGCCAGAAACAGAATTCTATCCTAAAAACCCAGAATTTAGAAAAAAATACGGGCCAAGAGGTGTGCTTAGATCTACTGCCGATGGTAAAGTAGAAGATACAGGGCCATTAACGGTTAAGCGTATGGAGACTGCCGATACAGAATTTATCGATGCCGCTTTAAAGTTTATTGAAAAGAATGCTAAAGCTAAAAAACCATTCTTTGCTTGGGTAAACTCTACACGTACGCACGTATGGACACACTTATCTGACAAGTACTTACACAAATCTGGTTACGGTTTATATGCTGATGCTATGATGGAATTAGACGATGGTGTTGGTCGTGTATTAGATAAATTAGACGAATTAGGTATAGAAGATAACACGATTGTTGTATTCTCTACAGATAACGGTGCTGAGAAGTTTACTTTCCCTGACGGTGGAACAATTCCATTTAGAGGAGAAAAAGGAACAACTTGGGAAGGTGGATTTAGAGTGCCTGCTATGGTAAAATGGCCAGGTCATATTAAGCCAGGAACGGTCATTAACGATATTTTCTCTCAAGAAGACTGGATGCCTACCTTATTAGCGGCAGCTGGAAATCCTAACGTTAAAGAGGAATTATTAAAAGGTAAGTCTTACGCTGGTAAAACTTTTAAAGCACACTTAGATGGTTACAACCAATTACCATTATTAACAGGAGAGCTTAAAAAAGGTGAAGGTTTAAGACACGAGATTTTCTATTTTGATGCTGCAGGAAACTTAAATGCATTACGTTACGACGATTGGAAATTACACTTCTCTATTATGGAAGGGTCTATTAACGAAGCGTATAGAAAATCACCATCTTGGCCAATTATCTTAAACTTAAGAAACGATCCGTTTGAAGTATCTATGGACGCTGCATTATACATTAGAAATTATGCAGACCAAATGTGGATGATGGTACCAGCTCAAGATTATGTTGGTAAATTCTTAGGTACATTTAAAGAATTCCCTCCAAGAAAAGGAAGTTCGTTAAGTATAGATAAAGTAATCCAAACTTTACAAACACCTACAAGAAACTAGGTCTTAATGCTAAACATATTAAAACAGGTATTGTTATTTAACAATGCCTGTTTTTTTATATATAACATTCAGATTAGCAAAAGGTAGCCAAATTTTTTGTAAGTTTAAAGTGTCAACATGCTTACATCAATAGTATGTGTACTTAGTGTTAATCAATTAACTATTAAATTTAAGTTTTTTATGAGAAAAAATGGACTATTTAAAGCTCTACTAGCCTTTTGTGTGGTGAGTAGTGTTTATGCACAGAAAAAGCCCAATATCTTGGTGATAATGGGTGACGATATTGGCTGGTTTAATACCAGCGCGTATAATAGCGGTATGATGGGGTATACAACTCCAAATATAGATCGAATTGCTAAAGAAGGTATTCGTTTTACCGATGCTTACGGACAACAATCGTGTACAGCAGGGCGTTCGGCCTTTATTACAGGGCAGTCACCAAAGCGTACGGGATTACTAAAAATAGGTATGCCAGGAGATCCTATAGGACTTCAAAAAGAAGATCCAACCATTGCAGAAATGCTTAAACCTTTAGGGTATGCTACTGGACAATTCGGTAAAAATCACTTAGGAGATTTAGATGAATTTTTACCTACCAATCACGGATTCGATGAGTTTTTCGGGAATTTATATCACTTAAATGCAGAAGAAGAGCCAGAAAATTCAGATTATCCAAAAGACCCAGCGTTTAGAAAAAAGTTTGGTCCTAGAGGGGTAATTAAATCTACTGCCGATGGGAAAGTAGAAGATACGGGACCACTAACGAAAAAGCGTATGGAAACGATAGATGATGAGTTTTTGGCAGCAACCAAAACTTTCATTACCAAGCAAGCTAAAGCAGGAAAGCCGTTCTTTACTTGGTTTAACTCTACAAGAATGCACATCTTTACGCACTTAAGCGATGAGTATGCCGGATCTACAGGACTTGGTATCGTAGCAGATGGTTACAAGCAACACGATTTACAAGTAGGAGAATTACTTGATTTATTAGACGAATTAGGGATTGCAGATAATACCATAGTTATTTATACTACCGATAATGGCGCTGAGAAATTCTCATGGCCTGATGGGGGTACTAGTCCGTTTAAAGGTGAAAAGGCAACCACTTGGGAAGGTGGTATTCGTATACCATTTACTATGAGATGGCCGGGTAAAATTGAAGCGGGAAGAGTGTCTAACGAGATTATATCTTTAGAAGACTGTTTACCTACTATCGTTGCCGCAGCAGGTGTGTCTGATGTAAAAGAAAAGTTATTATCAGGGTATAAAGGGTTTAAAGTACATTTAGATGGTTATAACTTTTTACCATATTTAACAGGTGCAGCAAAAGAAGGACCTCGTAAAGAATTCTTTGCTTTTGTAGACGATGGTACTTTAGGAGCATTGCGTTATACGAGATGGAAGTTTCATTTCTCAACTCAAGAACATGAAGGCTTAGATGCTTGGTTACAAGCACAATCTCCTAGAAAAGCACCATTGTTAATAGATTTATATGCAGATCCGTTCGAACAAGCTCCAGAATCGTCTTCGTATTATGGCGATTGGTTAGTAAGACATATGTATGCTTTTGTACCAGTACAAGATATGGTAAAGAATTTTATGGGTACTTTTAAAGATTTCCCTACGCGCCAAGAGCCAGGAAGTTTTACACCTAGACAGTAATAATACAGTTTAATACTAGATTAAAAAGCTTCTTATATGAGATATAGGAAGCTTTTTTTATTGAATGTTATGATGGTTAGATACATGTAATCATCTGAATTTAAGGTATCGCATTTAAATGTTAAAGTCTTATTCTTTTATGAAATTTTGGAGTTGCTATAAGCTAAAATATAATTGGATAAAAAAGATAGGCAAGATGTCTAATTAGATTCTTATTTAAGTCAATAATAAATGAATTTAAGCTTTGAATTAATAATGAAATATAATATGTTTAAATTCAATTTTTAAATGACTCCCAGACCCATGAATAATGTTTTAGTTAGTAATCTAGATTTTTTTGTACAACAGGATTTTTTTAGCCGAAAAATAATAGATCACATCCCAGGGACCTTCTATGTTTACAAGAAACACGACGATGTATTTAAACTTTTTGCTTGTAACAAGCACCATTTAGATGTTTCAGGCTATACTGCAGAAGAATCAATCAATCAAGAACCGTTTTTTTTTGTTGATAGGGCTTCTATGCGTACGATTCATGAAGGTGTCCAGGATATAAAGAATCAGAATTATGCAAAACAGGTTTATGCTAATATTCTAACTAAAAAAGGGGAATTAATACCTTTTGTGTTCGAGGGTTATGGTTTTACATATCGAGATGAGGAATATTTTATGGGTGTAGGTACGGATATTTCCGATTTGACTAAAGCTCATGTCGATTTAAAAAATGAACGACTTCAACGTGATAAGAATGAGAAAGAACTTATAGCGTTAGCATTAAGTAACACAAAAAAAGAAGCGGTGTTATCCTCAATTTCTTCAAAGCTAGATTTAATATTACAGCAAAGTAAAAGTGAAGGGGTTGCTAAGGATATATTAAAGTTAACTAAAGATGTTAAGGCGTCTTTAGCGTTTTCTAAAGATAATTGGCAGAAATTTGAATTGTTATTTAAAAACCTGCATGGCACGTTTTATAAAAACCTGTTATTGAGTCATCCCAATTTAACCAAAACAGAAATGTCTTATTGTGCCTTATTAAAATTACGTATGAGTAAGGAACAGATTTGTAATACCCTAAATATATCTAGAGAAGGGTTAAAAAAGAAAAAGTTTCGATTAAAGAAAAAATTGAATTTAGAAAAACATACAAAATTAGAGCAGTACATTATTAGATTTTAATGTACCCAAAATGTACCTTTTTATTGTGCTGAGGTTTATTTATATTTAAGACAAGGAGATAAGGTTTGTAAAATCAGGATTTTATGAGCTTATTTTCTGTCTAAGAATCAATATTAATTTATAAAAACCAGTTACATGAAAAGAAACAATCTATTGACTTTAGTGCTAACCTGCGGTTTAGTTGTCGGGGCTTTTGCACAAAAAAAACCAAATATCTTGGTCTTGTGGGGAGACGATATTGGGCAATCTAATATTAGTGCCTATACCATGGGACTCGTTGGTTATCGTACACCAAATATCGATAAAATTGCCAAAGAAGGTGTACTCTTTACAGACTATTATGCAGAACAAAGTTGTACAGCAGGACGTTCCTCGTTTATTTTAGGCCAGAGTGTATTTCGTACAGGCTTAAGTAAGGTAGGTATGCCAGGTGCTAAAGAAGGAATTTCGGAAAAGGATCCTACTATTGCAGAATTATTAAAACCGCAAGGTTACTCTACAGCGCAATTTGGTAAAAATCATTTAGGAGATCGCGATGAGCATTTACCAACCAATCATGGATTTGATGAGTTTTTCGGGAATTTATACCATTTAAATGCCGAAGAAGAACCAGAATTAGAGGATTATCCAGATCCAGCTAAATACCCAGATTTTAGAAAAAAATATGGTCCAAGAGGTGTGATTCACTCTACCGCCGATGGTAAAATTGAAGATACGGGACCCCTAACCAAAAAGCGTATGGAAACTATAGATGATGAATCATCGAAAGCGGCCATGGATTGGATTAGAAAACAAAATGCAGCAGGAAAACCATGGTTTTGCTGGTGGAACGGAACCCGGATGCACTTTAGAACTCACGTAAAACCATCACTTCGCGGAAAATCTGGACAAGGTGAATATGGCGATGGTATGATAGAGCACGATATGCATATTGGTATGTTCTTAGATTTGTTAGATGAATTGAATATTGCAGATAATACCATTGTAATGTATTCTACAGACAATGGACCACATAAAAACTCATGGCCAGATGCAGCTTTAAATCCGTTTAGAGGAGAAAAGAATACCAACTGGGAAGGTGGTTGGCGTGTGCCTGCCATGGTAAGATGGCCTGGTAAAATTCCGGCCGGAATGGTTTCTAACGAAATTGTTTCTGGTATGGACTGGATGCCGACGTTCTTAGCAGCCGCAGGAAATGATAAAGTTAAGGATCAATTATTAACGGGGTATAAAGCAGCAGGTAAAACCTTTAAAGTGCATTTAGATGGGTATAATATGTTGCCTTATTTAACCGGACAAGAAGAAGAGGGAAGACGACATGAGATTTTCTATTTTTCTGATGATGGCGATTTAACGGCTTTACGCTACGACGACTGGAAATTAATTTTTATGGAACAAAGAATGCCAGGGACCTTAGCAGTATGGGCGAATCCTTTTACACCATTACGTGTGCCTTTGTTATTTAACTTAAGAAGAGACCCGTATGAGTTTGCTCAAATAACATCTAATACCTATTATGATTGGATGATCGATCACTTGTTTTTATTAGTTCCAGCGCAAAACTATGTTGCAAATTTCTTACAATCGTTTAAAGAATATCCGCCAAGAATGGAGGCTGCAAGTTTTAGTTTAGATAAGGTAATGGAACAACTAAAAACTCCTGCTCAAAATTAAAAGTAATTAATAGCATTTACATTTTTTAAGAAAAGCTTCCGGTTTATAATTGGAAGCTTTTTAAATATCAATATTTGCGATACATGGACTTTTACACGTCTTATAAGTATTGTTTTAATTTACATGTTTCTTTATACTGTCTGGACAAAGCATAGATTTATGTTTTAGAGTTAATTTATGCACGTCATAATTTGTATCTTGTTTAAATGTGTGCTATTAGGTCTTTACAAACAAACACGAAACCCAAGACTAAAAATTTTAATATGATAAAAAAAATAACCTTAATAATTTTTTGTAGCCTATTTACGTTTATGGCTACCGCTCAAGATGCCAATAATCCTATAGATCCTAGTCCAACATTAGGTATCTGGAATCGCTTTTATGGCGACGATTTTTCTCGAATTCAATTACTAGGAAATATGACCATTAACGGGAAATGGTTTGTGAGATTTACAACCGAGTTTGAAGCGAATTACCATGAAGATAGCGAGTTTACAAGTACAAATTTTTTAGCAGCACGCTTGTTTCAATCTGAAAATGGAAAGCATCAATTTGGTGTTGGTGGGGTTGTAAGTTATATAAATCATGCCGGATGGGCCGGTGGGGTTAACTTTGTGTCGGTTAGTAAATTCGGTGCATGGAAAGTTATCACACTAACCACGTTGCAAGGCGGAGATGATATTTTTATGATGGAATTTCAACCAGGATTATATCACGATTTTAATAAGGGCTGGTATTTTAGAAGTCACCCGCGTATGCTTTTTAATTTTGAAACCGGAAATCACGAGGTACCTTTAGGTGCTGGGGTAGGTAAAATATTTAACACAAACGGCCCCGTTGTTAATGTGTTTTTTGAACCGCAGTACGATGTAGTGAATACACGAGCCATGTTGTATACCGGAGTTAAAATGTTGTTTTAAAACCTCATTAAGGAATTGTACATTTATTTTTTCTCTAACTCTACTTCATCTAAGTTTTTTTGAGCCAGCGCATCGGTAATAAAAGGTAAACTTACGTGTACAGCAAAATAACTGCTTCGGTTGTTGCCTGCAGCAAAACTGTCTTTAAATACATCTGTAAACCCTTGGTAATATCTTAAATTAAAAATAATGCCTTTACCATCATTTCCAGCCTTTAAATAATAACCTAGATTAGCAATTATTCCGTAATCTGTTTTGTTGGTATACGATTTTATATTTTGAGAGAAGTCACCTTCAGACCCTTCGTATTCTGCTCGTGCCTTACCTAAAAATGAGATCTGCGGACTTAATCCGAATCTAAAATTAGATCCCGTTGGTTGGTACGCAACTAACACATTTACATCGGTATAGTTTAGTTTATATGTAGCCGGAACATCTTGATATATTGCATTTAAATACGCATCCTCGGACATTAAACTAGCCGAAGATAGGTTGGTGGTTCTAGACGATAAAAAGTAAACCGTTGGACTTAGAAACCAATTGTCTGAAAATTTTATATTACCGGCAATCCCGAAATTAATTCCGTTTTTAATTTTAGAGTGTTCTAAATTTGAAAACGAGTTAAAGGGCACTCCTATTTCCATACTAATATTGAAATTTTCTGAAGCCACTTTATCACCAAAAATCATTGCAATTATTGCAGCCTGAGCAGAAGAAAGTTGTGGTAGTGTTAATAGAATTAAGCAAACAATGGTTTTTAGGTTTTTCATAAGGTATGGTGTTGCGAACTGGTTGTTTTTCGTGATAAGCTATTTGTTGATAAATAGATTGTTGTAAGTGTTTGGTGTAAAGTGCTTACTCTTTCTAAGGTAACTAAAAGGATGTTTATATCAAAAAAAAATAAGTTATAGCTTTAAGGTATTTAAAGTCTGGTGCTTTTTAGATTTTCTATGAGCTAGAATTTTAAGGTTTGCTATTTAAGTTATGAGAACGTAAAAATATACTTTATATTTAGGTTTTAGTTATTTTCAATACCAGAATTATGAGCGATGTTTTAGTTAATAATTTAGACCTTTTTGTTCAGCAAGATTTTTTTAGTAGACAAATAGTAGATAATATCCCTGGCGTGTTTTACGTCTATAAGGAGTACAACGGCGTATATAAACTTTTTACATGTAACGAACAGCATTTAAGAGTTACTGGTTATAGTGCCGAAGAATCTTTTAAACAAGAACCTTTTTTCTTTATCGATAATGCTTCAGTAGATGCTATTGCTCAGGGTTTAAGTAAAATAAAGACTCAAAATTATGTAAAACAAGTATACGGTAGTTTCTTAACTAAAAAAGGAAAATTAATACCCTATGTGTTTGAAGGCTATGGTTTTGAGTATGATTGCGAACACTACTTTATGGGCGTGGGTACCAATATTAGCGATTTGGCTCAAGCCCATCAGGACTTGAAAAACGAACGACTTCAGCGTGAACTTAAAGAGAAAGAACTTTTAGCTTTAACTTTAAAGGATAAGCAAAAGGAGGATGTACTATCATCCATATCTAAAAAGCTCGATCAAATATTACTTAATACAAAAAGTGCTGAGGTTGCACAAAACATATCGAAACTAACCAATGAGATTAATGCGTCTTTAATGTTCTCTGATGATAACTGGCAGGAATTCGAGATGTTATTTAATAATATTCACAAGAATTTTTATGCGCAGTTATTAATTAAGCACCCCAGCCTAACAAAGTCTGAACAGTATTATTGCGCTTTAATTAAATTACACATGAATAGTGAACAAGTTTGTAATACTTTAAATATTACTAGAGAAGGGCTAAAAAAGAAACGCTATCGTTTAAAACGAAAACTGGATTTAAAAAATACTGAGAGTATAGAAAGTTACATAAGTAAGATTTAGTGTCCACTATTTGTCCTTTTATCGTATACTTAGGTTTTATTACATTTGATTAGTTTATTAAAAAAACGATTTAAAAATCGCTTTTAATCAATTAACTTAACATTCAGAATTTTACATTAATTTTTTAAATCAAGTTCATGAGAAAAAACAAACTTTTAACTTTAGCATTAGTCTGCGGCTTTGTCGTAGGAGCTTTTGCCCAGAAAAAGCCAAATATTTTGGTGATTTTTGGAGATGACATTGGTACCACTAACGTAAGTGCTTACGGTATGGGTATTGTAGGGTACCAAACACCTAATATCGACCGTATTGGTAGAGAAGGGGTGATCTTTACAGATTATTATTCAGAGCAAAGTTGTACTGCAGGACGTTCGTCGTTCATTACAGGACAATCCATTTACAGAACAGGGATGTCTAAAGTAGGATTACCTGGATCTGACATCGGACTTAGAAAAGAAGATCCAACTATTGCCGAGTTATTAAAACCACTAGGGTATGCAACAGGACAATTTGGTAAAAATCACTTAGGAGATTTAGATAAGTTCTTACCAACAAACCATGGTTTCGATGAGTTCTTCGGAAATTTATACCACTTAAATGCAGAAGAAGAGCCAGAAAACAGAAACTACCCAACAGATCCTAAATTTAAAGAGGAATTCGGCCCAAGAGGGGTTATTCACTCTACGTCTGATGGTAAAGTTGAAGATACGGGACCTTTAACTAAAAAGCGTATGGAAACTATAGATGATGAAACATCTGATGCAGCCATTGCGTTTATGAAAAAGCAAGTAAACCAAGATAAACCATTTTTTGTGTGGTTTAACACGACTCGTATGCACTTATATACACACGTAAAAGAAGAGCATAGAGATAAACCAGGTTTAACTGCTAGAACAGAGTATGCCGACGGTATGATTGAGCATGATAACCATGTTGGAAAAATGCTTAAATCGTTAGAAGATATGGGAATTGCAGATAATACTATTGTAATTTATACGTCTGATAATGGTCCACACAAAAACTCATGGCCAGATGCTGGGAATAGCCCATTTAGAAGTGAGAAGGAAACAAACTGGGAAGGAGCTTTCCGTTCGCCTGCTATGATACGTTGGCCAGGTCATATTAAGCCAGGACAAATTTCTAACGAAATTGTAAGTGGTATGGATTGGTTACCAACCTTATTAGCAGCTGCAGGAGAACCTAATATTTCTGAAGAATTGAAAAAAGGTGGTCATAAAGCCAATGGTAAAACATTTAAAGTACATTTAGATGGATATAACATTTTACCTTATTTAACAGGTAAAGAAGAGCGTTCGCCAAGAAGAGAATTCTTCTATTTTAACGATGATACGCAGTTAACAGGAATTCGTTACGAAAACTGGAAACTAGTATTCTTGGAGCAAAGACAAGAAGGAACATTAAAAATTTGGGCAGAGCCATTTACACCGTTACGTTTACCAAAAATGTTCGATTTAAGAGCAGATCCATACGAGCAAGCAGATATTACATCTAATACGTACTGGGATTTTGTATTACGTCATGCCTTTTTAATTGTGCCAGCACAAAAAGAAGCAGCTAAATTCTTAGAAACATTTAAAGAATTCCCACCTAGACAAAAACCAGCAAGTTTTAACTTAGAAGAAGTAATGCGTAAACTTTCGGAAAGTACTGGAGGTTAATTGTAATACCTCATTTAATACAGTAAAAGAGCATCTTAATAGGTGCTCTTTTTTTTTGTTTAAGACATCTAGTTTGGCCATAGTTGTGAGCTTCGATTAAAAATAGTGTCCAATTTTGTAATCCTGTCTACTTTATGTCTCTTTTATGGAAAATCTTAAAATCAGAAGTAATTTGTAGTACAGATTTTAATATGCTATAGTGTTTTTTTTATTCCATTTGCTTTATTAACTTTATAGGAAATTTAATTCAAAACGCATGACAGCATTAGAAGCCATCAACACCTTAAAAAAAGAAATGTCAGTCTCAATTATTGGGCAAGATAATTTAATAGACCGTATTGTATTGGTTTTGTTGGCCGATGGTAATATGCTATTAGAAGGATTACCAGGTTTAGCAAAAACACGTGCTATAAAAACCTTATCTAAGTATTTAGATTGCGATTTAAGCAGAATACAATTTACACCAGATTTATTACCTACCGATATAACCGGAACAGAAATCTATCAGCCCGATGCAGAAGAGAAGTTCTCTTTTCAAAAAGGACCAATTTTTAGTAATCTTATTTTGGCCGATGAGATAAACCGTTCGCCAGCGAAGGTGCAATCGGCACTTTTAGAAGCGATGGAAGAACGCCAAGTTACGGTTGCAGGAACAACCTATCCTATGGAGCCTCTATTTATGGTTATGGCCACCCAAAACCCGATAGAACAGGAAGGAACATACCCATTGCCTGAAGCGCAAATGGACCGTTTTATCATGCATGTGGTGATTGATTATCCAGATGATGCTTCAGAATTAGGAATTCTTCGTTTAAATAAGAAAGAACAATCTGTGGTTTCAAAAGAAAATAAAGTAAAACCTGAGACCATTTCACAACAGCATATTTTTGATGCTCGAAATGAAATTAATACTATAAAAGTAACTGAAGAACTCGAAAAGTATATGGTGAGTTTAATTTCAGCAACACGTTACCCAGACCGTTTTGATAAAGGTTTAGCCGAATGGATCGATTTTGGAGCGAGCCCGCGTGGTACCATTGCTCTAGACCGTTGTAGCCGTGTTAATGCTTGGATGAGTGGTAAAGATTTTGTGTCTCCAGATAATATTCAAGCTGTAATTAAAGATGTATTAAGACATCGTATAGCACTTAGTTATAAAGCCAGAGCAGAAGGAATAACCGTAAATCAAGTTATCGAAAAGATTTTAGAAGTGGTAGCCGTTGTTGCATAATAGTTAAAACGAAAAACATGGCTTCAAAATCACAAACAGATTCTGTTTTTTTAACCCTCGAACATTTGTTAAAATACGAGTGGCTTAACACCGTGCTTAATTTTAAAGTAGGTACGCAAAAATCGAATAGCGTATTGTCTGGTAGATATGCCTCGCGTTTACGAGGAAGAGGTTTAGATTTTGAAGAAGCTCGCCCTTATGTTATTGGCGATGATATTAGAAATATAGACTGGAAAGTAACAGCCAAAACCGGCGTAACCCACACCAAAGTATTTACAGAAGAAAAAGAAAAGCCGGCGTTTATTTTTGTCGATCAGTCGCCAACTATGGGATTTGGGTCGGTTAATAAAACTAAAGCGGTAATTGCAGGAGAATTGGCAGCAATCTCGGCCTACAAAATAATGAAAGGTGGCGATCGCGTTGGGGGTTTAGTGTTTAAAGGCGATAGCTATGATTTAACAACGCCTAAGCGCGATCAGCGAAACATGCTACAGTTTTTTCAGCATATTGTAGATGCTAATAATAGCATTTACGAACATAAACCTTTCGATTTTTCTGAAGCTTTAAAAGGTGTTATTTCTAAACTTCAAAACATCATTACACACGATTTTTTAGTGATTATAATCAGTGATTTTTTTAGATATAATAAAGAAACCATACAGTATTTAAGTTTACTATCTGAACATAATGATGTGGTTTTGGTAAAGGTGTTCGACCCGATGGAAGAATCACTTCCGAAGGAAAAAATTACACTAACCAATAACGAGAAACAAATTAGTATTTCAAAAAACAGAAAACGTATTGTAAAGGATTTAAAAGAAGATTTTAAAACCAATTACGATGGCTTTAAACAAGAAATAGAAAAATATAATATTACACTTTTTAAAATTAATACGGTCGACCCTGTGGAAGATCAATTAATAAAAGTGTTTACCCAATACGAATCGAAGTAATATATGCTAGTATTCAAATTATATAATTTAATAGTACTTCAAGATGCTACTACAGCTTCCGATTTGGCTATGGGAGATATTATTGAACCAGCACCAGTGCCATTTACGTTCGATACGATAGGTTGGAAAATAGTATTTGCCTTAATGATTCTATTGTTAGTTTTTATAGGGTATAAGATATACAAGCATTATAAAAAGAAGCAGTATTTAAGGGAGGCTATTGCACAAATACAAGTCTTACAACACCAAACAGATTTAGATGCCGTGTCTTTTATAAATGCCGTAATGTTTCAATTAAAACAAACGGCCTTACAAACTTTTGGAAGACAGCAAGTGGCCGGTTTGCATGGTGCAGATTGGTTACAGTTTTTAGATGATAAGGTACAAGGTTCAAATTATAAAGGCGATGAAGCTTTAATTTTAGCGGCTGTATATAAGCATGAGGTGTCAGATTCGGCCTCATTCAATAGAGAATTATTTAGTAATAAAAGCATTAATTGGATAAGAAAGCATGCCAGATAATTTCCATTTCGAATATCCGTGGGTTATACTGTTACTACCATTACCGCTCTTGGTATATTGGTTGTTACCAGCTATAAAAAACCGAAGTAGTGCTTTGCGGTATCCTTATTTTAATAGAGCCGCGACGGTATCCGATCAAAAACCTAAAAAAGCATCTCAGGTAAAAAAACGTAGTTGGTTTGCTTGGTTGGTCATGTATAGTATCTGGGGATTATTAGTAGTGGCTTTAGCCTCGCCAGAATTGGTTGGGAAACCAGAAAAGAAAATAAAAACAGCACGAAACTTTTTAATCGCTGCCGATATTTCGTTTAGTATGGCCAATACCGATTGGTATATAGACGACAAACGTACAACCCGTTGGTCTGCCGTAAAACATATCATGAAAGATTTTGTAAAGGAACGAAAAAGTGACCGTTTAGGTTTGCTATTCTTTGCATCTAATGCCTATATACAAGCCCCTTTTACTTCCGATTTAAAAACGGTTAGTACGATGTTAGACGAGGCCGATGTGGGGATGGCCGGGCAAATGACGAATATTGGGAAAGCTATTGTAAAGGGCATGGACATGTTTAAGCGCGATACGATTCCACATAAGGTGATGTTAATTTTAACCGATGGTGTAGATTCTGGAATGGAAATTTTACCATTAGATGCTGCTAACTTGGCCAAAAAAGATTCGACAGTAATTTATACTATTGGTATTGGCGACCCGACATCTAAAGATTCAGATTTAGATGAACGCACCCTAAAGGATATCGCCGAAATGACCAATGGTAAGTATTTTAGAGCGATAGACACAGAAGCACTTCAGAATATTTATAAGGAATTAGACACGCTAGAACCTATAGAATATGAAGAAGAAAGTTTTACGCCAAAAACACTATTATATTATATCCCGTTAGGAATAGCATTGGCTCTAGGAGCGTTATCTATTGCAGTTAGCCTTATTATTTTAATTGTAAAACGATTTAAATCGACTTAAATATGGAGGTTTGGAAAGACATAGATTGGGATAAATTCCATTTTTTACGAGCCGAATATTTATGGTACGGACTTCCTGTAGCTATACTATTGTTGTTGTGTATCCTAGTTTATGGTGAAAATAATGCGTGGAAAAAACATATTGCCAAGCACTTACAACCTTATGTGATTCAAAAGGGAACGACCTGGAAATCGCGTCTGCTTTACCTGTTTGTTATGCTTGTTTTTGCCATTGGGTTTATTGCTTTTTTAGGTCCGACCTGGAACGAACAAAAGGCTCCTGCAAAAAAGGTAGCTTCAAAATTAGTGATAGCTTTAGATTTATCGCAAAGTATGCTTACCGAAGATGTATCGCCAAACCGATTAGAACGGGCTAAATTTAAAATTAACGACTTATTAAAAGCTAATCCGAGAGCAGAAACAGCCCTTTTAGTGTTTGCCGCTTCTACGCATACGGTTATTCCTTTTACTACAGATTATAAAATTATTACCGACAATTTAGATGGTTTACAACCACACATGATGCCAGAACGAGGGACAGGATTTAAAATGCTGTTTCAGAAATTAGATACCTTGTTTACAGATAATAAGGCTCCAGGTAAAATTTTGTTATTTACAGATGATTTGGTGGGGATGGATACACCGGCAGTTAGTGCCTTTGTACAACAGCACAATGCCGTATTAAGTATTTACCCGTTGGCAACGGAGTCTGGTGGAGAGGTACCGTCTTTTTATAATCATAAAGTGGCTTTAAAACACGATAAAAAAGTAGTGTCTTCCGCGCTTCAAACCGATAAGGTTATTGCTTTACAAGGTATTGAAGGTGTAAAAGTATTAGATATGACTTTAGATAAAAGTGATGTTACTCTTTTTGCAGAAGATATTAGCGACCACCTTATTTTTGAAGAGAAACCTAAAAAAGAGGAGGAAAATTGGCAAGACAATGGATTTTGGTTATTAATTCCGTTAATGGCTCTGTTTTTATTCAGCTTTAGAAAAGGATGGAGTTTGTTGGCTGTATTGTTATTTGTTGGTTTATCATCCTGTAATTCTTCAGACGATCCGAAATCAAAAGAAAACGAAGAGTCTTTTCATTTTAAAGATCTATGGTACACCAAAGCCTATCAAGCCCAGCAAGAATATGATGCTGGAAATTATTTAGCCGCAGCCAAAGATTTCGACGATCCCCTAAGAAAAGGAGTAGCGTATTATAAAGCTGGAGATTATGCAAAAGCAAGAGAAGAGTTTCAGAAAGACACCACCTCGAACGGACAGTATAATTTAGGAGTAACTTACGCGAAGCTCGGCGATTTAACCAAAGCGAAAGCAGTTTTTGAAACTATAGTTTCTAAGGATTCTACGAATACACAAGCCCAGAAAAACTTAACTAGCGTTCAAGAAGCTATGTCTAAAAAGTCTGGTATGTCGGCAGAAGAAAGCAAAGTTGAAGATGGTAAGCCAAGCGCTAAGAATGAAAAAAATGATTCTATGGAAGATTTTAGTGGTGGCGGACAAAAAGCGACTAAAAAGCAAATGGAAAGACAACGTATGGAGGAAGAGGTGGCTACTGGAAAACGTAAAGGTAAGGAGTTAGATGAATTACCAGATGATTTTAAATCTGGAAAAGGCGGGATTCCAAACAATATATTAATGCGTAAAGTAGATGATGATCCTGCATTATTTTTAACTCGAAAGTTTAAATATCAAGTTAAAAAAAATCAAGTAAATGTTGAACAAACTCAAACAACATGGTAGCTAAATTAAAATTAACAGCGGTATTGTTTTTGTTGTGTAGTGCCTTAGGTTACAGTCAGCATTTGGTGAGTTATGTTACCACGAATCATAACGAGGCGTATATTGGTCAGCCGGTGCAAATGACGGTTTCTGTATACACGAGTACTTGGTTTACTTCGGGAATTAACTTGGGGAACATTCAAGTAGATGGGGCTTTAACTGTTTATTTTAGATCGGTAAGTAGTAACAAAACCTTTAGCGGAAAACAGTATTCTGGTGTCGATTTTATATATAACGTTTTTCCTACTCAGGAAGGAACGATTACCATTCCTGCTTTAGAAATAAATGTGGAATCGCCACAAACAGGAGGGTATAAAGGGATTAAGCATGTCATACATACCAAACCGAAATCAATTACAGTAAAGGGCGTGCCGCTTGGCTATAGTCCAGACAATTGGTTGGTGTGTGGTAATTTAACCATTAACGAAAAATGGAATTCAGATATTAAGCACGTAAAAGTAGGCGATGTATTGCAACGTACCATTAGTAGAACGGCATCTGGAACTTTAGGCGAATTTATTCCAGCTGTAGCTTGGGATAGTGTGGCCGGGGTGAGTATTTACCCTAAACGACCATCGGTAAACACGAATAAAACGAAGACTTATGTATCTGCCAGCAGAACCGAAGGAGCTAATTACTTGTTTGAAAAAGAAGGACCTGTAACCTTACCAAGAATTGAGTTTGTACATTGGAACTATAATACGCATAAATTTTATAAAAAGATAATCGATTCTGTAACCATAAATGTGGCACCTAATCCAGATTTAAAGATGCTTTCGGGAATTAAAAAGCAATTGGAGGCCGAAACTGTTGCAGAGTCTGAAGAAGATAAACCATTCTTAATTTTAGGCTTACCTGTAAAAACATTTATTAAGTATCTGTTATTTTGTCTCGTTGCTTTATTTTTATTGTTTACGTTCTTGCGTTGGGCCATTACTACAGCTATTAAACGCCATAAAGCCTATAAAGTTTCAGAGCGTTATGCCTTTAAAAAAGTAGTTCTAGCTATACATCACGATACCAATTATGCTGTATTAAATGCCTTAAAGATTTGGTTGTTAAAACTGAATCCGGAGATCCCTAGTATGGAAGCCTTTCTTCAACGCTATGGCACGCCAGATGCTTTAAGAAACTATCAGCAGTTAGAGAAACGGGTGTTAGAAGCTAGTTCAAGTACATATAATGCTTCTGCCTTTAAAAAAGATTTAGAAGCCGCTAGAACAACGTATTTACAATACCATAAAGCGGAATTGGAATCTAAACCAAAAGACCTTAGTAAATCTGATTGGTTAAACCCTACTGCTCCAAAAAGTAGATATTGATTCTTAGTTGGTAGTTATTAGTCTTTAGTTTTTAGTCGGTAGTTAATAGTCCTTAGTCTTTAGTGTGTAGTAAGGTGAATAGTTGGATTGAAACTTTGATAATCTTTACTCTTGGTTCCCTATTCTTGTTTCTAATTTTCAAATTGATTAATCGTTACATTAAATAATTATTACATTATCCGCTTGGCCATTGAGTGCTGTAATGAAGAGCAACAGAATTACAGAGTATCGAAATGGGATATTAGTCTTTAGTTTTTAGTCGGTAGTTATAAGTAGAACAAACTGTTGATTTGAAACCTTTATAATCTTTACTCTGGACTCCCTATTCTTATTCCTAGTTTTCAAACTAAGGATGTAACACTTCCTGTGTGTGTTTCTTTATGTTTTCGGCCATTTTATCTAATGGTAAATCGTCAAAATCATCTCCAAACGGATCTTCAATGGCTTCGGCAATCAACTCCAAAGACGCTAAAACATATAAAATAAACGGTACGGCCAGAACAACAAAATATCCTAAAGAGAACACATAGCCTATAGGCAGTGTGGCTACATAAAGCACAATGAATTTTTTAATAAATGTGCTATAGGAATGCGGAATAGGGGTGTTTTTAATGCGTTCGCACGCTCCGCAAATATTCGTTAAACCTTCAAGTTCGTTGTTAATAACGAGTAATTGTTCTCCAGAAATTTTATGTTGCTTATAAAGTAAATTCGTTTTTTTAAAGATTAAAGCAGCGACATGATTCGGACCGTGTTTTTTTCGACTAAAGGCATCACCAAGTTCTGGATGTTCATTTTCATCTAACATAAACGTGGTGTAATCAGACTTTAAAAAGGCAAACAAACTCTGTGAATACATGGGGATTGCTTTTCGGTAAAAATGGCGTAAGGCGGCATCATCATCTTCTAAAAAAGCATTGATTTTTAATGCTAAATTTCGACTTACATTGGTTAATGAACCCCATTGCTTTCGGGCTTCCCACCATCTGTCGTACGCTGTATTGGTTCTAAAAACTAGTAAGAGGGATAGCGCAAAACCCAAAAGACTATGAACAATGGTGATATTTTTTACCCAACTTTTTGCAGATAAATTTAAATACTCTAGCTCTAAATAAGCAATACCACCAGAAAATGCAGCGGTGATTAATAAATACGGATATAGTTTTTTTAAGGTGTCGGACCTTCTTATGTAAAAAACGGCTTTAAACCATTCCTTTGGGTTGTATATTCTCATGCTTCAAAGATAATACGATATCTTAAATTAGCACAGATTTTGTATCCTTGGTTAGCCTTTAAATTTGAAATATATTGTGAAAAAATAATAAAGGCCCCACGTTTGTTACAACTTAAGAGGCCCTTGTTTTTTATAATTTGAAAGAGATAGATTGGTGTTATTTTTTAAGTGTAATCTCTATAACATCATCTTTAGCTCTGTCTCCATATTTTTCAATTGCTTTTTCATCTTTTAAAACGTTTACGGATTCAATTGTACCCGGATCAATATCCTCTATTTTAACTCCTTTAGCTTCTTTACCGTCAATAAAATAGATTGGATTTTCCGAATGTTCTATAGTAAATACTTCTGTTACTCCAGCACTAATTTCCCAAGGATTTGAATTGGTTTTACTAGACTTGGTAGTAATTTCTAAAACACCATGTTTACCTTTATCTCCATATTTTTCAATGGCTTTTTCATCTTTTAAAACCATAATATTATCAATTGTGTCTGGGTCTATGGCTTCCATTTCTTCTCTTGAAATTTCCTTTCCGTTTAGAAAGGCTAATGGTGGATTCTTGGAACTGGATTCGAGAACTGTTTTAGGACTCGCTTTAGTTGCTCTAACTTTAATGGCATCTTTAGGTTTAGTAGTAATAACCACAACACCATGTTTACCTTTTTCGCCGTACTTTTCAATCGCTTTTTCTCCTTTAAGAACAAATACAGAATCAATGTTTTCGGGAGCTATTTTATTCATTTCATCTTTTGAAATTTCTTTTCCATTTAAAATATATATAGGATCTGTAAGTGTATAAGTAGATGGATTCCCTTGAGGTGGATAGACCGTTCTAGTTGTTGTACCGTCCTCATCCATAAAAACGGTTTCAGAAATATGATATTCGTATCCTTCTTTTCTATTAGAATTCATCCTAGCTTTGGTTGAATCCGTTAAGTCAGTTGTTTTTCCGTCTTCATCTGTAAATGTAACACTGTTTATACCGTAAGTTTTTTTGTCTTGTTGAGAAGATTGATCCGTATTTTTTAAGGTAACATATGTTGTTTTTCCATCTTCGCTAATAAACATTACATTTTCATCGTTATACTCTTCACCAGAAGATTTTATTACAATACTTGAGCCATCACTAGTAGGGATTATAAATGAATTTTTATGATTTACCTGTGAAGCGTTTTTAGAGGATGTAAACATGACTTCCTTGTTGTTTTGAACTACATTGATACTCATCAATTTTGTTTCATATTGATATGAAATATTTATGGGTGAAATAGGGGTGTCAGCATCCGTTTTATAATTTACTTCATCAGTTTCAGTTTTTGATTTGATTGAAATAGCAATGATTTCATTAGCTGTATTACGCTTTACTTTATTGATTTTTAAATCTACATCCATTGATTCAAACATGTTTTCTAGAGATTCAAAAGTACTGTCTGGAGTATCTTTGTTGATGATGGTGTTTATTTCGCTTTTAATTGTAGCAGATTCAAGCTCTTGGTTTTGAACTTGGGTATACACCGTTTTCGTATTAAAGCTCATTAAAAAGGCTGCTAATAACGGCGCAATAACCATGTATTTTAAAGCATGAATGGGTTTCGATTTTGAAGTGTTTAACATAAGAATTCGTTTTTTGATTAATGAATTGTAAAAATTGGTAGTAAGTGCCAGTTGATGAGAAGGCACCGATGTTTTTAATAATATGTTTTGATAAGAAGTTACCGTAGCGTTTTTAGTTTTTGGTATGGACTTATAATCTGCTAAAAATTCTAAGTTTTGTATCAGGGCATTTTTGTATAACCATACTAGCGGATTGCACCAAAATGCTATAGTTGCTAGTTTTGAAAGTAATATGTCGATAGTATGATAGTCTCGGGCATGAACTTTTTCATGGTTAATAATATGGTTTAGCTCTGATGCTGTAAACTGACTTGGGTTGTAAACAATGGTTTTAAAGAAAGAGAAAGGAGAGACCTCTTGGTTGGTTTCCGAAATTTTAAATCCATGATCTAATTTGATGTTTTGAGAATTTATAAACGTTTTAAGTGAAATACATTCAATTATAAAACGTATTGAAAAGAAGAGCACACCTAATAGGTATACCACTATGGCTAGGTTTAGCCAAGAAAAATATGAAATAGCTTCTTCTGGGGCGGTGGATTCTGAGGTTATAAACTGACTTAAATCTAAAGTCGTAGGTTCTTGAGCAACATAAATAGGAATTATAATTAAAGGTAATACTGCGGATAGTATAAGGCCTGAAAGTAAAAACCAACGGTTACTATTAAAAAAGGTTTCTTTTTGAAGCCATAGCATGTAAATTAAATAGAACATACCCAGTACGGCCGATGCTTTAAGTAAGTATTCCATGCTAATTGTTTTTTTCTATTACTTTAATTATTTCTTTTAGTTCTTCGACGCTAATTTTTTCTTCCTTCGCAAAAAATGACACTACATTTTTATACGAATTATTAAAATAATGTTCAATAGCATTATTCATAAATCGTTTTCTATAAGCTTCTTTAGTTACCAATGGATAGTATTGATGGGTTTTTCCGTAGGCAGTATATCCCACATATCCTTTCTCTTCTAAATGTCTAATTATAGTAGATAGGGTGTTGTAATGCGGCTTGTCTTCTTTTATTTCGTGTAACACATCTTTTACAAAGGCACGCTCTAGCTTCCATAAAATGTGCATTATTTCTTCTTCTTTATTGGTGAGTTTTTGCATGTGTAATTCTCTAAATATTGATCTGATTCAAATATATAACTATTTTTGTAGTTATATAACTATCAAATTAGTTATTTAACTATTTTTTTGGTTTTTGGCTGGTAAATTTATTTTAATCGAATTTATAATACGCTTTATAGAATTGGTATTTCTGTAGTATATTCGCATAAAATATGTAGAGCTATGAGTTTACTTTGGGTTATTTTAGGATTATTGTTATTGGTTGTAGGGGGTGAGTTTCTGGTGCGCTCGTCGGTAGCATTATCGTTTAAATTAAAAATCTCAAAATTAGTCATAGGTATGACGGTGGTGTCTTTTGCGACATCGGCACCCGAACTTTTAGTGAGCTTACAAGCGGCCTTAGACGGAGCTTCAGATATTGCATTAGGAAACGTAATTGGATCGAACATCGCCAATATAGGATTGGTGCTAGGAATCACGGCAATTATTTCTCCGCTTACCGTAGATCGCGGCTTTTATAAATTAAATTGGCCGGTTATGATGTTGCTGTCTGTAGTGCTTTATTTCTTCTTGAAAAGTGGAAATGTCCTTGATTTATGGGAGGGAGCAGCGCTTTTTGTATCGTTAGTTATTTTCTTAGTGGTATTAATTAAAAGCTCTGCAAAAGATAAAATTGCTGTTGAAGATGTAGATGATACGTTACAGAGTACGTCAAATTTTAAAATATTTTTATGGTTGTTAATAGGTGGGGCTGCACTATATTATGGTAGTGAATGGCTTGTAAAGGGCGCTATAGAAATGGCTACTGCTTTAGGTGTTAGCGAGCGTGTAATTTCTGTTACCATGGTAGCCATTGGTACAAGTGTACCGGAATTAGCGGCCTCGGTTATTGCGGCTTTAAAGAAAGAAAAAGCTATTTCGTTAGGGAATTTAATTGGTTCTAATATTTTTAATATTGCTTGTGTATTGGGCATTACATCTATGATTCAGCCTATAAATGTAAATAGCCCAGCAATTCTTACTACAGATATTTTTTGGATGTTAGGTTTCTCGGCCATTCTAATTCCCCTCGTGTTTTTACCTAAACGTTTTGAGTTAAGCCGACTAAAAGGTGCTTTTATTTTTGTAGCCTATTTGGTGTTTTTATACACCACATTTATGTAGGAATTATTCAATCTTAAAATTAGAAACAAGAATATAGAGTCAAGAGTTTAGATTGTAAAGGTTTCAATTCAACTGTTAACTTTACTACCAACTACCAACTACCAACTAATAACTAACAACTGGCTCAACACAAAAAGTTGTGGAGTACAAAAAATTGGAAGACCTTTGAATAAAAGAAATACATGTCCTCAGACACTCTATTATCAATTGCTAATTTATTACTTCCAGAAGTTTTAGTAACCTATTTTGACTTAACTAAGCATGAGGTTAAAGCTGAAGAAATTCATTTTTATTTCACAGAACTAAACAATGCACCATTGGATCATAAAGATGAAAAACTACACTCTAAAGGTTTTTTTCCAGAAGCTAGTATTCAGGATTTCCCCATAAGAGGTAAGAATGTTTTCTTACATATCACTAGACGAAGATGGATTAATCAAGACACTAATAAAGTGGTTACAAGGGATTGGAAATTAGTAGCAAAAGGCACTAGAATGACTAGTGAATTTGCTGCTTTTTTAAAAGAACTCTATTAGTAATAATGCTTCTTGCACAACTCTGGTCGCTAAATTCTATGGAGTAAACCCTAGAAGTATGCAAAGACAATATAAAGATTATTTAAGTGACTTTAAATCTTGGGATCAAAAGTCGCATGCAAGAAATTGGATGTTATTTCCTCAAAACATCGGGGGTTACCTTTCATTGGACGAAACAGCTTTCTCCAATGGTGATTTATATACCATAATAACAAATAAATCCGCAAAAGGAAAGACAGGAGCTATAATAGCAATGGTAAAAGGAACCAAAGCTGAAACGGTTATTAATATACTACGCAAAATCCCTCTAAAACAAAGAAGTAAGGTTAAGGAAGTAACTTTAGATATGGCTGGAAATATGGGACTGATAGTTAAGAAATCATTCCCCAATGCGACATTGGTTATAGATCGTTTCCATGTTCAAAAATTAGCACTAGATGCATTACAAGAGATTAGAATTAAGCATAGATGGGATGCTATAGACCTAGAAAACGATGCTATAGAAAAAGCAAGAAGTAAATCCCTGAAGTTTACCCCTGAACTCCTTAAAAATGGAGATACACTCAAACAGTTACTCGCTAGAAGCAGATATTTACTATACAAATCAAGTTCAAAATGGACTAAAAATCAATCTCAAAGAGCGGAAGTTCTATTTCAGAGATATCCAGATTTAGAAAAGGCATATAATCTATGTCAGAACTTATCATGGATATTTAATAATTCAAAAGATAAAACATCTGCATTAATTAGACTAGCGAAATGGGATGAAAAAGTAAGAAAAGCGGAGTTTAAAAGCTTTAATACAATAGCAAGAACCATGTCTATTCATTACAAAAATATACTAAATTATTTCGATAACAGAAGTACAAACGCATCGGCTGAATCTTTCAATGCTAAAATAAAAGCTTTTAGAGCACAATTTAGAGGTGTCAGAAATATAGATTTTTTCTTATTTAGACTAGCATCTATTTATGCGTAATATATAAATCCCACAACTTTTAGACTTGATCCTAACAACTACACTACCGACTACAACTAAAAAAACCGCCTGAAATACATTTCAGACGGTTTTTGTATAAAGTTATATACTCTTAAATTATAATTTTGCAGACTTAACTGTTTTTATAATTCTAGCAGCAATCTTGTATGGATCTGCGTTTGAAGCTGGACGACGGTCTTCTAACCATCCTTTGTATCCTTTTTCAACAGCGATTAATGGAATACGGATAGAAGCTCCTCTATCTGAAACTCCCCAAGAGAAGTCTGTAATAGCAGCAGTTTCGTGTAAACCTGTTAAACGTTGGTCGTTAAACTCTCCGTAAACAGCAATGTGTTCTTTAACCACTGGGCGGAAAGCTTCACAAATAGCAGCGTAAACTTCTTTATCTCCACAAGTTCTTAATGTACTGTTAGAGAAGTTTGCGTGCATACCAGAACCATTCCAGTCCATATCTTTACCTAGAGGTTTTGGGTGATACTCGATATAGTAGCCATACTTTTCAGTTAAACGGTCTAATAAATATCTAGCAATCCAAATTTCATCTCCAGCTTTTTTAGCACCTTTTGCGAATAATTGGAATTCCCATTGTCCACAAGCAACTTCTTGGTTAATACCTTCAAAGTTTAAGCCAGCTTCGATACATAAATCAGCGTGCTCTTCAACTAAGTCTCTACCGTGAGTGTTTTTTCCACCTACAGAACAGTAGTACATACCTTGAGGAGCAGGGTAACCACCAATAGGGAATCCTAAAGGAAGTTGTGTTTTAGTATCCATAATAAAGTATTCTTGCTCAAAACCAAACCAGAAATCATCATCTTCATCATCAATAGTAGCTCTACCGTTAGACACGTGAGGTGTTCCGTCTGCGTTCATAACTTCGGTCATTACTAAGTAACCGTTAATACGATCTGGGTCTGGGTAAATGGCAACAGGCACTAATAAACAGTCAGAAGATCCTCCTTCTGCTTGTCTTGTTGAAGAACCGTCGAAAGACCAGTTTCCTATTTCTTCTAAAGTCCCTTTAAAGTCTTCGTGCTCTTCTACTTTAGTTTTGCTTCTCAAATTTTGAGTTGGAAAGTACCCATCTAACCAAAGGTACTCTAATTTAATCTTAGCCATAATTTTATTAAGTAATAGTTATTAATGTCAGTAACAAATATAAATTAATTTTTGAGTTACCATGTAAAATAGTAGGGTGGATTCTATATTTTTATGAAATTATTAGTAATCCCCCATCTTTTTTAGGGGTATTTGCTTTTTGTGTAAAATGTCACAGTTTGAATTTTTATATTTGTAAAAAAAAATGAGGAAATGGCCATATTAAGATTTCATGCGTTAAAGCAAACATTAAATAGAGTACCTATTTATATAGAAGAAAAGGAAAGACGATCAAGTATTTTTGGTCTAAATGTCTTTAATGAAGCCTCTATGCGTCAATATTTAACCAAGGCAGCTTTTAATCAAGTTATGGATGCTAGTGTTAAAGGTTCGAAGATAGATCGCTTGGTCGCCGACCATATTGCTACAGGAATGAAAGAATGGGCAATATCTAAAGGCGCGACACATTATACGCATTGGTTTCAGCCTTTAACAGGAGCTACGGCCGAAAAACACGATGCTTTTTTTGAAACTATTGGAGATGGTTCTGCCATTGAAAAATTTGGTGGAGGTGAGTTAGTACAACAAGAACCAGACGCATCTAGCTTTCCTAACGGTGGAATAAGAAATACATTTGAAGCTCGTGGTTATACGGCTTGGGATCCAACTTCGCCGGCTTTTATATATGGTACTACACTTTGTATTCCAACCGTTTTTGTGTCGTATACCGGTGAAGCATTAGATTATAAAACTCCGCTTTTACGAGCTTTGCAAGCGGTAGATAGTGCAGCTGTAGCGGTGTGTAAGTATTTTGATAAGAATGTAAAAAAGGTAAATGCGTCGTTAGGATGGGAGCAAGAATATTTTTTAATAGATAAAGCTTTGGTGGCTTCGCGTCCAGACATTGTAGTTACCGGACGTACCTTATTAGGACATTCTTCTGCAAAGGGACAGCAATTAGACGATCATTATTTTGGGACCATACCTAAACGTGCTATGTCTTTTATGCGGGATTTAGAGCACGAATGTATGTTGTTAGGGATTCCTGTTAAAACACGTCATAACGAAGTTGCGCCTAATCAGTTTGAGTTAGCACCTATTTTTGAAGAAGCTAATTTGGCTGTAGACCATAATTCGCTGTTAATGGATTTAATGGATAGAATTGCAGAGCATCATAACTTTAAAGTGCTTTTTCATGAAAAGCCGTTTGCCGGTGTAAATGGATCTGGGAAACACAATAACTGGAGCTTAAGCACAGATACAGGTGTAAATCTTTTGGCGCCAGGAAAAACGCCAATGAGTAACCTTCAATTTTTAACCTTTTTTATTAACACGATAAAAGCGGTTCACGATAATGAAGAATTACTTCGTGCTGCCATTGCTTCGGCAAGTAACGATCATAGGTTAGGGGCTAACGAAGCACCTCCGGCTATTATATCGGTATTTATTGGCGAGCAATTAACCAATGTGCTCAGCGAGCTTAAAAATGTGACTAGCGGGAAATTATCGCCCGAAGAGAAAACGGAATTAAAGCTTAATGTGGTAGGGAAAATCCCAGAGATTATGCTCGATAATACCGATAGAAATAGAACTTCTCCGTTTGCCTTTACAGGAAATAAATTTGAATTCCGTGCAGTGGGGTCTAAAGCAAATTGTGCTAACCCTATGACGGTATTAAATTCTATAGTCGCAAAACAACTTATCGATTTTAAAGCTGAAGTTGATATCCTTATAGATAAGAAGGATATGAAAAAAGATGATGCTGTATTTAATGTGTTACGAGAGTATATAAAGAAGTCTAAAAATATCCTTTTTGAAGGAAATGGCTACGGTGAAGCTTGGGAGAAAGAAGCTAAAAAACGTGGGTTAAGTAACAATAAATCGACTCCAGAAGCTTTAAAAGTAAGAGTATCTAAAAAATCTTTAGATCTTTTTGAAAGTTTAGGGGTTATGAATAGAGTGGAGTCTGAAGCGCGTTACGAAATCGAGATGGAAGATTACGTGCATCGTATTCAAATAGAAGGACGTATTCTGGGCGATATTGCTAGAAATCATATTGTGCCTACAGCTGTACGTTACCAAAATATCTTAATTGAAAATGTAAAAGGATTAAAAGAGATTTATGGCGATACGTTTAAAACGGTTGCTAAAGAACAGTTGGCGCTTATAGAAGAAATTTCGGGGCATATCGAGTCTATTAATTCTAAAGTGACTAAAATGATAGGCGAGCGTAAAGCAGTGAATCAAGAAACCGACATTGAAAAGAAAGCACTAGCATACTGTTATAATGTAAAGCCTATGTTTACAGATATTCGTTACCACTGCGACAAGCTCGAATTGTTGGTTGATGATGAGTTGTGGCCACTTACTAAATATAGAGAGCTATTGTTTACCAGATAAATTAAAGATGCCTATAAAATATTTAAAAGCTATCCGATTTCGGGTAGCTTTTTTTGTGCAAAACACCTTAAAAACAGCTGTTGTAAGGGGTGTATTATAGTGTGTTAAGTTTTATTCCGTTTTTTTGATTAATTCTAAGGTGAATTTTCTTACGAATTTCATCGGGTTTTTTGACATTAAATTACATTTTGTCTATCAAAATCGTGGGTGGTCGAAAAGACGTGGTGATTACTAAAATTAGAATGTTGTTGTTGAGTTTGTTATAGATAATTTCAATATATTTACAGTGCTATTAATCTATACAATTTAATTATGAAACGGCTCATTGTAAGTGTGCTGTTGCTGTTAATTGCTACATTTGTTTTTTCTCAGGCGGAAACCTATTCGCAGGATAAAAGTGCGACGAATGAAGCTGTGAACGAGCAACCTGTACAAAAGGAACAAGCGATTGCAGAAGTGGTTTACAAGTAACCCTACTATCGCAGTAAATTAAATTTACAATCTATATATCTTCAGATATCTATAAAAAAGAGATGCTTGAAGATATTTTTTTTGCTTTCTATTTTCCTTCTTTTTATCATAAAAAACTAATTTACAATGCTTACTTTTGTAAATCATTTCAACTTAAAATTCATATGAGTCAAGAAGTCAGTAAGCGATATGCACAACGAGGAGTTTCGGCTTCAAAATCGGATGTACATAATGCTATAAAAAATATTGATAAAGGATTGTTTCCTAATGCATTTTGTAAAATAGTACCAGATTATTTATCGCAAGATGAGGCGTATTGTTTAATTATGCACGCCGATGGTGCAGGTACAAAAAGTGCGTTAGCTTATATGTATTGGAAAGAAACAGGAGATATTTCTGTTTGGAAAGGGATCGCACAAGATGCCTTGATTATGAATATAGACGATTTGTTATGTGTAGGTGCTGTAGATAATATTATGTTGTCTTCAACCATAGGACGTAATAAAAATGTTATTCCAGGCGAAGTGCTTTCAGCAATTATAAATGGTACCGAAGAATTGATTGAAGATTTAAAAGAATTCGGAGTTACTATTCATTCTACAGGAGGGGAAACTGCCGATGTAGGTGACTTGGTCCGTACCATTATTGTAGATTCAACAGTTACAGCACGAATGAAACGCGAAGATGTTATAGATAATGCAAACATTAAGGCAGGCGATGTAATTGTGGGACTGGAGTCTTTTGGACAAGCAACTTACGAAAAGGAATATAATGGCGGTATGGGTAGTAACGGATTAACATCTGCAAGACACGATGTGTTCCATAGCTATTTAGCCGAAAAGTTTCCGGAAAGTTTTGATGCCGCTGTGCCAAGTGATTTGGTGTATTCTGGACAGATGAAATTAACAGATGCGGTACAAGATGCTCCTTTAGACGCTGGTAAATTGGTATTATCGCCAACGCGTACGTATGCGCCTATTATAAAAGCAATTCTATCAAAATATACAAAAGCCGAAATTCATGGAATGGTACACTGTTCTGGGGGTGCGCAAACTAAAATATTACATTTTATTAATCAATTTCATGTGGTTAAAGATAATTTGTTTCCTATTCCACCGTTATTTAAATTAATTCAGGAGCAATCTAAAACAGATTGGAAAGAAATGTATCAGGTGTTTAACTGTGGTCATCGTATGGAGATTTATGTCTCACCGGAAATTGCAGAAGATATCATTTCAATTTCGAAATCCTTTAATGTAAATGCTCAAATTATTGGTCGCGTTGAAGCTTCAGATCGTAAACATTTAACTATAAAAAGTGAGTTTGGCCAATTTGAATATGAGTAAATAAAAGTTGTAAAGATCAAATCGCGTTTAGTTAGGTATGAAATATTATATTTTAATTCTTTTTTGTTTTAGTATTCAGTTTGCTATAGCTCAGCCCGATTCATTATTTATAAAGAAAAAATTAGTGGTCATAGACTCTACGGCTACGCCGAGATGGGTTAATAAAAACAAAGCGGGTATAGATTTAAACGAGGTAGCTTTTGTGAATTGGAGCTCGGGGGGTAGTAATTCTATTTCAGCTATATTTCATGGTAAGTCTTCTCTGGTGTATACCTATCATGATTTTATTTGGAATAGTACCTTAAATACAAGATACGGGATTAACCAACAAGAGAGTGAGCCTTTAAAAAAGACCGATGATTTGTTTGAATTAAATTCATCTGTAGGGTATAAACGGTCTAAGAAATCCAAGTGGTATTATTCCGCGCGATTAAATTTTAAAACGCAATTTGCAAACGGATATTCTTATCCAGACACTTCGAATCCAATTTCTCGTTTTATGGCACCCGGTTATATGTTTTTCGGGGGTGGTATGGAATATGGTAAGGATATAAAAAAACTATCTATTTATATATCGCCTTTAACGTTTAAAGCAACCTTTGTTTTAGACGATAATTTAGCTAATTCGGGAGCTTTTGGGGTTACGCCAGCCGTTTACGATGATGAAGGAAATATTTTAATTCCTGGAGACAAGGTGAGAGAGGAATTAGGTATATTGGTCACCAATTATTACGAAGCAGAACTTGCTAAAAATGTCACTTTAAAAAGTACAGCTAGTTTTTATACTGATTATTTAAACAGTTTTGGAAATATAGATGTAGATTGGGAAGTTTTTATCGGGTTTAAAGTGAATAACTTTATAAAGGCATCTTTAGGGTCGCATCTTAAATACGATAACGATGTGAAAACGCAGGTTGTTATTAATGAAGACGAAGATGAGTATGCCGAAGCAGGAGCTAAAGTACAGTGGCGTCAGCTTTTAGGTATTGGTTTTGTCGTAGATTTCTAATTTTAGCTTCAAAAATAAAATTTATTTATTTGTTAACTTTTTTATGTTGATAAATTTTTAACACTCTAAAAATCAGATGCTTAGTGATTTTTCTTGAAAACTTTTTAATTTTTTATTTAGGTTTTGTTTTAAAATCTTGCCTATATTTGCAGTCTCAAAATTATTCTAGTAACAACAAAAATAAGCAAGACAATGAATGTAGATTCCTTACCTATTCCACAAAAAACATTTACTCAAGATGAAGCTTTTCAAGCAGCGTTAGCCTACTTTAAAGGCGATGATTTAGCAGCAAGAGTTTGGTTAAATAAATATGCACTTAAAGATTCCGATGGAAATATTTACGAGCAAACGCCAAACGATATGCACCGTAGAATAGCAAAGGAAATTGCTAGAATAGAAGCGCGTTATCCGAACCCGTTATCAGAAGATGAGATTTTCGATTTAATTAAAGATTTTAAATATATCGTACCTCAAGGAAGTCCGATGGCAGGAATAGGAAATCCATTTCAAATTGCATCACTTTCCAATTGTTTTGTAATTGGTAATGAAGGAGAGTCAGATTCTTATGGAGGAATCATGAAAATAGACCAGGAGCAAGTACAATTAATGAAACGTCGTGGAGGAGTAGGTCACGATTTATCTCACATTCGTCCTAAAGGATCGCCAGTAAAAAACTCAGCACTTACTTCTACAGGGATAGTGCCGTTTATGGAGCGATATTCAAATTCTACAAGAGAAGTTGCTCAAGATGGTCGCCGTGGTGCTTTAATGTTATCGGTGTCTATTAATCATCCAGATTCAGAAGATTTTATCAATGCAAAATTAGAGCAAGGTAAAGTGACTGGTGCAAATGTATCTGTGCGTATCGATGATGATTTTATGAATGCTGTAAAATTAAATAGCGAGTACACTCAGAAATATCCAATTTTCAGTAAGAATCCTCAGTTTACTAGAACTATTCAAGCCGATGGAATTTGGAAAAAAATTGTACACAATGCTTGGAAATCTGCAGAACCAGGGATCTTATTTTGGGATACCATTATTAATGAATCGGTTCCAGATTGTTATGCCGATTTTGGTTATAAAACCGTGTCGACAAACCCTTGTGGAGAGATTCCTTTATGTCCTTACGATTCTTGTAGATTGCTAGCTATTAACTTATTTTCTTACGTAGAAAATCCGTTTACAAAAAAAGCAGCTTTCAACTTCGAATTATTCAGCAAGCATATTGCGGTAGCACAACGTATCATGGATGATATTATCGATTTAGAATTGGAAAAAATCGATGGAATCTTAGCTAAAATTGACGCCGATCCAGAATTAGCAGTTGTGAAAGCTACAGAAAGAAATCTTTGGGAAAACATAAGGCATAAAGCAGAAGAAGGAAGAAGAACAGGTATTGGAATCACAGCAGAAGGCGATATGTTAGCGGCTTTAGGCATTCAATATGGAAGCGAAAAAGGAAATGCTTTTTCAGTAGAAGTACATAAAAAATTAGCGATAGAAGCTTATAGAGCTTCTGTTTATACTGCAAAAGAGCGTGGTGCTTTTGGCGTGTTTGATTCAGAATTAGAAAAAAATAATCCATTTATCTTACGTTTAAAAGAAGCCGATAGTAAATTGTATTACGACATGCTAGAATATGGTCGTCGTAACATTGCATTATTAACGATAGCGCCTACCGGGACAACGAGTTTAATGACGCAAACAAGCTCTGGAATAGAACCTGTGTTTATGCCAGTATATAAACGTAGACGTAAAGTAAACCCTAACGATAAAGATGTTCGTGTAGATTTTGTTGATGAGGTTGGAGATTCATGGGAAGAGTACGTTGTGTTTCATCACCGATTCAAACAATGGATGGAAGTTAACGGTTTCGACTTGTCTGTAAACTATTCTCAGAAAGAAATAGACGACTTAATAGCAAAATCGCCTTATCATAAAGCAACGTCTAACGATGTAGATTGGTTGAGTAAGGTAACCATGCAAGGTGCTGTTCAAAAATGGGTAGACCACTCTATTAGTGTAACCATTAATTTACCAAACGATGCTACAGAGGAATTAGTTGGTCAATTATACCTAAAAGCTTGGGAAGTTGGTTGTAAAGGAGTTACGGTGTATCGCGACGGTTCACGTTCGGGCGTTTTAATTTCTAACGATGATAAGAAAGAAGAAGACAACGAGAAGTTAACCACATTCCCAACAAAACGACCTCAAATTTTAGAGGCAGATGTTGTTCGTTTTCAGAATAATAAAGAAAAATGGATTGCTTTTATTGGTTTAATCGACGATCAGCCTTACGAAGTATTTACTGGTTTAACAGATGATGAGGACGGTATTTTAATTCCGCGTTGGGTGAATGAAGGATTAATTATTAAAAATAGAAATGAGGACGGCAGTTCACGTTACGATTTTCAGTATAAAAATAAAAGAGGGTATAAAACCACTATTGAAGGTTTATCGCATAAATTTAACCCAGAGTTCTGGAATTATGCTAAGTTAATTTCAAGTACTTTACGTCACGGCATGCCAATAGATAAAATTGTAGACTTAATTAATAGTTTACAATTAGATAGCGAATCTATTAATACCTGGAAAAATGGTGTAGTTAGAGCTTTAAAACGATTTGTAGCCGATGGTACTCATGCTAAAGGACAAACGTGTAGTAACTGTGATTCTGAAAATTTAATCTATCAAGAAGGTTGTCTTACTTGTAAAGATTGTGGATCTTCGAAATGCGGATAATAGCATTTGAGTTATTAAATTATAAAAGGAGTGAACATGTTGTTCACTCCTTTTTTTGATGTAATTTTAATTTTACTATTAAAAATCAATTTGGGTAATTACATTTGTAAAAGCTTAATAGAAAACAAAATGGCTTTAAAAAAGAAGATTATATTAATAGTTTCAATAACGTTGCTAGCGATCAACGTATGGGCTATTTATAATTTTTCTGTAGATAACCTGAGGTTGGTTCGCTTGTGTACTTCTACAATTTTTTTAGTGTTTTTTGCTATTCTAGGAGGGTTGAAAAATGTAAAGTTGTTTATTGTTTTAATTTTATTCTGTATTTCGGATGTCTTTATTTTAAGATATGACGAATTGCTTTATAATAATGCAACTTCTATACTCTCTACCTTGGGGTATTTGGTTTTAGCGAGTTATTTAATTCCTCGTTTTAGTATTAAAAATATGCATATAGGACTGAAAGTTGCTTTTTCTGGTATTTTGCTTGTTAGTGCTTATGTGTTTTACGAAGTGATTGGATTAATGTCTCAATCTTTAAAAAGTGAATTACATCGCTATTTGTATTATTTATATTCGTTAGTTTTATTAGGATTATTGGTTTTAGGAGGGAATTATTTCTTCAGGTATAACACTACAAAATCTCTATACTGCTTATGTTTTATTTTTTCATTTGTGGTTTCCGATTTGTTTGCGGCACTTTCTTATTATTCCAATTTACCTTTATTTTACTACCCAACTCGCTTTTTTATAGTTTAGGCTTAGGACTATTTACGCTTTATGCCATTATGCCTGTGCAGAAGGAAGCGGTATACGACGAAGAACTCGTAGAAGCTTAATCAACCAAATTTATCTGATATAAAAAATATCGAAATTATGCATTTAAATATCGCTGTGTAGAATTCATAAATTATCGTATTTTTGCCCCACAATTTAATAAGGTAGATGTTAGACAAGTTACAAATAGTAAAACAACGTTTTGATGAGGTGAGTGATTTAATCATTCAGCCTGATATTATTACAGATCAAAAACGTTACGTGCAATTAAATAAGGAGTATAAAGATCTAAAAGCTTTAATGGATAAACGTGAGGAATATATAACCTTAATGGAAAATATTAAAGAATCTGAAGATATTATAGCCGATGGTAGTGATGCAGAAATGGTCGATATGGCCAAAATGCAATACGATGAAGCCAAGTCTCGTATACCAGTTTTAGAAGAGGAAATTAAGTTTATGCTTATTCCAAAAGATCCGGAAGATACTAAAAATGCCGTTGTAGAACTACGTGCAGGAACAGGAGGAGATGAAGCCAGTATTTTTGCAGGAGATTTATTTAGAATGTATACCAAATACTGCGAAGGTCGAGGATGGAATGTAAGCACAGTAGATTTTAGTGAAGGTACAAACGGAGGTTTTAAAGAAATTCAGTTTGAAGTTTCTGGAGAAGATGTGTACGGTACTTTGAAATTTGAAGCCGGTGTGCATCGTGTACAACGTGTGCCACAAACAGAAACTCAAGGGCGTGTTCATACAAGTGCAGCAACTGTAATGGTTTTTCCTGAAGCAGAAGAATTTGATATTGAAATTAATCCGAAAGAGGTAAGAATTGACTTTTTCTGTTCGTCAGGGCCAGGAGGACAATCGGTAAACACAACATATTCGGCTGTGCGTTTAACGCATATTCCAACAGGTTTGGTGGCCCAATGTCAAGATCAGAAATCACAACACAAAAATAAGGAAAAGGCATTTAAGGTGTTGCGTTCTCGTTTATACGAAATGGAACTTGCTAAAAAGAATGCCGAAGATGCAGCTAAACGTGGTACGATGGTAACTTCTGGAGACCGTAGTGCTAAGATTAGAACTTACAACTATCCGCAAGGGCGTGTAACCGATCATAGAATTGGATTAACGCTTTACGATTTATCTAATATTGTAAACGGCGATATACAACGAATTATAGACGAATTAATGTTAGCAGAAAACACTGAAAAGTTAAAAGCTAACGATGATGTAATTTAAATTTTTAGCCTCTTTTTTAGAGGCTTTTTTATATAAAAATGCGGGTTAAGCATTTCACTTTTTAAACGATTTAAGCGTGACTACACAAGAACTTATAGAACAAATCCGATTAAAGAATTCATTTTTAACTATTGGATTAGATGTCGATTTAAATAAAATTCCAAAACATTTATTAGACACCGAAGACCCTATTTTCGAATTCAATAAAGCTATTATAGATGCTACGCATCATTTGTGTGTGGCTTATAAACCCAATACCGCTTTTTACGAAGCTTATGGTTTAAAAGGATGGAGAGCTTTAGAGAAAACTATTAATTATTTAAATGACAATCACCCCGAAATATTTACTATTGCTGATGCTAAACGAGGAGATATAGGGAATACAAGTACCATGTATGCTAAAGCCTTTTTAGAAGATCTAGCATTCGATAGTGTAACAGTAGCACCGTATATGGGAAAGGATTCTGTGGAGCCATTTTTAGCTTTTAAAGATAAACATACCATTTTGTTGGCTTTAACCTCTAATCAAGGGGCATTCGATTTTCAGACCAAAACTATAGACGGCAAAGAAGTATATAAGCAGGTACTAGAAACCTCTAAAACATGGGAACATGCAGAGCAATTAATGTATGTTGTAGGTGCTACCAAAGCCGAATATTTAACAGACATCAGAAAAATAATTCCAGAGAGTTTTCTGTTAGTTCCTGGAGTTGGAGCTCAAGGCGGAAGCTTACAAGAAGTGTGTAAATACGGTATGACAGACAATATAGGCTTGTTAATTAATTCGTCTCGCGGAATTATTTACGCTTCAAATGGAACCGATTTTGCCGAGGCAGCAGCAAAAAATGCAGCAATACTTCAGCGAGATATGGAAGCTATTTTAAAAGCTCAATAATAGTATTGTGCCCGTTTTTATTGACCAGTTACATAGAAAACTTCAATTAAATGCTGTCCCTAAACGCATTGTTAGCCTCGTGCCTAGTCAGACAGAATTGTTATGCGATTTAGGTTTAGAAAAAGACATTGTAGGGATTACTAAATTTTGTGTTCATCCCAATCATTTACGTTCAGCCAAAAAGATAGTTGGTGGTACCAAGCAAGTACATCTAGATAAAATTGCAGCCTTAAACCCCGACATCATTTTATGTAATAAGGAAGAGAATTCTAAAGCTATGATTGCCGATCTTGAGGCTATAGCTCAGGTTCATATCTCCGATATATTTACAATAGGCGATAGTCAGGAACTCATCGCTATGTATGGTGAGCTGTTTAATAAAGAAATGGTTGCAAAAGAATTACAAGAGAGTATAGCGCAACAACAAGAGGCATTTCAAGATTACCTTGAAAATAAAATAAATTTGAGTGTGGCGTATTTTATTTGGAAATCGCCATATATGGTAGCCGCAAACAATACGTTTATTAATTACATATTGCAGCAAAATAAATTAGATAACGTGTTTAGTGCAGAAGAACGTTATCCAGAAATAATTGTGGAACACACAGATAAAAATCCCGACCTGGTTTTTTTATCTAGTGAACCTTATCCTTTTACAAAAGAGCATATCAATGAGTTTGAATCATTTTTTCCAAATTCTAAAATTATATTAGTCGATGGAGAAATGTTCTCTTGGTATGGATCTCACTTAACAAAAGCGTTCGATTATTTTAAAGCGCTGAACGAAACTTGTCTTCGTTAGTAGCTTCAATGGTAATCATTTGTTTTCTTAATTTCGAAGCTTCAAAATATAAATAGTCGCTTAAGCTGCAATCAGTTTGCATAACATTGTAAGCTTCTTCTATAAAAGCATTATATAGGCTTTGTAATTCTTCTATTTTTAATAGCCTTTTAAGGTTAGGCTTAACTTGTCCGACTTTACAAAATTGTTTACTCATAATATTAACGTATTTGCATATAATTACGTAAAAATCATGCCAAAGGTTGTGCGGATAACGTTAATAATATGATAATTTATTATTGTAAAGGTAGAGGCGAATCTCCTCTGTATAAGTATTTTAAACGATTAATTTTATTTAATAACTTAATAGCTTGATATTCAGAGATATCGCTCATTGCGGAATCGGTCTGGCGAAAATTATACGCCTGTTCAATAAGTTGCTTGTAGCGTTTATTGAGCTTTTTTGGTTTTTTGAAATTATATCTGTACGGTCCATCTTATTGAAACTTAGTGTTTTAAATATACACTAAAAAAAACTAAACAGAAAACCGTAAAATCATAAAATTTTCAAAAAAAAAGCAATTCCAATCGAACTGCTTTTTTTAGACAAACTAACCAAACTATAAAGTAACTAAGAAGAAACTCTAACTAACTATTTGCGAAGTTCGATTATAATGCGATATGTTGTGTTAAACTAACATTATTACTAAATCAATTAAAAGTTATAATGGTATAACTTTAGTCTTGTAATTGGAATACAGATTGTAATAGTTTTGTAGATCTTGCGGCTGCAGACGTTCTAATTTCTTTTTCTTCAACGGCAATCATAGTATATACACCTTCTAATGCTTCAGAAGTTACATAGTCTGTTAAATCAGGGTTTACTTTCGATATAAACGGTAAGCTGTTGTACTTAGAAATTAGGTTGCTCCAAACTTTGTCTGCACCTACTTTAGTAAACGATTCGTTAATTACAGGATGAAATTTGTCGTAAAGTGCAGATTGTGTTTTCGTGGTTAAATAGGAAGTTGCAGCATCGTCATTCCCAAGAAGTATGCTTTTTGCATCATCGAAAGTTATGTCTTTTACTGCATCAACAAAAATTGGAGTGGCTTCTTTTACAGCATCTTCGGCAGCTCGGTTTAAAACTTTTATACCTTCGTCTGCCAAACTTCCTAAGCCTACACGTCTTAAAGCAAGATCCACTTTTTGAAGTTCTTCTGGCATTACAATTTTAACCAAATCGTTTTTATAAAAACCATCTTCTTGAGTAAGTGAATTTACTTGTTTTTCTATTCCTAAGTTTAAGGCTTCTCTAAGTCCAGAAGCTATATCTGTAGTACTTATGTTTTTAGACTTTCCGCCAATTATGGAATTAGCGATATCTCTTAAGGATTGTGCAGAAGTGTTTAAGGATACCAGAAGTAGGGCTGCTAAAATAATTCGTTTCAATTTTTTAATTTTTAAAGATTTGATTGGCAAAAATATATGTATATTTTAGAAGAATAGCATAAAGTTATGTGAATTTGAGAAAAAATTAGAACGATAATTTTTAACTTGCTGTTGCAATGCTTTCTTTTAAAGAAGCCTGAGTTTATTGGTCCTAATAGGATGTTATGGCATACTAAACTTAACTATAATGCTTTTATAATATAAGATTCATGAAAACTTTTCAGCTTAAATTAGTTAGTTTTTCTAGTAAAGGGTTTAAAAAACAACTTATAATTTCGGTTCATGAAGCCGATGTGTTACGTCAGTTTTTGGTAGATAGTATGCGTTGCGAAGTCTTGGTTATCAATACTAATGTAGGGTTAGATGTGTATTATGAGCATGAAACCCCGAACAAGGAGCTTATAATTGATGCCATACTTATATTATTGGCAAAGAAAAAGATGTCTGTCCTCGATTTTTTTATTCATGAATTAAATTCTAAAGCAGAACTCGTTAAAAAAACGCATATTTATTTTAAACGTCTCATTCAACATCCGTTGTTATTTAAAAATTATTCAAAGAGTTTATGTCGCCAGTTAAATTTACATTATAGCGATAGTCCAAACATCGTCCAAACCTTGTTTGCCATTTGGCAAGATGAATTATTGCATTTAAATAATACCGACATGCAAGTCTATGTTTTGCGGTCTTTTTTGTCGCGTTTACAATTTACTTATGTACAACAATCTTGTAAACCCGAACTTCAAGATTTAATTAAATCGGCATTAGATGTAGAACATCGTAATTAATATTTATAAGGCTTAATAAAAAATAAGAGTCTTATTATTAAACACCATAACCTTTCTGTTAATATGTAATTTAATGGCTGTAGCGAGTACTATTTTTTCTAAATCCCGTCCTTTTGCAATTAAATCTTCTATGGCATGTGTATGAGAAACACGGGCTACATCTTGCTCTATAATAGGCCCAGCATCTAAATCTTCGGTGACATAGTGGCTAGTAGCTCCAATAATTTTCACACCGCGTTTGTATGCCGAATGATAAGGTTTAGCACCCACAAAAGCAGGTAAAAAGGAGTGGTGAATGTTAATGATTTTGTTTGGGTATTCACTAATTAATTTAGGTGAAATAATTTGCATATACCGCGCAAGCACGATAAAGTCAATCTTGTATTTCTTCAGAATTTCTAATTGCTTAGCTTCTGCTTCAGCCTTGGTATCTTTAGTAACGGGTACATGATAAAACGGAATGTTGAAGCTGTCGGCTATGGGTTTTAAATCTAAATGATTACTTAGTATAAAAGGGATTTCAGCATTGAGTTCACCCGAATTATATCGGCCTAAAATATCGTATAAACAATGATCGTATTTCGAAACAAAAAGCGCCATACGAGGTTTAACTTCCGAAGTATAAATACGCCACTTCATTACAAATTGTTTTACCAATGTGTTTTTAAAAGCTTCCTTTAACGCGTCGAGATCTAAAATGTCTTTTTCAAATTCGCTTTCTAATCGCATGAAAAAAATGTTTTGTTCGCGATCTACGTGCTGATCGATATATACAATGTTACCTCCGTTTTGAGCGATAAAATTTGATACAGATGCAATGATTCCAGGTTGGTCATTGCAATGCATCATAAGTGTAATTTTATTCATAATCTAAAAATCCAATAAAGGATTAAAAATAAACAGAAAAAAGGAACAAGACATACTTTTAAATGCTTTTAGATAAATTAAGTTAATAGAGTGTTTTTTTTGAATATTCCGTAAATTGCCGACCATAAAACTGATTTTATTAAGAATGGAACAAATAGCACCCTATAAACCAAAATATAAAGTACGTATTGTAACGGCCGCTTCACTTTTTGATGGCCACGATGCATCTATTAATATTATGCGTCGTATTATCCAGTCCACCGGTGTGGAAGTCATTCATCTTGGGCACGACCGTAGTGTAGAAGAAGTGGTGAATACCGCGATTCAAGAAGATGCTAATGCCATTTGTATGACATCGTACCAAGGCGGACATAACGAGTATTTTAAATACATGTACGATTTATTGAAGGAAAAAGGTGCAGAGCACATCAAGATTTTTGGTGGCGGCGGTGGTGTTATTTTACCTTCAGAAATAAAAGAATTAATGGATTATGGTATTGCAAGAATTTATTCGCCAGACGATGGTCGCGATTTAGGATTGCAAGGCATGATTAACGATTTGGTACAACAATCCGATTTTCCGATTGGGGACAAGCTAAATGGGGAAACCGCATTGTTAACTAGTAAAAATCCGAAAGCTATAGCAAGAATCATTTCGTCGGCCGAAAATTTTCCTGAAGTTGCTAAAGCGACCTTAGCAGATATCCATGATGTAAATAGTAATTCTAGCACTCCAGTTTTAGGCATTACAGGTACCGGTGGTGCGGGTAAATCGTCTTTAGTCGATGAGCTTGTACGTCGTTTTTTAATCGATTTTCCTGAAAAAACCATTGGAATTATTTCTGTAGATCCTTCTAAACGAAAAACAGGAGGTGCACTTTTAGGCGATCGTATTCGCATGAATGCCATTAACAATCCACGTGTGTATATGCGTAGTTTGGCAACGCGACAATCTAATTTGGCCTTATCAAAACACGTTAATGAAGCCATAGAAGTTTTAAAAGCTGCAGCTTACGATTTAATTATTTTAGAAACTTCTGGAATTGGTCAATCGGATACCGAAATTATAGAACATAGCGACTTGTCTTTGTATGTAATGACGCCTGAATTTGGTGCTGCCACACAGTTAGAGAAAATCGATATGTTAGATTTCGCCGATTTGGTAGCTATAAATAAATTCGATAAACGTGGGGCACTAGATGCCATTCGCGATGTAAAAAAACAATACATGCGTAACCATAATATGTGGCACGCCGATCCAGATACCATGCCAGTTTTTGGTACTATCGCTTCCCAGTTTAACGATCCAGGAATGAACACGCTTTACAAAGCCGTGATGGATGGTTTGGTTGAAAAAACTTCGGCCGATTTGCAATCTACTTTCACCATTTCTAAAGAAATGAGTGAAAAGGTATTTGTTATTCCACCAGCTCGAACACGTTATTTATCTGAAATAGCCGAGAATAACAGAGCGTACGATAAAAAAGCAAATACTCAAGTAGAGGTAGCTCAAAAATTATACGGTATTTATAAAACTGTAACAACGCTAACAGATGTACTACCAGAACTTTCAAAGGCAGGATTAAATCAGGATGAAATTCTGAATCAAGTTACTACCGACGACAAACCGTTTGTAAAATTACTAGTCGCTCAATTCGATAAGGTAAAATTAAACCTTGATCCTTATAATTGGGAAGTCATTTTAAATTGGAACGAAAAAGTTAGTAAATATAAAAACCCAATTTATTCTTTTAAGGTTCGCGATAAAGAAATAAAAATTGAAACGCATACCGAGTCGCTTTCTCATTTACAAATTCCAAAAGTAGCTTTGCCTAAGTATCAGGCTTGGGGCGATATTTTACGTTGGTGTTTACAAGAGAATGTGCCAGGAGAATTTCCGTATACTTCGGGCTTATATCCGTTTAAACGTACAGGCGAAGATCCGGCGCGAATGTTCGCTGGCGAAGGTGGGCCAGAGCGTACCAACCGCCGCTTTCACTATGTAAGTGCAGGATTACCAGCAAAGCGTTTATCTACAGCTTTCGATAGTGTGACATTATATGGTAACGATCCGGATTTACGTCCAGATATTTACGGGAAAATTGGAAATGCTGGGGTAAGTATTTGCTGTTTAGACGATGCTAAGAAATTATATTCGGGCTTTAATTTAGCCGATGTTATGACGTCTGTAAGTATGACCATTAATGGTCCGGCACCTATGTTACTAGGATTTTTTATGAATGCCGCCATCGATCAGCAATGTGAGATTTATATTAAGGAAAACGGTTTAGAACAAGAGGTTGAAGCTAAAATCGCTCAAATTTATAAAGAAAAAGGAGTCGCTAGACCAAGTTATAATGGAGAGTTGCCGGAAGGAAACGACGGATTAGGTTTGTTCTTATTGGGCGTTACAGGCGATCAGGTCTTAGATGCCGATGTGTATTTAGACATTAAAACCAAAACCATTGCGCAAGTTCGTGGTACGGTACAAGCCGATATTTTAAAAGAAGATCAGGCGCAAAACACCTGTATCTTTTCAACAGAATTTGCATTGCGTTTAATGGGCGACGTACAAGAATATTTTATAGATAATAATGTGCGTAACTTTTATTCGGTGTCTATTTCTGGATATCATATTGCCGAAGCAGGTGCTAATCCAATCACCCAATTGGCACTGACTTTATCTAATGGATTCACTTACGTGGAGTATTATTTAAGTCGCGGTATGGATATTAATAAATTCGGACCAAATTTATCGTTCTTCTTTTCGAATGGTATCGATCCAGAATATGCTGTTATTGGCCGAGTGGCTCGAAAAATTTGGGCAAAGGCTTTAAAATTAAAATACGGAGCCAACGCTAGAGCACAAATGTTGAAATATCATATTCAAACCTCTGGCCGTAGTTTGCATGCTCAAGAAATAGATTTTAACGATATTCGCACTACGCTGCAAGCGCTATATGCCATTTACGATAATTGTAATTCTCTTCACACTAATGCTTACGATGAAGCTATTACGACTCCAACCGAAGAATCGGTGCGTCGTGCTATGGCGATTCAGTTAATCATTAATAAAGAATTAGGCTTAGCTAAAAATGAAAATCCAATTCAGGGATCTTTCATAATTGAAGAATTAACCGATTTAGTTGAAGAGGCTGTACTTTTAGAATTCGACAGAATTACAGAACGTGGTGGCGTGTTAGGTGCTATGGAAACGATGTACCAGCGTTCTAAAATTCAGGAAGAAAGTTTGTATTACGAGACGTTGAAGCATAATGGAGATTTTCCAATTATTGGGGTAAATACCTTCTTAAGTTCTAAAGGTTCTCCAACCGTTATCCCCAAAGAAGTAATTCGTGCTACCGAGGCAGAGAAACAGTTTCAGATAAAAACGTTAGAAAACCTTCACAAAGGAAACGACACTGAAGCCTTGTTAAAAGATCTTCAGCAGAAAGCCATTCAAAATGAAAATATTTTTGAGGCGCTTATGGATGTTTGTAAAGTGTGTTCATTGGGACAAATTACTGAAGCCTTATTTGAAGTTGGCGGACAGTATAGAAGAAATATGTAAATCAAGGGATACTTTGTTTATCCCTATCAGTGAGATAAAGATGTAATATATTTTTGCGTAATTTGTTCTGACAAAATTTTATATGAATAAACTTAGCAATTCGGTATTATATTTAATGAGTTTTTCGGCTGGTTTAGTAGTAGCAAATTTGTACTACAACCAGCCGTTACTGCATCAAATAGCGGTAGATTTTGGTGTGACAGAATCTCAGGTAAGCCATGTGGCTTTAAGTACTCAGCTAGGTTATGCCTTTGGTTTATTCTTTATTATTCCGCTGGGCGATAAACTTTCTAACCACAAAATATTACAGTTCGATTTTGTGCTTATGGTTATTTCTTTATTAGTAGCCGCTACAGCAGGTTCGCTATGGCTTCTTATTGTGAGTAGTTTTTTTATAGGATTCACTTCGGCCTTACCCCAGCTTTTTGTCCCGATGGCTGCGCAATTAAGCGACGACGAACATCGGGGGCGTGCTATTGGAATTGTGATGAGTGGGCTTTTAATAGGAATTTTAGGAAGTCGGGTAATTAGTGGATTTGTAGGAGAGCAATTTGGTTGGAGAACCATGTATTATGCTGCTTCTGGATTAATGGTGTTGCTTTTTGCACTACTCCGCTTTAAATTACCAAGACTGAAACCTCAATTTAAAGGAAGTTACGCCGCCTTGTTGCAGTCCATGATTCATTATTTTAAAACCGAACCCGAATTACGTTTAGCCTCGCTTCGGGGTGCCTTGGCCTTTGCCGGCTTAAGTGTGTTTTGGACCACTTTAGTCTTTTTGATGGAGGATAATTTCGGATATGGCAGCACGGTTACGGGATTATTTGGTTTACTCGGTATGGTAGGAGCTATGGGAGCAACTGTAGCCGGAAAATTAAATGACAAATTACCGAAACAACGCATACTATTATTTTCTACGCTGCTGCTCATTATATCTTGGTGTATTTTTTTAGTATCAGGACATGCTATTTTCGGATTAATATTAGGCGTTGTTTTGGTAGATTTAGGAATGCAAGCCTTACATATTACCAACCAGAGTATTATTTTTTCAAAAAACCCGGAAGGTAGAAATAGGGTTAATACCATTTATATGGTGTCCTTTTTTATAGGTGGTGCCGTTGGAACAACTTTAGGTGCCTTAGCTTGGCAACATTACCAATGGACAGGTGTTTCTATTTTAGGATTGGTACTTTCTGTACTTATTCTACTCGTTCTGCTTTTATCGAAAAATCGCGAATAATTCTTTCATAATAAAGGTAAGTTGAGTAAATCTTAATCACTATTTTCAATTATACTAATTAAACTTGTGATGTTTAGCATTAACGAAAAACAGATTGTTTCGTGTAAAAAAAGTTTAGTCTTTACATTCCCTCGGCTGTGCATAACCTTTAGTTAATTTTATTAACATTTAGGGAGAGATTAGTTTACCTAAGCACCATTTACCCTTAACAAAATTACAGAAGCGCTGCCATACATTTGTTCATCATTAAATAACTAAAACTAAAATTATGAACAAATTTTTTAAACTCTCTCTTTTATTATTAATTCTTACGGTACCAACGGTGCTAGTAACTAGCTGTGATGTGGAAGACGGTAAAGATGGTGTTGACGGAGTAAATGGAACAGATGGTAAAGATGGTGTAGATGGGGAAGACGGCGAAGATGGAAAAGATGCTTCTGTGTTTTTAATCGCTTCACAATCTCCAACCTTATTAAAGGTTTCAGATGAATTCGTGAACTTAAAAATTTCTACGCTTTTATCTTCAGAAGATATCATTCCTAATTCTCCAGACTTCGTGTATGGCTCTATGGCAGACGGTGCTGGATTAATTAACAATGGCGATAATACCTTTACTTTAATTAATAATTTGGAAGCGGATTATTCTATTGCACGTATCTTATTAAACGAAAATTTACGTCCATATCATGGCGAGTATATTTTAAATGCTGAAGCAACTGCCCAAACAGCGATGTGTTCAGGAACTTTAATAACTCAAGAAGAGCACGGATTCGGACCTTTATACCTTTCGGGTGGTGAATGGGGAGGAGCTTCTAAAGCCGTTTTTGCTGTAGATCCATACAAAAGTGTAGATGATGCTAGCATTGGAGAAGTTTTACCAGCCTTAGGACAATGGTCTACAGAAAATGCTGTGCCAATTGGTAAAGATGCTTATCCAGATAAAACGGTTGTATTTATTGGTGATGACCATTCAGACAATTCTGTGCCATCGGGTCAATTAGGAATGTATGTTGGAAATAGAGGTGATTTAGACGGCGGAAAATTATACGGTTTAAAAGTAACTACAGCAGGTGTAGATTTTGAAATGGATATGGAAGAAGGTGTGTCTTACACGGCTGAATTTGTTGAATTAACAGAAAGAGAAATCGATGCTTTAGATGCCGAAGCGAAATCTAAAAACGTAATGGGATTCTCTAGATTAGAAGATATCGACTGGAGAAGAGGTTCTGCAGCTAACCAAAGAGAAATTTACTTTTGTGTAACTGGTCGTGTATCTGCTAGTTTATCAGGAAAAGGTTCTGCTTTAGGTCGTATATACAAAGTAGAATTAAATGAAACAGATCCAACTGGAGCAGCAAAAATTACTTGTGTTTTAGATGGTGATAAAGTAGGCGGAAAAGCTGAAGGTTTTCATTCTCCAGACAACATTTTAGTTACAGAAAACTACGCGTATATTCAAGAAGATCCTAATGGATATTTAGATACTTCTGTGAACGGTTTTGCTAAAGTATATCAATATAACTTACAAACAGGAACATTAAAAACAGTTTTAGAATGCGACCAAAACAGAGCAGAAGGCTTAGGTTACGGTACAACTTCTAACACATGGGAGTTAACAGGAATGATTGATGTTACCGATGTGGTAAATACTGGAGTAAACACCTTTTTATTAATGACACAAAACCACGGTTGGGTTCCTGCAGATGGTACCTCGTTTACAGATCCATTAGCTAACGCAGACTTAGCAAATAATAAAGAAGGTTCAATGCTTTATGTAATAAAAGGCTTAGATAGATAATTAAAAAGAATGAATACTAACATATTAGTTGTTAAAGCTAAGGCATATACTTTAAGTATATGTCTTTTGCTTTTAATTACAGTCTCGTGTAATAACAAACCAGAAACCATTGGAATTAAAACGGTTGACTCTACAGATGCTCAAATAGAAGCTTTTTATATTTCAGAACTAGAAGGTTGTATAGCAAACTTAGATTCTATTTCTGTTGAAAATCCTAATCTGGAAAATATAAATTATTACAAAGCGGCGAGAGCTCATTTTAAAGCTATAGAACCTATTTTGGCGGCCATAGATAAGAATAACTTTAAGTCGTTAAATGCCCCAAATATTTTACAAGTTCAAGAGGAAGATGCGACAGATATAAAAATAAGACAGCCTTTTGGATTTCAGGTTATAGAAGAAATGCTTCACGAACCAGAGATCGATACGCTAACATTTAAAAATACGGTATCGCTTACTAGTAACCGATTAAAATTATTAAAAGCGAATACAAATATTCAGTTACAAGATCATCATGTTATTTGGTTGCTTAGAGATCAAATAATTCGAACCGCTACAACTGGAATTACGGGTTTCGATTCTCCAGTTTTAGGTCAGTCGTTACAGGAAAGTCAGATTACCACCAAAACCTTAATTGAAATCGTAAAAATTTTTAAAGCGCATTTTGCTTCAAAACCGGTTTATAATGATCTAATTGCATCTTTAGAACATGGGATTAAAGATTTAGACTCCGATTTTGATACTTTCGATCGGTATCATTTTATAAAGAATAACACCGATGTACAATTAAAAGCACTCCTTAAAACTCAAGACGACTGGAAGGTGTCTTTTCCTTTCGAAATGGGCATTTCTAATACCGCCAAATCTCTTTTCGATGCACAAACGGTAAATGTGTTTTATTTTACAGATTATAAAAGTGATACTATTCGATTAAAACAAAAGGAACAGTTTGGGAAAGAATTGTTTAATGATTCTATACTTTCTAAAAGGAAAAATATGGCTTGTGCGACGTGCCATATTAAAGAAAAAGCTTTTACAGATGGCAGAAGAACGTTTAACGCTATGCAATTAAGAAATACACCAACATTAACTTATTCAGCCTATCAGCAATCGTATTTTATGGATGGGAGAGCAGGAAGTTTAGAAGGACAAGTGGTTGGTGTTGCAGAAAATCATGATGAATTTAATTTACCTATGGATTCTATTGTGGCTCGTGTGTTACGCAATCCGAAATACAAACAGCAGTTAGATTCACTTTACAACAGTAAAAGACCCGATTTTAATATAAGACATGCCATAGCCTCTTATGTGCGCACATTAAATGCCTTTAGATCTAAATTCGATAGCAATATTAATGGAGAAAGTAATACCATTACGCAGCAAGAAGTTGAAGGCTTTAATTTATTTATGGGAAAAGCTGCCTGTGCAACTTGTCATTTTCCGCCTTTATTTAACGGAACCGTGCCGCCACATTTTAAGGATACCGAAATAGAACTTTTAGGCGTGCCCCAAACGGCAGATACAATAAATGCCATTATTAGTCCCGATTTAGGTAGGTACGATGTGTTTAAAACTGAAGAACGGAAGCATTTCTTTAAAACACCAACAGTACGTAATATTGAAAAAACAGCACCTTATATGCATAACGGTGTTTACCAAACTTTAGAAGAGGTAGTCGATTTTTATAATCGTGGAGGAGGAAAAGGAATCGGCATTCAGCAGGAATATCAAACCTTACCTTTTGATGATTTAGGTTTAACTAAAGCCGAACAAGAAAGTTTAGTCGCCTTTATGAAAAGTTTAACCGATAAAGAATTCACAAATTAAAATTGAAATTAAAAATGGAGTTCAAAAGCAAACACCCCGAGAAGTGCTTCTCGGGGTGTTTGCTTATATCCAATAATTGATTAGAATAAAGGTTTAATTCATTTTAAAGACTAAACCGCCTCCTAAACTAAATTGGTAAATTGTAGAATATGCACTTAAGCCAGCAGAGGGTCCATATCCAGAAAAGTAGAATCCACCTCCCATAGTTTGAACAGCCGATAATAATTGAGCTTGCATTTTTAAACCAACGCGGTCAGACATCCAGTAGATTCCTCCTAGTTTTGCTCCCCAAGCAAATTTCGTGGCTGTTTCGCTATTTCCGTTATCTGGATTTTCCATGTTTGCAATCACCATACCTGCGTTTAATCCAAAAAATCCTTCTAAAGGAGACCCTGCAGATCTGAAATATTGATTACCTCCAATCATGATGTAATTAATTCCTAAATCGAAATTTGTATATCTTTCATTATTGAAAAATCCTTGGTCTAAATAGTAAGTTGGTGCATTGGTATCCTGACGTAAGTATAATAATTCAATACCTGTACTAGGTCTTACTTTAAATTCTAAACCAGCTCCCCATTGAAAACCATCTTGTATTTGGCCATTGTAATAGGCATTGTAATCATAATACGAATCGAAACTGTCTTTAAAAGCATAAGAACCATATAGATTAATGTTGAAATCTTGAGCAAATCCTAAAGTGCTAATAAGTGTAAAGGCAATAAAAAAAAGATATTGTTTTTTCATAATAATCATGTTTTGTGTGTAAATATAAACTAAATGTCCAATTTTTAAAGCTATTTTGTACGTGTACGTTTTTTCAATTTTTCAATTTTGTCTTTATAATAGATTATCAATTCATCTACAAAAGTTAGAGGTTTTTTATAAGTGGTTAAGATATGATATAATTGCGAAGCTTGTAAGGTTTTTATTTCAAGTTCTAAAGACTTTATTACTTGTTTTAGGTGTGCTAATGGCTCTGTTGTAATTGCTATGTTTGCTTTAGAGTTTTTCGAGGTTTTAATTTGAGTTTGATCTGTAAATATATGCGTATGGAAAGCTTGTAATTCTTGTAAAGTTCCATTTTTATAAATTTCGATGAGTTGTGTAGTTATATCTGTAGCCGATTCTTGCTCGTTAGCGGCTAACGAAAACTTATCGGGGTGAACGTGTAGCATGGCCTCTCGATACAGTCTTTTTTTAGTTGAAGCGCTTCTGTTGAGTCTTTGCTTTCAGGTGCCGATGGCTGAGGTGTTGTTTTAAGTCCTTTAGGTTCTTGATAATTTTTCCCACGACGTTTCTGAGCTAAACGCTTGTCTTTTTTAATCGTTTTTGTGCTTTGTAAAGGATGTTCAGCTCTTGGGTTTCAATAATGTATTCTGTAAGATGTTGTCTTAGAATGGCTTCAAAAGCTTCAATACTATGCATGATCCCATCGCGTTCTTGAGTTAAAGCTTCTATAGTAATTTGTAATTGTAAGGCCGTTTCTTTGTTCGTCGATTCTGGTAATTGCTCTTGCTTCATCCTTCAAAAATAAGGCTTCTCCTTCAGAATAAAAAAGGAAAGACGAATCACTAAAAGTAGGAAACCATCCGTTTTGTTAGGGCAATACAGATTTTAATCGGAACTTTGTTTTTCTATAATTTTACGATGTATGTCTTTTAAAAAAATACTGCCTGTTCTTAAAGAAACGCTTGATGATTTAGGATATGAAACCACAACTCCACTTCAGAAAAAAGTACTTTCAACCATTAAAAGTGGTGCGAATGTATTCGGAATAGGAGCAACGGGAAGTGGAAAAACAACGGCGATTATACTCAGTGTGATTCAGAAGTTAAAAGGTGAAGCTAAAGGAGATGCACCACGAGCAATAGTTTTGGTAAAAGATAAAGCTGAAGCCTTGGCTTTAAAAGAAAAATTTGAAGTCTTTACTAGACCTACCGATTTACGCGTGTATTGTATTTACGATGAACATAAAATTGATGCACAACGTGACGAAATTTACATGGGGACAGATATTTTGATAGCCACGGTAAAACGCCTGAATAAACTTTACTTTTTAAATAGTATTCATTTAACCGATGTGCAATTAATTTGTATAGAAGATGCCGAGTTTTTAATCCGTCAGAATACGTATAACGAGGTATTGCGTTTGGCAGAGAGTGTAAACAAATGTCAATATGCAGTGTTTACAGATAAATTCGATGCACGTTTAGAACGTTTCGAGGAAGCTTTTATGTTCGATGCCTATAAATTTAAGGTATAAAGTTAGCTGTATTTGGACATAGCAATGATCATGTTGGTTTTCTTTTAAACTAATATCATCCGTTTTTAATTGGATAAAGATTCTAATTCTCAATTTTTTTATAACCTTGTCTGGTAAATAGATTTTTATAATGAAAAAGAATAAGTTAGGAAATCGATCCCTTGCCATCGCCGTAATTTGTATGACGGGGTGTATACTATTAAAATATTTCAATCTTTATGAAGGTAATACTTTAGAAATATTATTGGCAGGTTTTGAAGCAGCCGTTGTAGGTGGTGTTGCCGATTGGTTTGCTGTAAGGGCCTTGTTTCAAGAAATTCCTATTCCCATTGTAAAAAAACATACCAATATAATTGTAAAAAGTCGAGAGAAATTATCGGCCGGAATTGTAGATTTAGTAAATAACGAATGGTTGTCTAAAGATATGATTCGCGATAAAATTTCGGCAGTATCTCTAGCAAAACCCATTGCAGAATATTTGTTGAATGAAGACAATCAAGAAACCATTCGAAAAACCTTAAAGCCAGAACTCGAAAAGTTGGTTTTAAAATTAGATCATCAAGATGTTGTTCATACTTTAGACGGCATCATTAAACCAGCGATTAAAGGTAATAATTTAGCAGAACCGCTGGGGAATTTATTAAAGCAAACGGTTAAACATAAAGATCATTATGGTATACTTCAAGTGTTTTTAGACGTTTTGAAAGATAAAGTAGCTTCAGACTCTACTTTAGATTTTTTAACTACAGAAGTAAGAATCCTTGTAAATAAACAAAAAGGAGGCTCGCCTTTAAAAGGGTTGTTGGTTGGGGCCGGACAAGTTTTAGGAGCCATAAAACCGCAACGTATTGCCGAAGGCATTCAAGATCAATTAATTCAGCTTATTGAAGATATACAGTCAGATCCAGAGCATCATAAAATAATTATCGCTTTAGATGAGCAACTGTATGCTTATGGAGAACGACTAACTTCTGGTGATGAAAAAGCACAATCTGATGTGAATCAATTTGGAGAGCAGTTTTTAGAGCGTTTATTAGACTCTGGAATAGTAAAACAAGCCTTAACCCGATTAAAATCTATTATCCACGAACACTTGTTCGAAAGTGAAAACGAGTATACATTGCTTATTAAAGATAAGGTTAACCTGGCCCTACAATCGTTTCATGACGACGCATCAAAATTAGAGCAAACCGACCTATGGTTAAAATCGACTTTAATGCAACTTATAGAAACGCATCATCATAAAATAGGGGAATTGGTAGGAGAAAGTTTGCAAAAATTATCTAATGTAGAACTTGTAAAACAAATAGAAAGTAAGGTTGGCGAAGATTTACAATACATCCGTTTAAACGGAGCGATTGTAGGTGGAATTGTAGGAATGCTTATTATGATTGTTAAGATTTTTGTTTTAGGAATTCATTAACCGGTGCTTCGATACAATTGCTCTCGCTGCGCATCGCAATCACTCAGCAACCTTTGATTTTCATCTCAACTGGTGGCTGAGTGATTTTCATAGAAAATCGTATCGAAGCCACAATCTTATTAAAATGAATGCGTATTTATTTAAAAATACAATGTCATGATTAAAGGTTATATGTACATTTTAGAATGTTCAGATGGTAGCTATTATACGGGAAGTACCAAAGATTTGGAATTGCGATTTTCTCAGCATAATTCTGGTACAGGAGCAAATTATACAGCCAAACGACTGCCTGTGAAACTATTGTATTATGAAGCATATTCACGTATCGACGACGCTTTCTATCGTGAAAAACAAATCCAAGGTTGGAGTAGAAAAAAGAAAGAAGCCTTGATGTCTGGAGCAGTAGATTTGATTCCTATATTAGCAAAAAAGATATTTCGAAAAGATGAATAACCGGTGCTTCGATACAATTGCTCTCGCTGCGCATTGCAATCACTCAGCAACCTTTGATTTTCATCTCAAATGAAGGCTGAGTGATTTTCGTAGAAAATTGTATCGAAGCCACGGCCTGATTGAGTTTCTAAGTTAATTTTAGTGTAACATTCTATTATGTGTTACTCTGGTGGCTGAGTGATTTTCATAGAAAATCGTATCGAAGCCATACTCCTATAAAGACCATATAAAAACCACAATATTTAAAACAAAATTCTAAACCATGTCCTCAACCTTTCAATTCAAGATTTACAACCAATGGAATTCAGAATCTGCTCAGGATGAAAAGAAAGCTGGCGGATCTCTAAAAACACATCAGGTGTTTTTAGAAGATGGAAAACACATGGAAGTTTCGGCAGCAAAACCCTTTAAAGGAGATGCGTCTAAATATAATCCGGAAGAATTGCTCATGGCTGCTTTATCCTCTTGTCATTTCATGTCTTATAAATATGTATGCGATAAGGCGGGAATTTTGATTAAAGGGTATAAAGATGAGGTTGAAGGCGTTTTAGTTTTGAATGCCGATGGTAGTGGAGCTTTTACAAAAATCACTTTAAAACCTACAGTAATTTTGCACGATATTAGTCAGCGAGATTTAGCAATTACACTTCACGACGAGGCATCAAAACTTTGTTTTATTGCAAATTCATGTGCCTTTCCTATAGTTTATAAGCCTGCTATTAGTTAATTATGTTGTTCAATACAATTCATAACACAACAATATTCTAGGCTGAAGAATTTATAAGTCAACCTTAATAGGGTTTAACTCAATTGTGCAGGGTAGGACCTGATTTCTTTTACACTTTTGTAAAGGTTTATGAGAGCTGTTTATTTTAAAAGGTCTGAAATGTGATCGACGATTTTTTTGGCATGAATTCTGGAGTTTTCTATAAACCATTTATGGGTTTCCATGCCACCACAAATAACACCTGCAAGATATAAGCCCTCAATATTTGTTTCCATGGTTTCCTTATTGTAATCGGGAATTCGTTTTTCGTCATCGGAGAAAGTAATGTTGGCACTTTCTAATAATTGAAAGTTAGGCTGATAACCCGTAAGTGCCAAAACATAATCGTTGGGTAGAGTAAGCGTCCCTTTGGGAGTAGATATGATGGCGTCGTTTTTTTTTATTTCAAGGATTTCAGAATTAAAATATGCCGTAATCGATCCTTCTTCAATGCGGTTAATAATATCTGGTCTAACCCAATACTTTACACGTTCGCCAATAGCATTTCCGCGTATCACCATAGTAACACGTCCTCCTTTTCTCCAAATTTCTAAAGCAGCATCGACAGACGAATTGCTCGCACCAACTACAATAACATCCTGCATACTATAAGGGTGTGCTTCTTTATAATAATGGCTTACTTTTGGTAACTGTTCGCCAGGTACTCCTAAATATTTCGGAATGTCGTAAAACCCAGTAGCTATAATTACTTTTTTAGCTTGGTATTCCTGTTTGGATGTTTTTACCACAAAAATATCTTTTTGTTTTTGTACGTCTTGAACACTTTCATATAAATGAATATGCAAATTATTAGACGTTGCAACCCGTCTGTAATATTCTAAAGCTTCAGTTCGGTTAGGTTTCGGATTATTACTTATAAAAGGAATGTCGTTAATCTCTAATTTTTCCGAAGTCGAGAAAAAGGTCATGTTTAAGGGGTAGTTGAAAATGGAATTTGTAAGCGTACCTTTTTCAATGATTACATAATTCAAGTTTTTTTCTTCGCATGCCATAGCGCACGCAATGCCTATAGGGCCAGCTCCAATAATTAGAATGTCTTTTTTACAAGTCAAAAGCAAAAATGTTTAGGGGTTCGATTGTTATTTACTAGTACATATTTTCAACACTAAAAATACTAATAGTAAGAAACAATTCCATAGCTTTTGTGTAATAAGTGTTAGGATTTGGTTGTGATCGTTTTTTTATACATTTGAAAGGTAGTGTGAAGGTTTAATATTGTGGTTAAGCCGAGGCTTTTAAAATGATAAAATTCCTTTTTAGTCTGCTTAAAATTTAAGAATGTGTGGTATGGCAGGAATTGGAGGAGTAAAAAATATATATTATGATAAATGTAGTTTGTTTCGGGGAAGTGCTTTGGGATGTATTTCCAAATCATAGAAAAATTGGAGGAGCTCCTTTAAATGTGGCTAACAGATTAAGCGCGTTTAATAATAACGTATCTATTATAAGTCGTGTTGGCGATGATAAAAATGGAGCGCAAATTTTAAATACTTTGAAAGAGGGAACTATCCGTACTGAAGGAGTTCAGGTGGATCAGGAATTTAAAACGGGGGAAGTAAATGTTATGCTTAATGAAGCCGGATCGGCATCTTACGATATTTTGTTTCCTAGAGCCTGGGATAATATCCAAGTAACAGAAATGGCGAAGTCTATTATAAAAGAATCGGATGCTTTTATCTTCGGAAGTTTGATTGCTAGAGATGAGGTGTCTCGTGAAACACTTTATGCACTTTTGAAATTAGCAGACTATAAAATATTCGATGTTAATTTAAGGCCCCCTCATTATACTATAGAAGTGCTTAAGAAATTGATGAATGAAGCAGATTTTATAAAATTTAATGATGATGAAATTTTCGAAATAAGTAAGTCGCTTGAGTTTAATGCCGAGACCCTAGAGGAAAATATTCGGTTTATAGCAAGAGAAACAAACACTACATCGATATGTGTTACTAGAGGTGCGCATGGAGCTATCTTATCTATTAACGATACGTTTTATTATAATGATGGGTATAAAATTAAAGTTATAGACACAGTTGGTGCAGGAGATTCTTTTTTAGCAACATTAATTAATAAGTTGTTTCACGATGCCTCTCCTCAAGATGCTATTAATTATGCCTGTGCCGTGGGCGCTTTGGTGGCGGGTAGGAGCGGAGCAAATCCAGAATTTACTAACGATGAGGTTGTACAATTTATCAAATCGCAATAATTACACTATGTATAATAGTAAATGAAATGAGGGTATATGGAAGGTAAAATGAATCACGTGTATTAAATGGCGTCGTTGTTTAAGAATGGATTTAGATAGAAACCTCCATTTAATTAAATGTTTTTGTAAACTTAACAATTTGCAAACCTGCATATTAAAAACAAATCAAAAAAAACCTTATAAAAAGTTAGTTTTATAAAAAGGAAAGGTTGTATATTTGCACCCGCTTACGGCGAGAGGGTTTAGGAAGAAGAGTAAGCAAAGGTTCATTAACAGGTTAAAAAATCGGATTTAAAATAAGTTTTAAAAAAGATTAGAAAAAGCTTTGTAAGAACAAAAAAGGTTGTAAGTTTGCAGCCGCTAAAAACGGCAACGTTTTTAGACAAGAGAAGTTCTTTGGCTAGTGTTTTAATGAGATTAGAAAGTTTGCAAAAACAATTTAAAAAAAACTTCAAAAAACATTGCAAGGAATAAAAAAGGGTTTTATATTTGCACCCGCTTAACAAGGAAACGCGTTAAGATAAGAAGAGAAATAAGTTCATTAACATATTGAATTGACAGCGTAGATATTAACTGGAAACGGTTAATATCACAAAAAGAGAATAAACCATTTTGAGTACCAAAATTTAATTCCATTAGTTGTTAAAAGTAAAAGTGGAAACACTTAAAAATTTAACGATGAAGAGTTTGATCCTGGCTCAGGATGAACGCTAGCGGCAGGCCTAACACATGCAAGTCGAGGGGTAACATTGTGCTTGCACAGATGACGACCGGCGCACGGGTGCGTAACGCGTATGCAATCTACCTTTTACAGGAGGATAGCCCAGAGAAATTTGGATTAATACTTCATAGTATATAGAGATGGCATCATTTTTATATTAAAGATTTATCGGTAAAAGATGAGCATGCGTTCTATTAGTTAGTTGGTAAGGTAACGGCTTACCAAGACTGCGATAGATAGGGGTCCTGAGAGGGAGATCCCCCACACTGGTACTGAGACACGGACCAGACTCCTACGGGAGGCAGCAGTGAGGAATATTGGACAATGGGCGAGAGCCTGATCCAGCCATGCCGCGTGCAGGAAGACTGCCCTATGGGTTGTAAACTGCTTTTATACAGGAAGAAACACTCCCTCGTGAGGGAGCTTGACGGTACTGTAAGAATAAGGATCGGCTAACTCCGTGCCAGCAGCCGCGGTAATACGGAGGATCCAAGCGTTATCCGGAATCATTGGGTTTAAAGGGTCCGTAGGTGGACAATTAAGTCAGAGGTGAAATCTTGCAGCTCAACTGTAAAATTGCCTTTGATACTGGTTGTCTTGAGTTATTATGAAGTAGTTAGAATATGTAGTGTAGCGGTGAAATGCATAGATATTACATAGAATACCAATTGCGAAGGCAGATTACTAATAATACACTGACACTGATGGACGAAAGCGTGGGTAGCGAACAGGATTAGATACCCTGGTAGTCCACGCCGTAAACGATGGTTACTAGCTGTTCGATCTTCGGATTGAGTGGCTAAGCGAAAGTGATAAGTAACCCACCTGGGGAGTACGTTCGCAAGAATGAAACTCAAAGGAATTGACGGGGGCCCGCACAAGCGGTGGAGCATGTGGTTTAATTCGATGATACGCGAGGAACCTTACCAGGGCTTAAATGTAGATTGACAGGTTTAGAGATAGACTTTTCTTCGGACAATTTACAAGGTGCTGCATGGTTGTCGTCAGCTCGTGCCGTGAGGTGTCAGGTTAAGTCCTATAACGAGCGCAACCCCTGTTGTTAGTTGCCAGCGAGTAGTGTCGGGAACTCTAACAAGACTGCCAGTGCAAACTGTGAGGAAGGTGGGGATGACGTCAAATCATCACGGCCCTTACGTCCTGGGCTACACACGTGCTACAATGGTAGGGACAGAGAGCAGCCACACCGCGAGGTGGAGCGAATCTATAAACCCTATCACAGTTCGGATCGGAGTCTGCAACTCGACTCCGTGAAGCTGGAATCGCTAGTAATCGCATATCAGCCATGATGCGGTGAATACGTTCCCGGGCCTTGTACACACCGCCCGTCAAGCCATGGAAGTTGGAAGTGCCTGAAGTCCGTCACCGCAAGGAGCGGCCTAGGGTAAAGTCGATAACTAGGGCTAAGTCGTAACAAGGTAGCCGTACCGGAAGGTGCGGCTGGAACACCTCCTTTCTAGAGAAAGACGACTATTGGAGTAAGATAGTAAAAAGGAAAAGAGATGCTTTATTCTCAAGCTGTTAATTTAAATGATCTATTATAGTAGAGTCTCATAGCTCAGCTGGTTAGAGCGCTACACTGATAATGTAGAGGTCGGCAGTTCGAGTCTGCCTGAGACTACTAATATAATAAAAAAGGAAATTCTAGAAGCTAGAGTAGTAGTTAACAGTACTAACTACTAACTACTAATTACTAACGACTAGTAATTGGGGGATTAGCTCAGCTGGCTAGAGCGCCTGCCTTGCACGCAGGAGGTCATCGGTTCGACTCCGATATTCTCCACGAATTAATGTAAAAATTAATCAATTTAACAATCTACCAATTGGTACATTGCTAGATTAAATAATAGCTACATTGATAAACGTTCATTGACATATTGAAAAAGATACATAAAAATAATTAAGATATTATATTATGTAGTATTGCACATACTATATAAGATATATTTTAAACAATAATAATTCGTTGTTAGTTAAAGTTTACGAGCTTTTAACTAATAACAAACTCATTAAAAAAGCAAAAAGTACAATAAGCTAAATAAGGGCGTATGGGGAATGCCTAGGCTCTCAGAGGCGATGAAGGACGTGATAAGCTGCGAAAAGCTGCGGGGATTGGCACATACAATATGATCCGCAGATATCCGAATGGGGCAACCCACTATATTGAAGATATAGTATCCGTAAGGAGGCGAACCCGGAGAACTGAAACATCTAAGTACCCGGAGGAGAAGAAAACAAAAGTGATTCCGTAAGTAGTGGCGAGCGAACGCGGATTAGCCCAAACCAGTGTTGTTACGGCAACATTGGGGTTGTAGGACCACGTTATTCGAAGTGTAATGAATTAGAATCCTTTGGAAAGAGGAACCAAAGAGGGTGATAGTCCCGTATAGGTAAAGAACAATTAGATAGTGGTATCCTGAGTAGTGCGGGGCACGTGAAACCCTGTGTGAATTTGGCGGGACCATCCGTTAAGGCTAAATACTCCTGAGAGACCGATAGTGAACTAGTACCGTGAGGGAAAGGTGAAAAGAACCCTGAATAAGGGAGTGAAAAAGATCCTGAAACCATACGCTTACAAGCGGTCGGAGCACGTTTACGTGTGACGGCGTGCCTTTTGCATAATGAGCCTACGAGTTACCGTTGCTAGCAAGGTTAAGGGCTTCAGGTCCGGATCCGTAGCGAAAGCGAGTCTGAATAGGGCGTTTTAGTTAGTAGTGGTAGACGCGAAACCGTGTGATCTACCCATGGGCAGGTTGAAGCTGTAGTAACATACAGTGGAGGACCGAACCGGTTGACGTTGAAAAGTCTTCGGATGACCTGTGGGTAGGGGTGAAAGGCCAATCAAACTCGGAAATAGCTCGTACTCCCCGAAATGCATTTAGGTGCAGCGTTGATTTATAGTTTTATAGAGGTAGAGCTACTGATTGGATGCGGGGGCTTCACCGCCTACCAATTCCTGACAAACTCCGAATGCTATAAAATGTTGATCAGCAGTGAGGGCATGGGTGCTAAGGTCCATGTCCGAGAGGGAAAGAACCCAGACCATCAGCTAAGGTCCCCAAATATATGTTAAGTTGAAAAAACGCGGTTGAACTGCTCAGACAGCTAGGATGTTGGCTTGGAAGCAGCCATTCATTTAAAGAGTGCGTAACAGCTCACTAGTCGAGCGGTTCGGCATGGATAATAATCGGGCATAAACATATTACCGAAGCTATGGATTTATAACAAAAGTTATAAGTGGTAGGGGAGCATTCTATAGGTGTTGAAGGTGTGATGCGAGTCATGCTGGAACGTATAGAAAAGAAAATGTAGGCATAAGTAACGATAATGCGGGCGAGAAACCCGCACTCCGAAAGACTAAGGTTTCCTCAGCTATGCTAATCAGCTGAGGGTTAGTCGGGACCTAACGCGAACCCGAAAGGGGTAGTGGATGGACAACAGGTTAATATTCCTGTACCTGCTCTTACTAAAAGTGACGGAGGCGTAAATTTGGTGCGAACTGACGGAATAGTTCGTTGAAGCCAGTGGTAACACGGCGATAGTACACTGAGACTACGGTCAAGGTGATAATCCAGAGTAGCGACTTCCAAGAAAAGCAAAAGAAGCAGCCCGTACCCTAAACCGACACAGGTAGTTGGGATGAGAATTCTAAGGAGCTCGAGAGATTCATGGTTAAGGAACTAGGCAAAATAGACCCGTAACTTCGGGAGAAGGGTCGCCCATCTTCGGATGGGCCGCAGTGAAAAGGTCCAGGCGACTGTTTATCAAAAACACAGGGCTATGCTAAATTGAAAAATGACGTATATGGCCTGACACCTGCCCGGTGCTGGAAGGTTAAGTGGTGGGCTTAGCAGTAATGCGAAGGTCTAAAATGAAGCCCCAGTAAACGGCGGCCGTAACTATAACGGTCCTAAGGTAGCGAAATTCCTTGTCGGGTAAGTTCCGACCTGCACGAATGGTGCAACGATCTGGACACTGTCTCAACCATGAGCTCGGTGAAATTGTAGTATCGGTGAAGATGCCGATTACCCGCAGTGGGACGAAAAGACCCCGTGCACCTTTACTATAGCTTAGTATTGGTTTTGGATAAGTAATGTGTAGGATAGGTGGGAGACTTTGAAGCGGCATCGCTAGGTGTTGTGGAGTCATTGTTGAAATACCACCCTTTGCTTATCTAGAGTCTAACCTTCTTTTGAAGGGACAGTGCTTGGTGGGTAGTTTGACTGGGGTGGTCGCCTCCAAAAGAGTAACGGAGGCTTCTAAAGGTTCCCTCAGCACGCTTGGTAACCGTGCGTAGAGTGCAATGGCATAAGGGAGCTTGACTGAGAGACCTACAAGTCGATCAGGTACGAAAGTAGAGCATAGTGATCCGGTGGTTCCGCATGGAAGGGCCATCGCTCAAAGGATAAAAGGTACGCCGGGGATAACAGGCTGATCTCCCCCAAGAGCTCATATCGACGGGGGGGTTTGGCACCTCGATGTCGGCTCGTCACATCCTGGGGCTGGAGAAGGTCCCAAGGGTTGGGCTGTTCGCCCATTAAAGTGGCACGCGAGCTGGGTTCAGAACGTCGTGAGACAGTTCGGTCTCTATCTACTGTGGGCGTTAGAAATTTGAGTGGATCTGACTCTAGTACGAGAGGACCGAGTTGGACCAACCTCTGGTGTATCTGTTGTTCCGCCAGGAGCATTGCAGAGTAGCTACGTTGGGAAGGGATAAGCGCTGAAAGCATATAAGCGCGAAACCCACCACAAGATGAGATTTCTTTAAAGGGTCGTGGGAGATGACCACGTTGATAGGCTATAGGTGTAAAGGCAGTAATGTCATAGCCGAGTAGTACTAATAACCCATAGGCTTATTGTACGCCTGTTTTTTTAAAAGAGTACAAGATTTATTATATTATTATTTATGTTCAAGACGTAAATCGTCCTTTTTCAATATGTTAAAATATTAGAAGTAAGTAGTGAGAAATTAGCATTGAGATTACACTCAATACTAATTACTAAAATCTCAATACTAGCTTAACAATTTAAGGTGATTATTGCAATGGGGCTCACCTCTTACCATTCCGAACAGAGAAGTTAAGCCCATTAGCGCCGATGGTACTGCATTTGTGGGAGAGTAGGTCGTTGCCTTTTTTAGAAATCCTCAACAATTTTTTTGTTGAGGATTTTTTTTTTGGGTTTATACTCATCTTCCTTTTCCTATGAATCAATTCCCCTTTTCTTTTATTCAAAAGGAAATAAATCAGTATCTTCAATTCTATTTTTTAAAAGCATAATAATGGCTGTCAATAAAGAACTCGACCTTGCTTGGGAGTTTGTAAACAACACTAATCGTTCTATCTTTTTAACAGGAAAGGCTGGTACAGGAAAAACAACGTTCTTACACAAATTAAAAGCAAATAGTTTAAAACGACTGGTTATTGTTGCACCTACAGGTGTTGCTGCTATTAATGCTAAAGGCGTTACTATACATTCTTTTTTCCAATTACCTTTTGGGCCGATACTTCCAAATTCAGATTTGGATAATGCTTCAGGATTTAATAGGAAGTTTAGTAAAGCTAAAATCAATATTATTAAATCGATGGATGTTTTAGTTATTGATGAAATTAGTATGGTTCGGGCAGATTTACTTGATGGTATAGATAAAACTTTACGTCGTTTTAGGAATAAAACCAAAGTGTTTGGAGGCGTGCAACTACTCATGATTGGTGACTTGCAACAATTGTCTCCCGTAATTAGGGACAATGAATGGCAGCTCCTAAAGTCGGTTTATGCTAATGGATTTTTTTTTAGTAGTCATGCTTACCAACAATGTGAAGCTGTAACAATAGAGTTAAAACATATTTATAGACAGGAGAATCCGAAATTTATTGAAATTCTTAATGAAATAAGAAATAATACCCTAAGTGCTGCTGCTGCTGATGTGCTCAACAAAAGATACATCGCAGATTTTAAACCAGAACCCGATGAAGGTTTTATATCTTTAACGACCCATAATAGTAAAGCAGAAACTACCAATAGTGAAGAGTTGGAGAAGCTTGACACCAAATTGTTTACCTATAAGGCAAAAATAGAAGGTAAGTTTCCTGAATTTTCATATCCTAATAACGAGCAATTAGAATTTAAAGTTGGGGCTCAAGTTATGTTTATTAAGAATGATAGTAGTGGGGAGAAACGGTATTTTAACGGTAAGATTGGGAAAATTGTTCAGCTTTCAAAAGATGAAGTTACTGTACGCTGTAAAGGTGACGACTTTAATATTAATACCAAAGCCGAAGTTTGGGAAAATATTAATTATAATGTAGATCCCGAAACAAAGGATATTACCGAAGATAAAATAGGAGCCTTTACTCAGATTCCGTTGCGATTAGCTTGGGCTATTACGATACACAAAAGTCAAGGTTTAACCTTTGAGAAAGCTATTATAGACGCAGCTGGAGCCTTCGCTCATGGCCAAACGTATGTTGCTTTAAGCCGATGCAAATCCTTAGAAGGATTAGTGTTAAGAAGTAAAATTAATGCCAACCAAATAATTACCGACAGTCATGTATTAAATTTTAATAAACAGGCAGAAGCTAATGAACCGGATACTTCTATTCTTCACCTTTCGCAACAACAATTTCAACTGGAGTTAATTGCTGAAATTTTTGGGTTTTATGAGTTTTTATATCCGATAAATCGGATTTTGGATATCTTTTATAAAAACAGAAACAACCTTCAAGGTAATATGGAGTCGCAAATGCTTCTCATAAAGACTACGGTTACTAATTTACTTAAAGTAAGTAATGCGTTTAATACACAGCTTAAGCAACTTTCTGATACCGATCAATTGCCAGAAGGCAATAGTATTATACAAGACCGATTTAACAAGGCCATAGTATATTTTAAAACAGAAACGGAAAATAATATTGGGAAGCCTTTAAAGGAACTTGCGTTTACAACCGATAATCAAGCTGTAAGGAGTGATATTACCAAACATTTAGATACACTTGAAGAATTGCACGACACCAAACTATTTTATTTTAATAGTTTAGCATATAATTTTACAACAAAGAAACTCTTAGAATTAAGAGCAAAAGCCGTATTTATTGCTAAGGAGAAACCAAAAAAATCTAGGAAATCTGTTGTCGACGGTACCGTAAATGTGGAATTATTTGAATTATTACGGGTGCTTAGAAATGAAATTGCTACAGAAAATGATTTAATTCACTTTCAGGTATTTTCACAGAAAACATTATACGAAATTTGCGAGGTTCTACCTTTAACAAAGCAAGAACTTCTTAGTATTGGAGGTATGGGGAAAACTAGAGTAGATAAATATGGAAGTGCTATTCTAGGGGTTATTCGAGATTATTGTTATGAACATGATATTCAAACGCATAAGGAAGATGAAATATTTGAAGATGTCACAACGAAAAAGAATAAGATTGATACTAAAACACAATCTTTAAATTTATTTAAATCTGGAAAAACTATTGAAGACATTGCGTTTGAACGAGAGCTAAATGAAAATACAATTTTTAGTCACTTGGCTAGTTTTATTCCTTCTGGAGAGATAAAAATTACAGATGTAATGGCCGTAGAGACGTATGAAAAATTAACTGAATTAATTCCGAAAATAACTTTTGAAAATCTATCCGACTTAAAAAATCAATTAGATGATGTTTATAGTTATGGCGAGATTCGTTTGGTTTTAGACGCTTTAAATTCTAAAAATATGTTGCAGTAATAAACACGAATTTTAGAAGGTGTTGAATTTCAAATATAATTAATGTGAAAAGAAGGGTATTTAATTTTGTTGTATTAAAGACCTTACATAATGTCTGTGAATGATTCTAAGCTTTCTAAGTTCTATACGAAGTAATTTTATAAAATCGGAGCCATTAGACTTGTTGTGTTCTAAATGCCTGGTGTTATGATAAAGTCTATCTATAAAAAAACGTAAAGATTTTGCGTATTTTAATTTCTGTATATAATTGGTTTCATTCTCTGTTTCAACAATTTTAGGAACCAAACCAAAAGCATCCATAACTAATTTATCTGCATACCGATCTGACATATTTTTTGAATGATGCATAGACAGTATATCTTTGTCATAAGTAATATATGAAGCGATATGCCTTGATAATTTAAAAATATCCAAAGATTTTTGATAGATAATTAAATCTTTTATGTTGGTACGGTGTGAATTCGTCATTTTCTTAGCAATTAATACAAAATTAGGGACTAATTGATAAAGATGTATTTAATAATTAAAGTTTAAAGTGTATTTTTGATTAAATATTAAACTTTAATCCTTAAAAACTTTAAGCATGCAGTTAGATGCTGTAAATTGGAAAATATTAGAATGTTTGCAAAAAAACTCAAGGCAATCCAATACCGAAATAGCCAAATTTGTAGGCATAAGTTCTCCAGCTGTTGCCGAGCGTATTCGTAAAATGGAAGATGCCGGTGTTATTGAAGGTTATAATACACAAATTTCATATTACGAAACAGGACATCAGCTAAAAACGATTATTACCCTTCGGGTATTTATGGGACGATTAAAGCCTTTTTTAGAAAAAGTAACCACCTTTAAAGAAGTTGTAAATTGCTATAGAGTTACAGGAAATGAAAACATAGTTATGGAGGTTGTGTTAAAAAATCAAAAACATTTAGGTATGTTTATAGACCAACTCATAACATACGGTGAAACTAAAACCCAAATTGTGTTGTCTAATGTTGTAGAAAACAACCCCTTGGTTAAGGATACTACCATAAAATCCTAATATCTCTACGCTATATTTCATTATTATTAAAAATATAGGTTTTTTAGTCTCAAAAATTTATTATAATTTTATCTCTTATATCACATACACATATTAATACAATATTCATGAAAAAAACGACCTTAAAAGATATTGCAAAAGCATTAAATGTATCCGTTTCAACAGTATCTAAAGCGCTTCATGATATTCCAGAAATCAGCGAAGAAACTAGGATTTTAATCCAAAACTACGCCAAGGAAAAAAATTACAGACCCAATTATAATGCTTTAAGTTTAAAAAACAGAAGAACAAAAAGTATAGGCGTAATTATTCCGAATATGCTTAACTATTTCTATATGCAAGTTTTGCAAGGTATAGAAAAGGAAGCTGCTAAGAATGGGTATCGTATTATGACATGTATTTCTAATGAGTCTTACCAAAAGGAAGTTGAAATTATCGATATGCTATCTACAGGAAGTATTGATGGTTTTTTGCTAGCTATATCTGAAGAAACAGAGCAAAACGGCGAGTTTAGTCATTTTGAAGACACCATGAAATTTGGATTTCCAATAGTGATGTTCGATCGTGTTTCTGAACATGTAGAATGTGATAAAATTATTATTGATGACTTAAATGCAGCAGCAGAGGCGGTGAGTTTTCTTGTAAAACAAGGGTGCAAACGTATTGCTTTTGTGTCGCCTTTACAAAATCTTAGCATTGGTCGTTTACGATTTGAAGGTTATAAAAAGGGATTAATTGAGAACGATTTAACCTTTGATGATAATTTGGTTATTAATACTAGCGAACCAGATTATAAGCAGTACGAAAAAATGATTCGTCCGTTATTTAAGCATAAAATAGATGGTATTATTTCAACGAATGAATCTTCTGCAATTTCAGCTATGAAATTAGCTAAAGAAAATGGGTATAAGTTACCCGAAGATTTAGCTGTTATTTCTTTTGCAAACGGATTGTTAGCACGTAACTCTAACCCAAGACTAACCTGTGTGAGTCAGCATGGTGAAATTATGGGAGCTGCCGCAACTAAAAAATTAATAGAAAAGCTAGAACAGCGTGAAGAGGCTAGCTCATTTTCTACAGAAATTATAGAAACCGATATTGTTTTGCGCGAATCTACACGTTAATTTATTGCTTATCTTTTTGTCTTATCATTCTTAATTTTAGGTAATATAAGGTTGAAATACAAATTAGCATTATAGCAACACTAGTATACCAAGTTACTTTATATCCGTAATTTGCAATTACATGCATGCCAGAATTATGAGCTATGATATGTGCAATAGAAAAGGATATACTATAAAGCGCCATATATTCGCCTTGGTTGCCTTTCTTGGCACGTTCTAGAGCAAAGGCATTCGAAAATGGGAAGGCTATCATTTCTCCCACTGTCATAAAAATCATACCAATCACTAAAATACCTGTCCAATTGCTTAAGTTTAATACAAGAAAACTTAGGCCTAAAAGTATGGCACCTAAAAGGACTAATCCAGTTTTAGAATACCATGACTTTTCGAAATATTTTACGAGAGGCATTTCTAAAGCAAAAATAATAAAACCATTTAGCCCCATTAAAAGTCCTATTTGAAATTCGCTTAAATGATGGATGTCTTTATAAAATAAGGGCACTGTAGAGAAGTACTGTAAGAAAGCTACGCCAAACAGTAACATGGCAAATAGAAAGATAATGTAATTAATATCTTTATACGCCGATTTTGGGTGTTCTACTACAATCTCATCTGCAATTCTGGCCTTTTTTGGATGTAAAACATTTAGTAATAAGATGCTCGCTAAAAAGCAAGTTATACCATCTACCCAAAACAATCCGCCATAGCTTAAGGTTACAATAATAAGTCCGCCAATAGCAGGGCCAGCAGAGAATCCTAAATTAATGGCCAATCGAATTAAGGTAACCGATCTTACCTTGTTTTCTGGTTTACTGTATGCGCTAAGTGCTACAAACATGGCAGGTCTAAACATATCGGCAGCAATTAACAACACGAAAACCCCAACGGCTATACTAACAAATGTATTTAGGAATTGTAACCCAATAAACAAAAAGCCAGAGGTAATTAGACTAATTACCATAACTTTATAGTAACCAATTTTATCGGTTAATCGTCCTCCCAGCCAAGATCCCACAACAGATCCAGCACCAAAAGCACTCATAATCCATCCCACTTGAATGAGTGAAAAGTGTAAATTTTCTGTAAGATATAGAGATAGAAACGGAATAACCATGGTTCCTGCTCTATTAATTAAGGTAATTAAAGCCAACCACCATACTTCGGTAGAGAGGCCTTTAAAAGTGTTTATATAGTTTTGAAATAGTAATTTCATAATGGTTTTTGGTTTGGTTGGTACAAAAAAAAACGTCCAACTTGATGGGTTGGACGTTTTTCTATATAATATAAGGTTGAATGTTACATATAGACAGTCCTGCATCTTAAGAAAGATACTCGGGTAAGTTTATATGACATTTTTCTAGATAACATGAATGCTTAATTTTTCAAGTTCAAATCTAAATAAAAAAATGATAAGTTGTATTTTTGATATTCAAAAAAATTTAAATGCAAAAATTTCTATACTTCATCTTACTCTTAATTATGTGTTCATGTTTTCAGAAGAAAGAACCCTTATTAGGAGACACACCTTATCAAAGGTCTTTAAATGCTAGTTTTAAGGATGCCAGTACATCTCCTTTAAAAAAGAAGGATCGTAAAGTGTTTAAGAGTTTAGATTTTTTTGATGTAGATTCTACATATATAGTCCAGGCACGATTAGAACGCACGCCAAATACCGAATTTTTTGAAATGCCAACAACTACAGACAGAAAGGCTAAAGAACGTGTTTTTGGAATCGTAAATTTTAAAATTAAGAATGAAGATTTTAGTCTTAAAATTTATGAAAGTCAGGATTTAATGGAGCAAGAAGGTTATGAAGATTATTTGTTTTTACCTTTTTTAGATTTAACTAACGGAGACTCTACTTATGGAGGAGGAAGATATATTGAAGTAGGGTTACACGATAAAGAGAATGATAGTATTATAACCATCGATTTTAACACCGCGTTTAATCCGTATTGTGCTTATAACGAAGATTATTCTTGCCCTATAGTGCCAAGAGAAAATTTCCTGAATACAGAAATTAAGGCAGGGGTAAAGGCTTTTGTAAAAGATTAAAAATCTTTAATTAAATACATGCCTAAAAAAACAGCAAGAAAGCCAAGAACAAAACTTGAAATAGAATAGATAGCAAAATTTAGAAAATCTCCTGTTTTAATAAACATATGATTCTCAAAAGCGAATGTAGAAAAAGTTGTTAAGCCTCCACAAAAACCCGTTGCTAATAATAAGGTGTGATTTTGTGTAATAAAATGATTTTTAGCCGCTAAACCTAGTATAATTCCAATTAGTAAACTCCCTAAAATATTAGCAAGCATCGTACCGTACGGAAGGTTGGCATGAACACTATTTAGGTATTTACTTATGGTAAATCGCAAAATACTGCCAAAGCCACCTCCAATAAAAATTAATACCAATTGTTTCATGAACGATTAAGGTCTTATTTTAGGATTAATTTAAAGGTAATTTTAAATCTTGTAATTCTTGAGAAATGGAGTCGGTATCCTCTTTTAAGGCAATGTATATTTCTGTAATCCAGTCTGCCGGATTAATTTTGTATTTCGGATTTGTAACAAAGGTTTGTAGCATAATATTACTGTCAGCTTTTTCTAAACCGTTTGTTTCTAAATACTCGGTAGTTGTTTTCCAAGCTTTTTCTAAATAGGTGTAATTTCCTTTTAAAGTTGTTTTTAGAGTTTTAAAAGGCGGAAGAAATCCGGTTAATATATCGCCTTTAGTAGTGAGTACTTGCGTGCTAGTTGGTACACAATACGAAAAAATAGCGGCATTATTTTCTACGTCCCATTTATGGTACAATACAAATGGAAAACCAGCCATTGGGATATGGTTGTCGGCAACATAATTGGTTACTTCTGGCATCATCGTTTTTACTTTATCCTGGAAATTTTCAATTTTACAAGAGGTCGTATTGTACAAATAGTATCCTCCGCTATGATTGGTAATGCCGTCTATGGTAATGCTATAAACATTCATACTCGCTGTAATTGCAGAGTCAAGTTGCGTTAAGCTTGTTTCAAATTTAGGCGCTAAGTCTTGTTCTGGTGTTCCAAATATAGCATAATACGCTTTTTTCTTAAACGGAATATTATCACTATTCATACTAAAAGTTACAGTAGAAGTTCTCTCGGAAAGAGAATCTATTTGCCACTCCAACTCAGATTTTGGATAATCTGGATATACAATTTCTTGCTGAATATTACTTGGTTTAACAACCGCAGTATTTGTAATTCTTCCTATAGAATTATCTTGTAGCCAAGTATATTCTTTACTATTTAAAATGGAATCTTCGGCATTTGTTTTTTTCCATGGCGACCACGATTTCCAATTGTTTAAGTTTTCAACATATTTAAAAATAACTTCTTGTGGAGCGTGAATTGTTTTAGATCGAGAAAAGTGTATCTGACTCGGTTGTACGGCTACATAAATAGCAGAACCTATAAAAGCAATCAATAATAAAAAGAGTATATATTTGGCGAAATTCATTAGTCTAAAATTGGATAAAATCAAAGATAAACAAATTTATATCAAATTTTTAAAATGCGTATTTCTTCTTTAAAAAAGCGACCTATTTTAGATGTAAGTCATAGATTATGGTAACATGTAGAGATAAGAATAAGAATTTAATCTGGGCAACCGCAATATTATTTTTAGAGTTAAAATGCTTGAGCTAAACTAAAATAATTTGAATAGTATTTAAAAAGGGAATGGACTGTTAGCTTTTAAATATTAATTTTATGCTGATAATAAATAATAAAAAAGCTATAAAACCAATTAATACCCAGATACTTCCGTTGTAATATTTTTTATGAAGTGCGAAATCTTTTTTATAGGTATACACGATAGAGAGTGCAAAAACTATAAAAAATAGAATCCCGAAAATAATTTGACCGTTTGTAAACATGGGGCGTTGTACGAATTAATTAAAAATACTGGCTTAAAAATTTTAAAACCTCAATATTTTGGTTTAATACTGAGCATTGTTTGTTAAATTAATAAGTTTGTAAATGTAAACAAAAAAATAATATTTTTATAACATGAAGAATAAAATAGAATCAGTCAAAGCATTTCATACGGCTTATAAATTAGGTTATAGCGAAACTCCAAAAGCCGATTTAGGCTTGCAAAAAAACAAACTGCGTTTCGATTTAATGAAAGAAGAAAATGAAGAATATTTAGCAGCTGCAAATAATAATGATCTTGTAGAAATTGCAGATGCTTTAGGAGATATGTTGTATATATTATGTGGTACTATAATTGAACATGGTTTGCAGGATAAAATAGAAGCTGTATTTAACGAAATTCAGCGTAGTAATATGAGTAAGTTAGATGCTAAAGGCGAACCTATTTATAGAGCTGATGGTAAGGTGTTAAAGGGACCAAATTATTTTAAACCCGATATAGCCGCTATATTAAAAGGATAAAAAAAGAGGCTGTCTGAAATGTATTAAAAACCGTCTTTCTAAATTTATTTTAGAATCTCATCACATTGTTAACCAATTATGTGAGAACCTGAATCACGTTCAGGTTGACGAAAATTTAACTTTTTAGATAGCCTCTTTTTCGTGTTATATACTTTGTCTCCAACCGTAAGGGTCTTCAGCTTTGTTGTATTGAATATTAAGTAATTTCTCTTTAAATATTGAAGAAAAACTCGTCTCTTGTTTCGGGATTTCGAACAATTCACCTTTATGAGAAAAGGCGGAAATAGGACTTACAACTGCAGCAGTTCCAGATCCGAAAATTTCTTTCAATGAACCATTTCTGCTTGCTTCCTCTATTTCACTAACAAGAATTGGTCTAATTTCTACATTTATTCCAGCATCCTGTGCTATTTGAATTATACTTTTACGTGTAATTCCGTCAAGAATACGTTCGCTTGTAGGCGCTGTTATTAAAGTGTCGTTTATTCTAAAAAAGACATTCATAGTACCAGCTTCTTCTAAGTATTTATGAGAGTCGGCATCCGTCCAAATAATTTGTTGAAACCCTTCTTTATTGGCTAAATCTGTTGGGTAAAATTGGGCTGCATAATTACCAGCGGCTTTTGCATATCCCACACCTCCGTTAGCCGATCTACTAAATTTTTCGGCAACCAAAACACGTACATCTCCAGAATAATATGATTGTGCAGGAGAGCATATAATTAAAAATTTATATTCTAAGGCTGGAGATGCTGCAATAGCAGGTTCTGTTGCAATGACAAATGGTCTAATGTAAAGCGAATTTCCAAAACCAGGTTTAACCCATGCTTCATCTAAGTTTAGAAGTTCTTTTAAGCCTTCCATAAATACATCTTGAGGAAATGCAGGCATTGCCAAACGTTCAGCAGATTTATTTATACGTTTAAGGTTGTCTTCGGGTCTAAATAACCAGACTTTATTGGCATCGTCTTTATACGCTTTCATACCTTCAAAGACGGCTTGTCCATAATGGAACACGCGTGCAGAAGGATCTAATGTTAAGGGAGCATAAGGCGTAATTTCAGGTTTTTGCCAAGCTCCGTTTTTAAAATCACAGGTAAACATGTGATCTGTAAAAACTTTTCCAAAAGACAAATTTTCAAAATCAACATCCTGTATCTTACTTGTTTTTGCCTTTGTAATTTCAATAGTATTTGTCAAAATATTACAATTTACTAAATTAAACAGTATTTAAATATAGCCTAAAAGTAGTATAAAATTTCTAAAAATGTTTTAAAAATCGTGTATATTTACCTCTTTCTATTTCAGGAAATAAAGATACTTAAAAGCTGTTTTTAGATTCTAATTTAATTACTCATTTTTTACGAAATCCATAATTTTGAAACGTAATTATATAACTACTGCAGATGGTTCTTCAACCATTTATTTACCAGATTTAGATGAAACTTACCATTCTAGACATGGCGCTATTCAAGAAGCGATGCATGTTTTTATTAAAGAAGGACTACATTTTACGATTTCTACTCAACCCAATTTAAAGGAAATCTCAATTTTAGAGATTGGTTTTGGTACAGGATTAAATGCGTTTTTAACCTGTTTAGAAATTGAAGGTTTAGATTGTAAAATTGATTATACTGGCGTTGAGGCCTATCCTATTACTTCTCAGGATTTGCAACATATCAACTATGCAAATGCTATTGCATCGGGGTCTAAAGACATGATTTTTAAAGCGCTTCATGATTGTCCTTGGGAAGAAAAAAACACAATATCTAGTCGATTCTCCCTGTTAAAACAACAGAAAAGTTTTACAGATATAGCAGATAAAGGTCTTTATAATCTTATTTATTTTGATGCTTTTGGGCCGCGAGTACAACCCGAATTATGGAGCGAAGCTGTGTTTAAAATTATGTTTAATGCTTTAAAGGAAAACGGTACTCTGGTAACCTATTCCGCTCAAGGTAATGCGAGACGGGCAATGCAGGCAGCAGGATTCGTGGTAGAACGCATTCCTGGACCTCCTGGGAAAAGAGAAATGTTGAGAGCGCGTAAACCTGTTTAAACTAACATTATGAATACAATTATAGAGGATCAGTTGTTTAAAAATGAAGACTACAAAACCGGGTCTTTAGAACGTGCAGATTATTATGGCTGCTCGTTCGAGCAATGTGATTTTTCTAATGGTAATCTTTCGGGAATGGTATTTACAGACTGCGAATTCATAGATTGTAATTTAAGTAATACCAACATAAAAAACACAACTTTTAACGATGTTACTTTTAATAATTGTAAGTTATTAGGTTTACAATTTAAAACTGTGTCTACCTTTTTATTGCGTTTAAAGTTTAATAATTGTAATCTGCAAATGGCACAATTCGATTATTTGAAATTGAAACATACCGCGTTTATAAATTGCGAATTACAACAGGCTTCTTTTTTTGAGGTAGATTTATTTAAAGCAGATTTTACAGATTGCAACCTTCAACATACTTATTTTACAAATTGTAATTTAGAATTAGCAAATTTTAAAGACGCTTACGATTTTATAATCGACCCCGAGCAGAATAAAATGAAAGGAGCTAGTTTTTCTAGTCAGTACCTAGAAGGTTTGTTAAAGAAATACAATCTCGATATTACTTAAGGTAAATTATAATTATTTGCTAAAGTTTGTTCGGTTTACTGTTAAACCTAACTTAATGTAAGTAATAAGCACTCTTGTATTTGGTATTTTTGCCTTAAAATACAAACTAATGGGGGTTTTAATTACTGGCGCTACCGGACTTTTAGGAACTAAAATAGTGGAACTTTGTCTCCAGAAGGATGTTAGTGTAAAGTATTTAACTACCAGAAAGGAAAAAATAGTAACTCAAAAAAATTATAAAGGTTTTTATTGGAATCCGGAAAATAATGAAATCGATACCGATTGTTTCAAGAATGTAGAAGTTATAATCCATTTAGCCGGTGGTAGTATTTCTAAGCGCTGGACGTCTTCAGTAAAAAAAGATATTTTAGATAGTCGCGTATTGTCTACACGTGTTTTACATCGCGGTTTAAAATCTTTACCTAAGCATACGGTGACTCAAATTATTTCTGCAAGCGGAATTAATATATATCCGGACTCTTTAACTCGGTATTATAACGAAAAGGAAACCGAAATAGATGATTCCTTTTTAGGTGAAGTTGTGAAAGCCTGGGAAGCAGAAGTCGATACTTTTTTTGGTTTGAATCTAAAAATTGCCAAAGTCAGGATTGGACTTGTATTGTCTAATGAAGGCGGGGCTTTGCCTGAATTTAAAAAACCAACAGAATTAGGAATGGGCGCCGTGTTCGGGAATGGAGAACAGTGGCAATCATGGATTCATATAGACGATGTGGTTCGGGTATTTATGTTTCTTCTAAAATATTGCGGAGAGGGTACTTTTAATGCCGTTGCTCCAAACCCCGTAACGCAAAGCGAGTTAATAAAATCTATAGCAAAAACCTTAGATAAACCCATGCTTTTACCAAACATTCCAAAAGTCATTATGAAAGTGGTTTTAGGAGAAATGCATCATTTATTATTTTCTAGTCAGCGTGTAAGTAGTAAGAAATTAGAAGATCAAGGGTTTGTCTTTAAGTATCATAATTTACAACCCGCTTTATCAGAATTATTAGAATAAAAAAAGACTACCTGTTTAGATAGTCTTTTAAAATAAAAGTGGTTTTTAATTAAGACTTATTAGCCGTAACATTTATTTTTAATTCTATATCATCGTTTATAAACTTGTCTCCAAGATTATCAAACACAGATTTCGATCCGTAATTTACACCCCATAATGTTCTGTCTATAGAAAAAGAGTCACTTACAATAGATAGCGTTGAATCTGTCGTACTTACAGTTACAGGAAACGATACGTTTTTCTTAATTCCTCTAATAGATAAATTTCCAGATAACATTGTTTTACCGGCATCATTTGTAGAAACACCAGTAATTTCGAATGCTGCACTAGGAAACTGTGTTACATTAAAAAAATCGCCTTCCTTACCTTCTACGGTACCCTTTAAATGGGCTTCCAAATTATCTTTTTTGTCGCCTTCAACATCCAAGGCTACAATGGTATTCATATCTATAATAACCGTTCCGCTTTGTATAGTATTTCCTTCGGTAGTAAGCACACCAGAGTCAATATTTATGGTGCCATTATGTGTTCCTGTTGGTTTAAAACCTTTCCATTCTATGGTAGAATTTTCAACATCTATTTTGTATTTGGCCGTAGCATCAACGCTTTCTGCAACAGGTTCCGCTTCTGTGGTACTTGCTTCTTTAGAGGTGTTTTTGCATGCATTTAAAGTGACTCCTAAAGCAGCGATAAACATAAGAGATAAAATTCTTTTTTTCATAATGTCTTGTTTTTAGTTGAATTCAAAAATAAATAAAATTGAATGTCTATTGAAGTAAAGATAAAATTTAATTGTGACATTTTGACAAGTTTATTAAAGATGGCAGTACTTTTGTTATTAATCGATAGTGTTTATTTAAATAGAAAAGACATGAGTAAAGAAGAAATTGAAAAAGACGTTGAAAACGATAATATAGAAGAACAAGTAGTTGAAAATCAAGAAGTATCTGTAGAAGAAGAATTGCAAATTCAACTGAAGGAAGAAAAGGATAAGTTTTTAAGGTTGTTTGCTGAGTTCGAGAATTATAAAAAACGAACTTCAAAAGAGCGTATCGAATTATTTAAAACTGCCAATCAAGATGTCATGATCGCGTTGTTACCAGTTTTAGACGATTTTGATCGTGCTTATACAGAGCTTTCTAAAAGTAACGAAGAAGAACTTTTAAAAGGTGTAGAGTTAATTAGAAACAAATTTAAAAATCTGTTACAAAGTAAAGGTTTAGAAGAAGCGGAAGCTAATGTAGGCGATGTTTTTAATGCCGATCATCATGAAGCGATTACACAAATACCAGCTCCAACCCCAGATTTAAAAGGAAAAATTATAGACGTTGTTGAAAAAGGTTACAAACTAGGAGAGAAGGTTATTCGTTTTCCTAAAGTTGTAATCGGACAATAACACGCAGTTAAAATTTAAATGCGTAAACAATATTAACGGTCGAAAGTGACACACACAATGAAGAGAGATTATTACGAAATATTAGGACTCGATAAAAATGCTTCTCCAGAGCAAATTAAAAAAGCATATAGAAAAAAAGCTATTGAGATCCACCCTGACAAAAATCCAGATAACAAGGAAGCCGAAACTAAATTTAAGGAAGCTGCAGAAGCTTACGAAGTTTTAAGCAACGCCGATAAAAAAGCACGTTACGACCAGTTTGGTCACCAAGCGTTCGAAGGAGGCGGAGGTTTCGGTGGCGGCCATATGAATATGGACGACATCTTCAGCCAATTTGGAGATATTTTTGGAGGCGGCTTTGGTGGTGGCTTTTCAGGATTCGGTGGTGGCGGAGGCGGCCAACGTCGTGTAAAAGGTAGCAACCTTAGAATTCGTGTAAAGTTAACTTTAGAAGAAATCGCTAACGGTGTAGAAAAGAAAGTTAAAGTAAGACGTAAAGTTCAAGCACCGGGAACAACTTATAATACCTGTTCTACCTGTCAAGGATCCGGACAAGTTACACGAATTACCAATACCATTTTAGGGCGTATGCAAACTGCTGCTCCTTGTAATGCATGTGGTGGTTCTGGGCAAACGATCGATAAAAAACCTAACGATGCAGATGCACAAGGGTTAATAGTAAAAGAAGAAACCGTTTCTATTAAAATTCCTGCAGGAGTTGTAGATGGTATGCAACTTAAAGTAACAGGAAAGGGTAATGAAGCACCAGGAGCGAATGGTATTTCTGGAGACCTTTTAGTAGCTATAGAAGAAGAAGAACACAGCAGCTTACAGCGTGAAGGCGATAACTTGCATTTCGATTTATATGTAAGTATTCCTGATGCCGTTTTAGGGACATCTCAAGAAATTGAAACGGTTACGGGTAAAGTGCGTATTAAAATTGAAGCCGGTACACAATCTGGTAAAATTTTACGCTTACGCGGAAAAGGAATTCCAAATATTAATGGTTATGCAAAAGGAGATTTATTAGTTCACGTTAATGTATGGACTCCAAAAACTCTAAGTAAGCAACAAAAAGAATTTTTTGAAACCATGCGTACAGACGATCATTTTTCGCCTAAACCAGAAAGTTCAGATAAGTCATTTTTTGAGAAAGTAAAAGATATGTTTTCTTAAAAATAACTAGAATATTACAACTTAAAACATCCGCCAAAATCTGGTGGATGTTTTAGTTTTGTGCAATTCCTAAAATTTATATTAAAAAATTACGGGATATTTAATTTAAAATACTATATTTGGTTTATTACTAATTAAGTTAGTGATAATTTTTCTTTTTCATAGCAATTTTTTTCCCATCCTTGGTTTTTTTAAGGGTGGGTTTTGTGTTTTTAAAGGGGCTTTTTTAATAAATGTAAATCTTGTGCTGTTCCTGAATACATGGCTTTTTCTAATAGTTCGGATTTAGAGATTTGTTGTGAAGGAATTTCAAGAACCACTAGTTCTCAAATTTTATACTTAACTGTAAATGGTGTCAATTTTATAGCTTCTTAAAAGAAACCTATCTGAAGTAGGTTTAAGAAAAAACGTATTTTAATATAAAAAAGTAGTCTTCAGCTCACTTTTTTTATGAATGTAAATGTTGTTCTCTAACATTTAATATCTTTACAGCTCAAAACTCAATCAAACCCACGAATGCATAACATTTTAGAAGCGCATGATATTTCTAAGAAATTTGGAGATTTTACAGCGCTTAACCAGGTTTCTATCGAAGTTCCTAAAGGTAGTATTTTTGGTTTATTAGGACCAAATGGCGCAGGAAAAACCACTTTAATTCGTATTATAAACCAAATTACAATGCCAGATTCTGGGCATGTTATTCTAGATGGTGAACCTTTAAAAAATCACCATGTACAGGATATAGGATATCTACCCGAAGAACGTGGCTTGTATAAGTCTATGAAAGTAGGTGAACAAGCGCTTTACTTAGCGCAGTTAAAAGGCCTGAGTAAAGCAGAGGCTAAAAAGCGACTTCTTTTTTGGTTCGATCGTTTAGAGATTGGAGATTGGTGGAATAAGAAAATTCAGGAGCTATCTAAAGGAATGGCGCAAAAAATTCAGTTTGTAGTTACCGTGTTGCACGAACCAAAACTGTTGATTTTTGATGAACCTTTTTCTGGTTTCGATCCTATAAATGCAAATCTTATAAAAGATGAAATTTTGCGATTAAGAGATAACGGGTCAACCGTAATCTTCTCAACACACCGCATGGAATCGGTAGAAGAGTTATGCGACCATATTGCATTGATTAACAAGTCGAATAAAATTCTAGATGGGAAATTAACCGATATTAAAAGGCAATTTAAAAGCAATACTTACGAAGTAGGAATTAAAACCGATAAAATAGCTGCTCTTCATCAAGAACTAACTCAGAAATTTGAAGTGTCTCCTGCCCAATTTAAAACGATAGACGAACAGTTAAAACTCAATATTAAATTAGCAGACAGCGAAAAGTCAAACGATTTATTACAATATTTAACAACTCGGGGAGAAGTGTCTCACTTTGTAGAATTGTTGCCGAGCACTAACGATATTTTTATTAAAGCCATTCAGAATAATAGTTAATCATGAATCATTTACCACTCATAATTAAAAGAGAGTATTTAACGAAAGTTAAAAACAAAGCCTTTATCGTGATGACTATTTTAAGTCCAATTGTATTAATTGCACTTATAGCAACGGTAGCCTATTTATCTCAAATAAGTAATAATAAAGTAAGAACTATTGCTATTCTAGACGAATCCGGATTGGTGAAAAATGTGTTTAAAGATACCGAAACCACAAAATATAAATACTTAACAAATATAGATTTAGAGGCCGCTAAGGTTTTGGTTGTAGCCCAAGAAGACTACGGCTTATTACATGTTGAAAAAAGTCTAGACGTTAATTATTTAGAAAATCACGTGAAGTTTTATTCGCAAGATTCACCTTCATTGTCTATCGTTTCAGGATTAGAAGGTCAGTTAGAAAAATCGCTTACCGATGTAAAACTATTACAAGTGGGTGTCGATTTAAATAAAATTGAATCGGCAAAAATAGATGTCAATATTATTCAAGAAAACTTTTCGGGAGAAAAAACATCTAAAGTAGAAAGTATTATAAAGCTTGCTTTTGGAGGAGCCGCCGGATATCTTCTTTTTATGTTTATCATTATTTATGGAAATATGATTATGCGAAGTGTTATCGAGGAAAAAACAAGTCGCGTTATCGAGGTTATTATTTCATCTGTAAAGCCCATACAATTAATGCTTGGTAAAATTATAGGAACCTCGTTAGCAGGTATAACTCAAATAATCATTTGGATAATTTTAGGAGGTATTTTAACCGCTTTAGTTGGATTTATATTTGGAATAGATATGAGTCAAACTCCACAAAGTCAAGTGGTGCAACAGTCTATAACAGATCAGCAATTAAACGGACAAGTAGAAACTGTTTTAGCAGGATTCTATCATCTTCCGCTAACCAATTTAATTATCGCATTTGTTTTGTTTTTCGTCGCAGGATATCTACTGTATAGTTCTATGTATGCGGCTATTGGTGCTGCTGTAGATAACGAAACCGACACCCAGCAATTTGTATTTCCTATTTTAATGCCATTGGTATTATCTGTTTATATCGGGTTTTTTACAGTTATCGAAGATCCTCATGGTACAGTTTCTACTATTTTTTCGTTTATACCTTTAACATCTCCAGTGGTCATGTTAATGCGAATTCCTTTTGGTGTACCCATTTGGCAACAAATTTTATCTCTACTAATTTTAATTGCATCATTCTTATTAACGGTATGGTTTGCAGCAAAAATTTATCGGGTCGGGATTTTAATGTATGGTAAAAAGCCAACCTATAAGGAATTGATTAAATGGATTAAATATTAATATGCGGAAAATAAAAGCAATTTTAGATTATAATTTTCAGTTTACGAGCGATATTTCTGTTACGTTTCGGGGACTTATCGTGATCATTATTGCCATAATTGCGACTTCAATTTTATTGAAATTTTTAAATCGATTAATTTCAAAAAAACTGCCCGATGACGATAAGATTAAGTTTAATATTCTCTTTTCTTACGGAAGTTGGATCGTTTATATTATAATTTTACTAATCACGTTTCAAACCATTGGAATTAATGTAACGGCTGTGTTTGCAGCTTCGGCGGCGCTACTTATTGGGGTAGGTTTGGCGTTACAAACCTTAATTCAAGATGTTATTTCAGGAGTTTTTATACTCGTAGATCAATCGGTGCATGTTGGCGATATCATAGAAATTAACGGTAAAGTTGGCCGTGTAGACGAAATAAAATTAAGAACAACACGTGCAATAACTATTAATAATCGCGTTGTAATAATTCCAAATCATATATTTTTAACTAATAGTTTGTATAATTGGACCCAAAATGGTGAAGCGACACGCGACTCGGTAACGGTTGGTGTGGCTTATGGAAGCGATGTAGATTTGGTTAAAAAGTTGCTATTAGAATCTGTAGCTGGTCAAGAAAATATTATAGATTTACCAGCACCTCGCGTAGATTTTATGGATTTTGGAGATAATGCATTGGTGTTTCGCGTTGTATTTACTGTAGAGAATAGCTTTTTAGGCGAAATTCCTCGCAGTCATGTGCGGTTTAAAATAGAAAGATTATTTAGAGAGCACAATATTGCGATTCCATTTCCGCAACGAGATTTACATTTGGTGTCCAATAACACGAACATACCTGTTAATTAATAAAAAACGACAACCACTTGTTTTAATAAAAGCAAGGATATAAAAACATAGATATGCCAAAAATTTTAATTGTAGAAGATGAAGCTGCCATTCGAAGAGTCTTGGTTAAAATCCTTTCCGAAGAAAATGAAACCTATCAAGTAGAAGAAGCTGAAGATGGTTTAATGGGAATCGAGAAGATTAAAAGCGAAGATTACGATTTGGTTTTATGCGATATTAAAATGCCAAAAATGGATGGGGTCGAAGTTTTAGAGGCTGCCAAATTAATAAAGCCAGAAATTCCAATTGTCATGATTTCAGGTCATGGCGATTTAGATACAGCAGTGCAAACCATGCGGTTAGGGGCTTTCGATTACATTTCTAAACCACCAGATTTAAATCGTTTGTTAAATACGGTTAGAAATGCTTTAGATAAAAAAGAGCTTGTGGTTCAAAATAAAATTCTGAAAAAGAAAGTCAGTAAGAATTACGAAATGATAGGTGAGAGTCCTGCTATTGCCACCATAAAAGAGATTATAGAAAAAGTAGCACCAACAGATGCTCGTGTTTTAATTACTGGTTCTAACGGTACTGGTAAAGAGCTAGTAGCGCATTGGTTACACGAAAAGAGCGAACGTGCTTCTGGACCTATGGTAGAAGTAAACTGCGCTGCGATTCCGAGCGAATTGATAGAAAGTGAACTCTTTGGTCATGTGAAAGGGGCGTTTACAAGTGCAAATAAAGATCGTGCAGGGAAATTTGAAGCTGCTAACGGAGGAACTATATTCTTAGACGAAATAGGAGATATGAGTTTGTCTGCGCAAGCTAAAGTGTTACGAGCGCTTCAAGAAAACAAAGTGCAACGCGTAGGTAGCGATAAAGATATTAAAGTAGACGTTCGTGTTATAGCGGCAACGAATAAAGACTTAAAAAAGGAGATTGAAGCAGGGCGATTCCGAGAGGATTTATACCACAGACTGGCTGTGATTTTAATAGCAGTACCTTCGTTGAATGATAGAAAAGAGGATATTCCTTTGTTGGTAAATTATTTCTCAGAAAAGATTGCTAAAGAACATGGTAATGCCACAAAAACATTTTCTAAGTCAGCTTTAGAACTTTTAAAAACTTACGATTGGACAGGAAATATTAGAGAGCTGAGAAATGTTGTAGAGCGATTAATAATTTTAAGCGGAGCTACAGTAGAAGAAGGCGATGTAAAGTTATACGCTACGAAATAATATACCGTTTACTTCAAAAAAAGAGGCTTTACATCATTATCGATGTAAAGCCTCTTTTTATGCGTTGTATTGTAGTGCTTATTCTACCGTAGCACAAGCATTCAGTTTTGATAAATATGTTGAAGTTAAGGTTTTTAAGGCATTTAAATAATGCGATCGAATACCATCAATACTTTTATATTGTAAAACTTGGTCTTCGGGAGAAGGTGTAACAGTAATAGGTTCAGTATTGCAGTTACACAGGGCTAAGGCCTCATTATAAGCCGAAACATTCGTGTTTAAAACCGATTTGTTTTTTGAGATGAGCATGTTTTTAATCGCCAATAATTCACGTTCTTTTTGCTCAGCAAGTTGAATCGGGTCTGCACTCGAAGTGGTTGCAGCTGCAGAATAGTTCGTGGTGCTAACCGTTTGTGTAGGCATTACGGTAGGTTCTGTAGTGTTAGATGCTAGATCGGCCTCATCTTCTATTGCCGGAGGGGCGATATAAGTTTTAGCAGTACATTCATCTAAAGCAGCCAAAATATTTTTAGCCCCTTCTACAGATTGTTTTATATAATATCGTGCATCTTCAAAGGTTTCCGACCGATCTACTTTTTTTAAATATTGAATGTTTTCATAAGTAAAATTTGTTGCCCCTTCACAATCACAAGTTTTAAATTTTTCTTGAGCCCGTTCATAAGCTTTTAGCGAGCGGTCTGCAAAATATTGAAGATGTGTAAGGTTATTCGCTTCAAAAGCCGATTTCACATGAGAATAGGCATAATTTACATCAGGTTGCACGTCTGAGCATTGAGAAAATCCTTTAAATGATAGGCATGCGAAAAGCGCAATACCAAGGGTGTAGTACAGTTTCATAGTAGGTTGGTTATTAATTTAGGTGAGCTAAAAATAGAAAAAAAATACGATTTGTGCGGTTAATAAAAAGCAATTTTGTTTTTTAGTAGCTTTAAAACCTAAAACCATTACTCGTATTATGAAAGATATAAACATTGAAGATTTTAAAATTGATACTCCGGTATTATTAAAAAATATTAAAACTAAAGTTGATTTAGAGGCTTCAGAAAAGAAAGTTGAAAAGAAATTAGAGAAGGTTAGGAGGAAGCTAGGAGAGTTACAAGATACCATGTATGCTCACGGAAAATATTCAGTTTTAGTTTGTTTTCAAGGTATGGATACGGCCGGAAAAGACAGCTTAATCCGCGAAGTTTTTAAAGATTTCAATGTTAGAGGTATTGTGGCTCATAGTTTTAAATCGCCAACAGAGTTAGAGTTAAAGCATGATTATTTGTGGCGTCATTATGTTTGTCTGCCAGCCCGTGGTAAATTCGGAATTTTTAATAGAACGCATTACGAAAATGTATTGGTAACACGCGTACATCCCGAATATATTTTAAGTGAGAATATTCCATCAATCAACGATGTTTCTGATGTAAACGATGCCTTTTGGGATAGACGTTTTAATGAAATATTAAATTTTGAAAAGCATATAGCCGATAACGGAACCATCATTTTTAAGTTCTTTTTAAATCTATCTAAAAACGAACAACGCGACAGATTGCTACGTCGTTTAGATAAGCCAAATAAAAACTGGAAATTTTCGGCAGGAGATTTAAAAGAGCGTGAACTTTGGGATAACTATCAGGCCTGCTACGAGGATGCCATAAATAGAACATCGAAACCACATGCCCCTTGGTTTAACATTCCAGCAGATGATAAACCAACAGCGCGATTGCTTGTTGCCGAAATACTTTATAAAACGCTAAAGGAATATACAGATATTAAAGAGCCAGAATTAGACGATAAAACCAAAGAAAATTTAGAACATTACAAGGCGGAGTTAAGAAATGAATAAAGGTTTGTATTCTGATTATTGTTAGAAATTTATGATAGTTTTCAGAAAAGTGTCAAGTGTTAACCATTATATTTAGCTCAATATTATTACAAGTATCCAAAATTATATGAAGAAAATTATATTCCTAATTATGTTAGGGTTAAGTTGTCACGGCTTCGGTCAGACAGACGAAGAGATGTTAAAACAAATTTATAAATCGGCATTACTAGAAGGTAAAAGCTATGATTGGTTAAAAACATTGTCTGTCGATATTGGTGGTCGTTTATCGGGGTCGTTAAATGCAGAACGCGCCGTAAATTGGGGAAAAGCAGAATTAGACGAATTAGGTTTAGATAAAGTATGGCTTCAGCCGGTTATGGTACCGAAATGGGTGAGAGGAGCCAAGGAATTCGCTTATATAAAAGCGAGTAGCGGAGAAACTACAAATGTAAATATTTGTGCCTTGGGCGGATCTGTAGCTACAAATCCACTAGGAGTGACTGCTAATGTAGTAGAGGTTAAAAATTTTGAAGCGCTAAAAGCACTTGGAGAAGCAGGGCTAAAAGGTAAAATCGTATTTTATAACAGACCCATGCAGGCCGATTTAATTAATACGTTCGAGGCTTATGGCGGTTGTGTAGATCAGCGTTATATGGGAGCTGTAGAGGCTGCCAAATATGGTGCAGCTGGAGTAATTGTAAGGTCAATGACCTTAAATATAGATAATTTGCCACATGCGGGTAGTATGACCTATGGCGAGTTGCCGGTATCTAAACGTATTCCTTCTGCAGCTATTAGTACTAAAGATGCTAATTTGTTAAGTAGTATGTTAAATTTAGATAGTAGCCTTCAGTTTTATTTCAAACAAAACTGTAAACAGTTAGACGATGTTAAGTCGTATAATGTTATAGGAGAAATAACAGGGTCTCAATATCCAAATGATTATATTATTGTGGGCGGACATTTAGATTCATGGGATTTAGGTGATGGTTCTCACGATGATGGGGCAGGAATTGTTCAGTCTATGGAAGTGTTGCGATTATTTAAACTGTTAAAAATAAAACCAAAACACAGTATTCGCGTCGTGATGTTTATGAATGAAGAAAACGGATTACGAGGCGCTAAAGCCTATGCAAAAGCTGCCACAGAAAAAGGAGAAACTCATGTTATGTCTTTAGAAAGTGACTCGGGAGGATTTACACCAAGAGGATTTTCTTTTGATTGTACCGATGCCACTTTTAATAAAGTATTAAGTTGGAAACCTTTATTTAAACCATATTTAATTCATTATTTCGAAAAAGGAGGAACTGGAGCAGATGTTGGTCCGTTAAAAACTTCTACGAATGCAACAGCTGGTTTGCGCCCAGATTCGCAACGTTATTTTGATCATCACCACGCGGCTAATGATACTTTTGATGCCGTTAATAAACGGGAGTTAGAATTAGGAGCAGCCTCTATGGCGGCCTTAGTGTATTTGTTCGACACACACGGTTTATAGGATCTAGAATACAGATGAATGTTCTAAAATTTAAAAAATTATAAAAATAAAAACCTGTGATGTTTTTCGAAACCTTACAGGTTTTATTATTTCAGAATACAGAAGCCTAGAACTTCTATATTTTGATATTTACGACATTAAATTTCATATAATGAAAACGGTCTTACCTCTATTTTTAATAGTTATTAGCATGACAGCAACCGCACAACAAGCATCTAAATTACCATATTCTGAAATTCCAACACCAGCAGAAACATATACCGCAGGCACGGTGGTTTCTAGATTAATTGATGGATTAGGATTTCGCTATTATTGGGCATCAGCCGATTTAAAGCCTAAAAATTTAGACTTTAAATTAAATGACGATGGCCGCTCTACTTTAGAAACTCTAGAACATATTTACGATTTGTCCACTATAATTCGCGATGCAGCATTACAAGTGCCACATAGTAAGGAGACTTTCAAGAAACCTTTAACTTACGGTGAGTTAAGGGAATTCACTTTAAATAATTTAAAAACAGCTTCCGATATTTTTAAAACAGTCCAAGATTTAGGTCAGTATAATATGATTTTTAAATCTCCTGATGGAAATCGCGAAGTCCCGTTTTGGAATGCTATTAATGGCCCAATATCAGATTCTATTTGGCATTGTGGGCAACTAGCATCGTTTAGAAGAGCATCCGGGAATCCAATAAATCCTAAAGTGAATCATTTTAGAGGAACAGCTAAGTAAATACATTTAAATCAGGCTGTTTAATTAGGTTTAAAGTCGTTTCTATTTTAATTTGAAATTAAAAAAATCTAAATAAAATAGCTGATACAGATAGCTTAAAAAAGAAAGAATAATGAAATTAAAAATTAAATACTATATTAAAAGTTTAAATAAACATTATAAAATTCATTAATTTTACAATTCAATAAAAATATTATGGATTCTTTAAAAGAGAGTATAAAGGAGTTGGGATATATTCCAGTATCGGAAGATGCTAAGGATATAGATTATATCGCTGAGATTAAGAGATTGAAGAAGGAGAAGAATGCTGTTATTTTAGCACATTATTATCAAGAACCAGTTATTCAAGACTTGGCAGATTATGTAGGGGATAGTTTAGGATTATCTTATAAAGCAGCAGAAACAGATGCCGATTTAATTGTTTTTGCCGGAGTTCATTTTATGGCCGAAACAGCAAAAATTTTAAATCCGACTAAGAAAGTAGTTTTACCAGACTTAAATGCAGGTTGTTCTTTAGCAGATTCTTGTAGTGCAGAAGATTTAGCCGCATTTAAGAAAAAACATCCAGACCATATTGTTATTACTTATGTAAATACATCTGCAGAAGTAAAGGCGATAAGCGATTTAACCTGTACGTCTTCTAATGCGAAACAAATAGTAGACTCGGTACCTTTAGAAACACCTATAATTTTTGCTCCAGATAGAAATCTAGGGGCATGGATTCAAAAGGTAACTGGTCGCGAGATGTTGTTGTGGGATGGTGCGTGTATAGTACACGAGGCTTTTTCTATGGATAAATTATTAGCAGTACACAAAGAGCACCCGAAAGCTAAAATTATTGCTCATCCAGAATCAGAAGCACATTTATTAAAAGTTGCAGAATATGTAGGGTCTACATCTGGGCTTATAAATTACGTAAAAACAAATCCGGCAACAGAATTTATTGTTGCTACCGAAGCAGGAATCTTGCACGAAATGCAAAAGGAGGTTCCTAATAAAAGATTAATTCCAGCGCCAGCAAAGGAAAATAACACTTGTGCGTGTAGCGAATGTGCTTATATGAAAATGAATACGCTTCAAAAATTATATACATGTATAAAATATGAATTACCAGAAATACATGTTGATGAAGCCATCCAGAAACAAGCTTTAATTCCTATTCAACGCATGCTAGACATCTCATCAAAAAAGTAATGAGTCAATATAATACAGATTATTTAATATTAGGATCGGGAGTTGCTGGTCTTACTACAGCCATTCGTTTGGCAAAAGCTTTACCAAATAAAGAAATTTTAGTTGTAACTAAAGCGAATAAAAGTGAATCGAATACCAAATATGCTCAAGGTGGAATTGCCGTAGTTTGGGATAAATTAGATTCGTTTGAAGATCATATTAAAGATACCATGATTGCAGGAGAATATCATAATGATCCTGATGTTGTAAAAATGGTGATAGAGGAAGCTCCAGATTGTATGAGACAACTGATGTCTTGGGGAGCCGATTTTGATTTTGATGGATCGGGAGAATTCGATTTGGGTAAGGAAGGCGGGCATTCAGCCAATCGTATTATTCACCATAAAGATATTACAGGTTTAGAAATTGAGCGCACCTTATTAGATCAAGTAGCAAGTCTTGATAATATTAAAGTTTTGCCTTATCATTTTGCTATCGACTTAATTACAGACCACCAATTAGGTGGAGATGCCGAAGCACATGAAGGCGATGTTAAGTGCTACGGTGCTTATATCATGAATCAGAAAACAAATGCTATAGAGCCTTATATTGCGGCTAAAACCATTTTATGTGCAGGTGGAATTGGTCAGGTGTACGCCTCTACCACTAATCCATTAATTGCCACAGGCGATGGTATTGCGATGGCATATCGCGCTAAAGCTAATATTAAGGATATGGAGTTTGTACAGTTTCATCCTACAGCTTTATTTGAACCAGAACAAAGTCCGTCTTTTTTAATTTCGGAAGCTGTTCGTGGATTTGGAGCATATCTTAAAAATAAAAAGGGAGAACGTTTTATGCTTGCTATAGATGAGCGTGGCGAATTAGCCCCTCGTGATATTGTTGCAAGAGCTATAGATAACGAAATTCATACCACAGGAGAGCGCCATGTGTTTTTAGATTGTACGCATCTAGATTATGATGCTTTTATTAAACATTTCCCGAATATTAACGATAAGTGTTTAGCTATAGGAATCGATATTAGAAAACATATGATACCTGTTGTTCCAGCTTGTCATTATGCTTGTGGTGGGGTAGAAGTAAATACCGATGGAGAAACAACGATACAAGATTTATATGCTGCAGGAGAATGTACGAGCACAGGTTTACACGGAGCAAATCGTTTAGCCTCGAACTCGTTGCTAGAAGCTTTGGTATATGCTAACCATATTGCAGACCATATTATTACCTATGCAGAGGAGGAAAAACCTTTTAATGCAAAGGCTCCCGATTGGAATGATGATGGAACCTCTACACCAAAGGAACTCATTTTAATAACCCATTACAGAAATACAATTCAGCATATCATGTCCGATTTAGTTGCTATTGTAAGAACAAATAGTAAACTAAAAGAAGCTGCTAAGCATTTACGATATGTTGAAGATTCTACGCAAGTATTATACGTGGGCTCTAAGTTATCGGTTCAGATTTGTGAACTACGTAACTTAAACACGATTGCGAACTTAATTGTAGATCAATCGGAAAAACGCAAAACAAACATGGGTGGGTTTTATAATTCAGACTTGGTACAAGCCGATTAAAACTTACATATTTACAAATTCATATCCTGCTAATTGAAACGGACTTACATCAACTTCTGTTTCATTTAGCAGGATATTATGTTCTAGATAGGCTTTTAGGTTGGTTAACCAAAAGGTCCAACCATTACTACAACCATAATAAATATCGTGTTTGCTTTTTTCGTCTTTTGCTATGTTAAATTGGGTAAGAGTCACTAACACAGCAAGGTCATGTTGCTCGAGAGTTACTTTAACTTCAGTTTTTCCAGCAAACGAAAAATGAATGGTTTTGTTGTTTTCTATAGCTAATATGTTTCCGGTTTCTTTACCATCCCAGTTAAACCATTTCCAGATATACCGATCACCTTTAACAATAGTAGTTGCAGGAGGTAGTTTTAAGTCCTCTCTTAAAAATTCGGCAGATTTTAAAAACCAAGACGTTATGCCATCTTCGGTGGTCCAGCACCAAAATAATTGTTCTATAGACGCTTTTATAAAAATCCGTTTTGTGAATGAAGTCCAATTTATTGTGTCCATAATTTCGAATTTTAAATTTTTAAAAATATACCTTTTATGAGATGCATAACTAATAATTTAAAGATAAGCATAATCTTGTAGTATTCTGAATATGGGTAGTGGTATTACAATCCTTAAAACAAAGAAGGTTAGTTTTGATTGAAGTCTATTTCAAGGTAGGACCGTTGAAATCTAAGACTTTTCTACGAGGGGTCTTCGTTAAATAAGAACCAAAAAAAAGCGTTAACTGTTGAGGTTAACGCTTTGTACTTTATATAGTAACTTCGATTTGATTTCGTATAATGTCATCGAAAGTTTCTCGTTCTCGAATTAGTAAAGCTTTGCCTTTATGCCAAAGTACTTCTGCTGGTCTGTAGCGAGAGTTATAGTTAGAGGACATAGAGTAGCAGTAAGCTCCTGCATTTTGGAAACCTAAGATGTCTCCTTCTGTTATTTCATTAATTCTGCGATTGTTTGCAAACGTATCGGTTTCACAAATGTAACCCACTACAGAGTAAAAACGCTCACGGCCTTTAGGGTTAGAAATATTTGTAATAACATGTTGCGACCCGTAAAGCATTGGGCGAATTAAATGGTTAAAACCAGTATCTATTTGAGCAAAAACAGTTGAAGTAGTTTGTTTTACGGCATTTACTTTTGCTAAAAACACACCTGCTTCGCTTACCAAAAACTTGCCAGGCTCGAAACCTAGGGTTAATTCTTTTCCGTATTCTTTACAAAACTCGTTAAAACGCTTAGATAATTTTGTTCCGAATTCTTCAATATTGGTTTCAATATCACCTTTAGCATAAGGCACTTTAAAACCAGATCCAAAATCTAAAAATTCTAAGTCTTTAAAATGTTTAGCCGTATCAAATAATATTTCACTTGCATATAAAAATACATCAATGTCTAGAATATCACTACCAGTATGCATGTGTATACCGTTAATATGCATGCCTGTGTTTTCTACGATTCTTAAGATATGTGGAATTTGATGTACCGAAATACCAAATTTAGAATCGATATGTCCTACAGAAATATTTGCATTACCACCGGCCATGACGTGTGGGTTTATACGAATACAAACAGGAACTTTTGGATGTTTTGTTCCGAACTGTTCTAAAATAGAAAGATTATCAATATTTATTTGAACACCTAATTTAGTAGCTTCTTCAATTTCTTCAAGAGAAACTCCGTTAGGGGTAAAGATAATTTGATCTGGAGAAAATCCAGCTTTTAAACCTAATTGAACTTCCTGAATAGAAACCGTATCTAGCCCCGCACCAAGTGATTTCATCAATTTTAATACAGAAATATTAGATAACGCTTTAACAGCATAATTTACCTTTAACTGTTTCACCTTATTAAATGCAGATGTTAAACGTTTATACTGCGACACTATTTTTTCAGAGTCGTATACATACACCGGACTTCCAAAGTCGCTTGCAATTTTTAATAAAGTGTTATTATTCATTTTTAGTTAAATTAAATTCGCCGCAAATCTATAAAGTTTTTATCAGTTTAAGACCTATTATTTATCAAAAAATCAAGGAAAACAATACAGTATTAATAATATCTAGATTTAGATGATAAAAAATATTGGTTAAAAGCATCGGGTTGTTTACATTTGTGAGGCAATAAATTAAAATTCTAATGAACTTACACGAATATCAAGGAAAAGAAATATTAAGCAACTTTGGCGTACGTATTCAACGTGGCTTGGTAGCACAAAATGCTAATGAAGCTGTAGCAGCTGCAAAACAATTAACAGCAGAGACAGGTACTGGATGGCATGTCATTAAGGCTCAAGTTCACGCTGGTGGACGTGGTAAAGGTGGCGGTGTTAAACTAGCTAAGAATTTACAAGAAGTAGAAACCATTGCAGGTCAAATTATAGGAATGCAATTGGTTACTCCGCAAACTTCTGCAGAAGGTAAAAAAGTACACCAAGTATTAATTGCTGAAGATGTATACTATCCAGGCGCTAATGAACCAGATGAGTTTTATATCTCTGTTTTACTAAATAGAGCAACCGGACGTAACATGATTATGTATTCTACAGAAGGTGGAATGGATATTGAAACTGTTGCAGAAGAAACACCTCATTTAATTTTTACTGAAGAAGTTGATCCAGCAGACGGATTGTTAGCTTTTCAAGCAAGACGTATTGCTTTTAACTTAGGTTTATCGGGTACTGCTTTTAAAGAAATGACGAAGTTTGTTACTAACCTATATACAGCGTATGTAAAGTCTGATGCTTCTTTATTCGAAATTAATCCTGTACTTAAAACAAGTGATGACTTAATTATGGCTGTAGATGCGAAAGTAACTATAGACGATAATGCATTATACAGACATAAAGATTATAAAGATTTACGTGACTTACGTGAAGAAAATCCTATTGAAGTTGAAGCAGGTGCTTTAGGTTTAAACTATGTTGACTTAGACGGAAACGTTGGTTGTATGGTTAATGGTGCTGGTTTAGCAATGGCAACAATGGATTTAATTAAGCAAGCAGGTGGTGAGCCAGCTAACTTTTTAGATGTTGGAGGTACTGCAGATGCAGCACGTGTAGAGGCAGCTTTCCAAATTATCTTAAAAGATCCTAATGTAAAAGCTATTCTTATTAATATTTTTGGAGGTATTGTACGTTGCGACAGAGTAGCGCAAGGCGTTATTGATGCTTACAAAAACATGGGAACTATTAATGTGCCAATTATTGTACGTTTACAAGGAACAAATGCCGATATCGCTAAAGAATTAATTGACAATTCTGGATTAGACGTTATGAGTGCTACAGAATTCCAAGAAGCTGCAGATAAAGTACAACAAGTTTTAGCATAAGCTAATAACCCTGTATTTAAAATAAAAAACTGAAGCGTCTAACTTAATTGTTAGACGCTTTTTTATTGGAATTCTTTTTAGCTCCAGACTTTTTAGCAGCAGATTTCTTTACATCTGTTTTTTTAGATTTCGGGTTTTCAGAAATAGGTGGTTTTTTGTCTTCTTTTTTAGGCATTGGGCCTCGTAAATGAATCACTAATCCGTTTAAGAAATTTCGTAGAATTTGATCGCCACATTCCATATACTTAGGGTGATCTTCCTTTCTAAAAAAAGCACCTAATTCACTTTTGCTTATTCTAAAATCTACTAATTCTAAAATCTTTACAATATCTTCATCTCTTAGCTTTAGAGCGACACGTAATTTTTTAAGAATGTCATTGTTTGTCATATTAATATTTTTTTAAATTTTAATTTATAAATTGTTATAAAATGACTTTAAAAATTTTTAAAAATTGCGTTTTATAGATTTTTATCGTCTTATTATTTTGTGTTGTATTTTCTTACAATTTTATACCTCTTTTTTGAAATTTTAAAGATTGTTTAATTTATTGATTGTCAATTATTTATGTCAAATGAATTTAAGGTTAAATTACATTCTAATCTTACAAATGTCGGTGTAACTAGCACATTTTTAACTGTTTGCAATAGATAAAAGTTCGGAAAAACCGACTAAATACAAGTGACTTTTCGACAAGTTACATTATATCCACGATTATAAAATATCTAATATAACTAACTTTATAATATTAATAATTAGTACTCCCTCTCTTATGATAAATCGTGTAGAAAAATTGAGTTTGTTGTCTGAAATGATAGCATTTGCTAAAACAGACGCAACAATAAGATCCATAGAATATAATTTTCTTTTAGGCGTATCTCAGCAATTAGATATTTCTAGAGAAGATTTTGATTATTTAATGCAACATCCTATTGCATATAGACATATTGAATCGTATAGTGAGCGTATTGTACAGTTTCACCGTTTAGTGTTGTTAATGAACTTGGATAACGAACCTAAAGAAAAAGATATAATAAAGCTTTTTGATTTTGGACTGCGCATGGGCTTAAGTCATGAGTCTATCAATAAAGTACTTTATTTAATGGACGGTTTTCCAAATAAAATTGTTCCTCCAGATGTTCTTATCGATATTTTTAAGGTTCAATATAATTAAATTATTGCTTTAATTGCTCTAGTTTATCTTGATAATGTTTTATCTCGTCTCGATATTTGGCAGCTTGCATAAAGTCTAATTCTTTTGCGGCTGCTTCCATTAACTTACGTTTATCGCGTATGTTTTGTTCTAATTGTGGTTTTGTTAAATACTCGCTTTCAGGTTCGGCAGCCTTCATGGCTTCTAGCTCATAGCTGTAGGTGCTTACAGAGTTTTTAGCCAATGCACTATCTAAACTTTTATTTAGCGCCTTAGGAACTAAATTATGCTTCGTGTTATAATTAATTTGCTTTTCGCGTCTGTAATTGGTTTCGTCTATCGTTTTTTGCATGCTTTTAGTAATCTTATCGGCATACATAATAGCTTTCCCATTTAAATTTCTAGCCGCTCTACCCACCGTTTGGGTTAATGATCTTGCCGAACGTAAAAAACCTTCTTTATCGGCATCTAAAATAGCAACTAAAGATACTTCTGGTAAATCTAGACCTTCACGTAATAAGTTTACACCAACCAACACATCAAAAAGACCTTTTCTTAAATCTTGCATGATTTCTACACGCTCTAGAGTATCTACATCACTGTGAATATAACGACAACGAATCTGAATACGATCGAGGTATTTGGTAAGCTCTTCTGCCATACGTTTGGTTAGTGTGGTTACCAGTATACGCTCGTCTTTTTCTATTCTTTGCTGAATTTCTTCTATTAAATCATCTATTTGGTTTAAACTCGGTCTTACTTCAATTACCGGATCTAAAAGTCCTGTCGGACGAATAACTTGTTCAACATAAATACCATCAGATTTTTCTAATTCGTAATCTGCAGGGGTTGCACTAACGTAAATGACTTGATTTTGAAGCGATTCAAATTCTTCAAATTTTAGTGGTCTGTTGTCCATAGCAGCAGGTAATCTAAAGCCATATTCTACCAAGTTTTCCTTTCTACTTCTATCTCCTCCATACATGGCATGAACTTGCGAAATGGTAACATGACTCTCATCTACTACCATTAAAAAATCATCTGGAAAATAGTCCAATAAACAGAACGGTCTGGTGCCAGGTTGTCTGCCATCTAAATATCTCGAATAGTTTTCTATACCGGAGCAATAGCCTAATTCGCGAATCATTTCTAAATCGAATTCTGTACGTTCTTTTAGGCGTTTTGCCTCTAGGTGTTTACCAATTTCCTGAAATAATCGTGTTGTTTAACCAAATCGTCTTGAATATCTTTTATGGCATTTTGCAACACGTCTGGAGAGGTTACAAACATATTCGCCGGATAGATGGTAAGACGTTCGTATTTCTCTATCACTTCGTTGGTTTGTACATTAAAAGCTTCGATATCTTCGATTTCATCACCAAAAAAATGGATTCTGAAAGCATCATCGGCATAACTAGGGAACACATCCACCGTGTCTCCTTTAATTCTGAAACTTCCGTGATTAAAATCGGCTTCTGTTCGGGCGTATAAACTTTGTACAAGACGATGCAATAATTTGGTTCGAGAAATGACCTGATCGCGTTCTAAAGTAATCACATTTTTCTGAAATTCTACGGGATTTCCAATACCATATAAACAAGATACCGAAGCCACAACCAAGACATCTCGACGTCCTGAAAGCAGAGAAGAGGTTGTACTTAGACGTAACTTTTCAATTTCTTCGTTTATAGATAAATCTTTTTCTATATAAGTTCCGGAAACGGGAATATAGGCCTCTGGTTGATAATAGTCGTAATACGACACAAAATATTCGACAGCATTATCTGGGAAAAATTGTTTGAATTCAGAATATAACTGAGCTGCCAAGGTTTTATTATGAGCTAAAACCAAAGTAGGGCGCTGCACTTCTTCTATAACGTTGGCTACAGTAAAGGTTTTTCCTGAACCCGTAACACCTAAAAGAGTTTGATATTTTTCGTTAGAATTAATCCCTTCAGTCAGTTGTTTTATAGCTGAAGGTTGATCGCCAGTAGGTTCGAAATCTGATTTTATTTTAAATTTCATACTGTAAATTTAAACTATTTTGCGCGTATGAAAAATAAAAGATGAACTCGTATTTATTAGCGTTTTAAAGTGAAATGACCTTTACGTTCTATAGCCTCACTATTTATAGTCACATTGGCTACATACCAATAATCGTCTGTAGGCATAGGTTCGCCACGGTAGGTACCATCCCATCCCGGAGAACTTTGAGTTAACATTTTTAAAAGTTTTCCGAAGCGATCGTATATATAGATGTCAGCTTTATCTAGGTTTTCAACACCGGTAATGTGCCAGGTATCGTTAAAGCCATCTGCATTTGGAGTAAAGAACTTAGGGATATCAATGTTTACAATAGATTTAGTGATTTCGGCACAACCGCCATTATCCTTAACTGTAATGGTGTGAATTCCTATAGTCACATCATTAAAAATATGAGAGGTTTGAAACGCCCCTTGATCTATGCTGTACATATAACTTCCGCTTCCGCCAGTAGCATTAACGGTAACCGAATTAGGTGAATTAAAAGCCGGGTTGTCTGTAGTGAAATTTAAGGTACTTGAAAACGAATTTGATTGCGGATTTAAAGTTATGGGCTTAACAATATAACAGCCTGTGCCGTTGCTTTCCACTCGGGCATAAATGATTAAACCATTAGCTACATAATCATAATTATTGTCTAGTTGATTGCTATTAGAATCAGCGTCGCCTTGTGAATTATGATAGGTAATTGTAACAGCATTTAAATCTGTAACCAAACGATTGTTAATTTCTAGTACGTTAAGTGTTTTATCTGGTGACTCACAAAATAAGTATTCGGCTAGGTCTTTTGTTGGAGGTGGGAGTATGGATGATAACACAATCGGTTTCGCATCATAACACCCAGTGGTTGTATTTATAACAGTAAGATATACGGTTTCGTCTTCCCCGGAAGCTTTAATATAAGTTTCAGGGTTAGGAATGTGTGTGTTAATACTTGTAGGTTCTCTTAAAATTTTAGATTCAGGGATGTCGGTTAAGGATTTAAAGTAATGCACGATTAAATCTTGTTGTCTTACATCGTTAATGGTGTACGTACTCTCCCTTAAATTAAAATTTAAATTTTCTCCTGTATAATTTGTGGCACAGGCTTGTAAGGGTGTGGCATCTGTAACACTTGGTACTTGTGCAGCATAAACACCAAAAGTTTCAATGTCATAACAATCTGTATTACCTTCATTTTCTATACGTGCGTGTAACTCGAAAAGATTCAGCGAATTTTCATAAAGTAAAGGCAGTATGTTTTCTCTGTTTTCTGCATCCCGTTGTGTCTCGTAAAAGGTAATGTTTAAGTTAGGATGGCCTTGACTAATTTCTGTGATTTTAGTGTTTAAGTCTAGGCTAACTTTGCTAGCATTTGCTAAACAAATATAATAATCTGTTGGTTGCTCGTAAGTAGGATAGTTTGCTGTTGCCAAAATAATATTCTTTTGTTCAACACATGAGGTACTGTTTATATTATTCGCTTTTACAGTAATTGAAACGGGAGAACCTTCTGGTACATTAATAATCCCTGATAGTTCATTTCCATTTAAATCAAAAAATGTCAATAGTATGTTTGGTGAATCCTGTACTAAGAGCTTGCTTCTGTCAATAGTATTTAAATTAAATTCGGAATCACCACAGGCAAAGAAATCATCTTTTTCAGTAAAAACAGGTTGTAAAAATACTCTAACATCTATAGCATCTAAAATCGCACATGACGAATTTCTGGCATTTGTTACACGGCTATAAAGCGTAGCTGTGGTTGTTAGATCTGTGGCGTTTAAGGAATTAGTGTCTAATTCTGCATCACTTAGGTTTGCATAAATTTTAATATCTGCATCATCTGGAGACGTATGCGAATCAATTTCGTCGATAATATCTTGAATAGATATTTGAAGTTCTGGATTAGTTACACAATAACTAAAATTTTCTTGAGTAATATCTACTACAGGTAGTTCTGTAATTTCTATTTCAAAATTTATAGGAACATAGCAACTCCCGGCACTTAGAACGCCACTAGGTATATGCTGTATCACGCGTGCCCAAAGTTGAATGGTAGTTTGGGTTTTATCGTAATCGAAAAATGGAGGTAATAGATTTTTGTCGTTATCCCGATCTTCTTCAGATAAATAATACTTTATGGTATAACCATTACTATTGTAGTCAATCTTAGGATCGATATCCCCTTTTAAATCGATAGTGGGCAAGTCGCTACAATGTTTCAGGTTGGTAGGCACACTAAAAACTAATGGGTCGGCCTCATAAATATCAAAATTAGTTTTTAAGACTTGAGTTGGACAGTCATCAAAACTTAACTCTACATAAAATGTTTGTCTATCTGCACCATCAGGTATTTCATAATTATCAACTTTAGTAATTTCATTTAGATGAGAAGGGTCGGAATAAAAGGAAACATTAAAACCATCGGTTCCTTTTGAAATGTCGTTAGCGATTATAAATAAATCGAATGTACTTCCTCCACAGTTTCCGTAATCTATAATTTCATTTTGAAAATCTAAAATAATATTAGGATAGATATCTATTTGAGCGATGGATGGACAACCTCCAGTTTTGGGTTCTACGCGCAAAAAGATAACGGATAAGAGGTTTGTCGTGTAATCAGTAGGGTCTGCAATGGGGTTTGTAATAGTTTCTGCATCTGCATAAGTGTGGTGATATGAAAAATTAAAATTATTTTCATTTAAGTCACCTAATATGTTGTCGAGGCTTTCTGTTAAATCAAAAGTGTGATCACCTGTCGTTGTTTCACACCCTCCAATTACCGAGCTATTCGAATTATTAATTTGGGGACTTTCTGTTTCAGAAATTTTAAGTGTAGTTGTGCTAAAACATCCTGTGGTATTGTCTACAACTCTCACATACAAAGTATCTGTAGCATTAATATTTCTATAGGAGGTTGTAATTGGTCTTTTATTTAATCTTGCCTGTTCTTCTGTGTAATGATAACTTACAGTGAAATCTGGATTACTCGTAAATAGATGGTCTAAACTATTTAAACTAAAGGTAATGTCGTTGTCGCAACGCGTAGCTGTTTGATTCGTGTTTATATCTGGTTTTTTATTGACTTTTAAATTAAATTGAAGAAAGCCTAAGCAGCCATAGGTTTGGCCTTCAATCCTAGCGTAAATAGTTTTTGAATCGCCTGAGTTTAATTGTACATCTGTCGGGGAGGGAATTAAATCTCCATCTTTTGTTTCGTGGTATGTAATATTAAAGGCGGTGTCAGATATTAAATTTTTAGCAATAGTTTCTATTTGACCATTGTAATCGGTTAAATTGAAGGTTTCTTTGCCATCATTGTTTTCATCGCACAGTAGTGTTTCCCAGGTGTCTGTAATATCGATTTCAGGATTGAAATTAATTTTGATTTCATCATTAATTGCTTCACAACCACCGCTGCTAACAGAAAGATTGACTTCTACTTTATAAATTCCGCTTTCAGTAACCTCTAAAGTGGTACTCGTATCAGGAAGTTGTACACCATCTTTAAACCAGGAATAACTTGCGGTTGGATTTCCTAAATCGGCATCTAGGCTGTAGCTTGATTCGCAGGTAGTAACTTCATCAGGCCCCAAGTCTACCGAGGTATTAAAACTATTACCTTGTATAAAAACAGCAGAGTCGTAATTATGATCACCTTGATCGGCTATAATTAATTTGATTTGGTATGTTGTATTTGGCCTAATAGCTGCAGATGCTGTTAATACTTTTGTACGCCCGTTAAAGTTTGTGTCTCCAAGATTGATACCATCAAAATAATCAGGATTTTTAGGAGTACATTTTCCAGGATAACCACCATGAACATTAAAAGTGTTTACTGGAGTAGATTCGTCTGGTAAAAGAGCAATGTTTCTATAAGAACTGCTACCTACTTCTTTAATTAAAAAGGCAAAGCCATCTGCATATTCGCAAATAAATGGGGTACCATACTCTTCTGAGGCTAAAATATAATTGAATGAAATATGATCGGAAACCGATTCAAATTCAAATTCTATGGTTGTAGCATTAAGTGTGTTCGTGGCTGTAGTATAGGTTTCTAGATCTGGATCTGTTCCCCAGCGGGAAGTCCCTTCATTTAAATCTGATGCAATGGTAGTATTCCCAATAGAAGTAACACTACCAGTAGATAAAACAATACCATTTTCGAACGGGAAGTTTGAGGTTCCTTTTTCAAAATAACCATAACTCGTTATGGCAGGATCGTCGGCAGAGCCATTTATAGGAGAGTTAACATTTGAAATAGAGACACAGCCATCTATTAAATCAGTAATTAAATTTTCTGGTGTATGTCCTCCAGAGACAGTTATCTGTTGCGCAACCAATGTATTACTAAGCAATAAAAAAATACATAATGCAAAAAATAATGGTCTCATAAAGTCCTTAAAAATCAAATTAGTTATGTTAATATACTAGAAGAAAAAGTTACCTAAAATAGAGAGGCACAAATATATTGTTTTTAGTTAAAATCAAGGACTTAAACGGTAAAATACATCTTTAATTGTAGGAAAATAAGAATATTAACATTTGGCTGTGAAGATATTGGTATTAGGCTACTTAGTTTTTTTGTTTGACAAAAATAAGCTTAGGTTGGGAGAATTAGTCCAATTGATACGAAATAAAGTTTGGAACAGATATCATTGTTTTAATTGAATATAGTTAGGGGTTTATTCGGAGTGGGGATTAAGGCATATACTTTTTTAATTAATATTTTAATGTAAAATGAGAATTAAAAACTTTTCCGTTTTCAAGGGTGACTCTAAACCAATAATCATCGACCGGTAGTCGCTCGCCATTTATTGTGCCGTCCCAAGGGGAGCCAAGAGGTGTTATTTCTTTTATCAATGTTCCAAACCTATTAAAAATTAAAACTTTGCTATTAGGCTGAAACGTTTCCGATGTCCCCTGAATTTGCCAAGTGTCGTTATACCCATCTCCATTAGGTGTAAAAAACGCAGGGAAACCAATAATATGAACAGTTTGTTCTGCAGTGCCACAATTATTAAGCACCTCTCTTACTTTAATGGTATAAATCCCGGGAGAAACATGGGTAAAAATATGAGATGTTTGATAATTTATATACTCGCCATGGTTATTAAATAGAGCATATTCATAGTTGCCATTTCCAGTAGCGTTAACGGTTATTGTATTGTCTTCAGAAGCATGTGTCGTTATCGGTTCTGCTAGTGTGGCCATTGTGCTCTCGATAACATTAAACTCATTTACTTCTATACAATCACTGGTATTGTCGGTAATTATAACTCTAAAAAGGCCTTCCGAACCGACGGTAAGCGTAGGAGATGTTCCAAGAACGGTATTAGAACTGTCAAGCCAAGCAAAGTTGTAATTTGCAGGACTCGATATCGGAATGTTGGCCTCTAAAATGGTGTCAAATCCGGAGCAGAAATAGCTTGTCTGGGTGGTTACAGGAGCATCAATAGTAACGAGTTTAAAGGATGCAACCGTATAACATCCTGTCGTGCCATTCGTGGCTTTGGCGTAAAGTGTTTGATTGTTTTGTGTGCTTTGGTAAGATGAAGGATTTAAAATTGGGGTAGCAGTAGATACAATTGCAGGGTCTGAAGTATAAAACGTAACATCTGTATTTGTGTTTAAAATAGCATTGTTTAAATTGAATGCCGTTTTACCGTCGGAATAGGGTGTGAGTTTATCACAGGAGCTTAAATCCTGCACTACTAATGTAGGCGTAGGAATTAAATCAATTTCGAAATTGGTAAGACTATAACAATTCGGGTTACTTATATGTTGAATTCTCGCGTATATGGTTTGGTTTTGGCTGTCTACCTCATAACTGTTTGGGTTTAAAATAGCATTGTTATTGGAGTCGGCATCCCTCTGATTTTTAAAATATTGAATGTTATAATCGGAAGGGGTTTGAGATCCTAAAATAGTATTGTTTTGTTGTGTTAAGTCGAAACGCTCAACATTATCGTTATTAACATCGCAAACAAAATTTAGATCAGGGTTTGGAGGATATGCAATAGGTAAATCGTAATAGCTAACATACGCTTCACCTTCAGAAATGTCGCAAACGGTAGAATTTGGAGGTGTAATAATTACTTTATAGTATCCTCCTGGCTTGGTAACGGTTTGCTGACTCGAATTGTTGTTTAAATCTACACCATCGAGCGTCCAAAGGTAAGTGGCGTTGGGAATATCGGTGGCTTGTAGGGTATAGGTTTCGTTATCGCATAATGGAAGTATGTTTGTTTTTATTCCGCTTGCGTTGTTAATGATATCAATTTTCTGATTGAAAAAAGACTGTATAAATGGAGGTAAGCCTTGTGTGGAATTACTCGTTAAACGAATTGCGTTATGTTGGTAATTTGCAGCAGATCCTTTGGCATTTGGATTTTCTATGACACCTAAATAAGGCGTTCCTAAATCGTAAGTTGCTGCTAGTGCTCTGTAAATTTTTCCATCGGGTCCGAGTTGTAAGGCTCCACGAAATAAAGTTCTTTGGTCTAAAATAACCTGGGAATCTGAAATATTAGGAGCATCCAATTCATACTGAATAAGCGAAGAACGATGATCAGATACAATATTACCTTCGCGACCATTAAGATCGTTAGAGGCATGAATGTATAAAAATTGATTGTTCGAAGAAAATTCTACGCCATATGGCTTATTACTATCAATAGAATTTATTCGTAAAGCTTGCTGATTGGTTACGATACCGGTATCCGCATCAAAATCATATAAATAGAGTCCATCAATCATGTTTGCTGCAGCCATTTTTGTGCCATCTGGAGAGAATTTTAAAGCCCCTCTAGCATCTTGAATATTGGAAATAAAAGTTGATTTAACGGGTGTTGTATTAATGCCTGAACTTGTAATTTCGTACGCGTAATATGTATTAAAAATATACCGCTCATCGCTTTCTCCTGAAGCTGTTGATAAGGTGATTACCCAAATAGCTTGGGTGTTACAATCTTTTACTACAGCACTTATTTTTTCTGAACTAAAAGCCAGTAAATTTTTGTTTTTTTCTGAAGTTACTTCGCCCAAACCATTGTCTCCAGTGATATCTACAACCGAATAATTAAATCCGTGATTTGTAGCTTGTAGTGCACTTGAGCCTACCGTGAAAACGTAGAAGATATCATCGTTATTTGGTTTTGGAATTACAACGGCAGATTGTGTGCTAGAGGAATTTCCATACAGTCCATTACCATTTGTCATAACCTGATGGTTTCTATTGTAAACGGTAGTGCCATCTGTGTAAAACAAAAGATTTCCTTGACTGTCGGAGATAGATGACGAGCCTTCAATGGTGTTTAAACGACCGTCTGATAAGGTAGAAACCTGGCCTGTATTAAAGTTAAAATTGATTCCTACGTTTTCACCGAAATACCAATTAGCGGCTTCGTATTGAGCAAAAATATAACCATAGACTAAAAAGACCATGGCGGTTAGCCATTGTTTCATCAATTAGAACGCAGTTTACTATTATGTTTTAAATATATTACAAATCTCTGTTTTCTAATAATCGGTACGATAAAAATATAAAAATCCCGGTCCAAACTAAAACGATTAGTACATCGGAACTATGCACTGCATAATCGTACATCATTTCGGTTTTATCCGGAAATTTGGTTATCATTACTCTTTGAAATGGCTGTTTTATTAGGTTATACATAGATTTAAGAGGAAAGAAACCTTGAATCTTTTCAGCGATATCGGGATTTATTTGCCAAGCCATTACCCCGAAAGCAATCCATTCTACGATATACAAAACAAAAAGTGCTCCTAGGGCAAATGCAGAGCGTTTAACCAACATCGCCAAGCATAAACACAGACTAAAAAAACCGACCAGTTTTACAAAGTAGGCAAGTAAAAAGCTAGTTTCTCTAAAAATGATACTGGTTTCGGTGTAGCTCGAATAATACATTCCTATACCAAATGTTGCTAACCCAATAAGGATTGTTGCTATTAAAGAGAAGAAAACTATGGTGTAAAATTTAGATAAGATGAATTCTTTTTTGCTTAACCCATCTATTAAATTCTGTTTTATAGTTTTATTGCTGTATTCGTTACCAATCATACTTACTACAACAATGGCAAAGAAGAATTTAAATTGCGATGCAAAAAATGTGGTGATATGCCATATTATTGGAAAATTAAATATGCCCAATTCGCCTAATTCTAAAGTAAACAAGCCAAAGAAATTTAATTTTATAGATGATAATATTAAAACCGTAAAAGGTAAAATGAAAGAGATAAAAATCAGTACTTTACTAGCACGATTTAAAAGAAGTTTTTGTAATTCTAAATTTAATAGTCGAAACATAGGTGTGATTTTTATGGGCTTATTGCTTGTCGGTTAATTGTAAAAATTGCTCTTCTAAACTTTGTTTCCGTTTTACCAAATGCGATAATACGATGCCTTTCTCGAACATAAGTTTGTTAAATTCTAGAGCTTCTAAAGGTTCGTTTAAAAAAACTTTTAAAATAGAATGGTCTTCAGTTATTTTACCAAAAGCATCATGGGTTTCTAAGAAGTTACGTAAGGCTGTATTATCATCAGCTTTCAATTCAAAATAACCGTGACTCGAAATCATTTCGTCTACACGACCAGAATATAATTTTACACCCTTTCTTAAAACGACCACATGCGAGCATACTTTTTCAACTTCATCTAATAAATGCGAAGCCAGTAAAATGGTAGTTCCGTTTTGTGCAATTTGTTTAATTATTTCTCTAATTTGATGAATTCCTTGCGGATCTAACCCGTTTGTAGGTTCGTCTAAAATTAAAATTTCAGGATCGTTTAATAGGGCAGATGCAATGGCTAAGCGCTGTTTCATACCTAAAGAATAGGTCTGAAACTTGCCGTGTTTTCTGTCTAAAAGGCCAACAATATTTAATTTTTCATCAATTTTGCTGTAATCAATTTCTTTAATTTTACAAACTAGTTTTAAATTCTGATAAGCCGTCATGTACGGATAAAAGTTTGGGCGTTCTATAATTGCACCAACTTTTTTTAAAGCATTGTGGGTAGATAAGCTGCCGTTAAACCAACTAAAATCGCCAGATGTTTTGTTAACTACATTTAAAACAATACCTAAAGTTGTAGATTTTCCACTTCCGTTAGGTCCTAAAATGCCGTACACATTCCCTTTTTTAATGGTGAAGGACAAATTGTTTACTGCAGTAAGGGATCCGAATTTTTTTGTGAGATTATTAATTGTAAGTATGTCTGCCAAAATGGATGGTTTTGTGGTTATGTAAGTAAGACGAAAATCGATTAAATTTGTTACAAGCTACTAAATTAAACCTTTAAATTGAGTAATTTTGTAACTATGGATGATTTAAAGATATCAAAGAAAAAGCCGTCTTACCCAATTAGCGAGAAATTACACGGCTACTTAAGCGAGTATAATAGAAATTTTGAATTGCCAATTTTCTATGACGATTTGCTGCGGTTTCAGGGGGCTATTACAGTTTTCGATAAGGATGACGAAGATACGTTGTGGTTAAGGGTATATTATAACGATTATGAACGCGATGAAATAGATTTAAGTTTAAAACGGGTTTATTCTAATTTGGTGTCTGATGGTAATGAAAAGATTTTCCAGTATTTAAATGTAGACTGTATAGACTTCTGTACGTTTGGTAATTCGCAACCCTTTCGTATTAAAGTACGTAATGTTTTAAACGATAATTATACTTATTTTTATGTAAAGAAAGCCGATGCTTCTCGTATTTACGGCTTAGAATTGGAGCATATGTTATCTCCTTATAACCTGAATTTCTTGGTCTATAAGGATACGCTGATAGAAGAACATATTGCTGGTATTCCTGGCGATGTTTTTATTAAAGATATGTTGCCTGAATGTACATCGGCAGAAAAAGCACAAATAGCGAAAGAGTTTGTAAAGTTTAACGAACGATGTATGATTAGGTTATTAGGCGATATGCGTTCTTATAACTATGTGGTTATTCCCACGCATGATTTCGATCATGTGGTATATCGTGTTCGTGCCATAGATTTCGACCAGCAAAGTTATGAAGGGAAATTAAATATTTATCGTCCGCAGTTTTTTAAAGAAAACTATACCATGGTACAATTGGTAAAGGAAAAAATATCTAAAGACTCTATAGATCAGTATAAAATCGAAGAGCGTTCTATTATTGCAAAACGTTTAATTAGTTACCAAAAACGCATAGGTAAATTAATTAATTGTATGATAAAAGATAACTTATCTACTCCCGAAAATGTAGAACAACTATCTAATAGTATATACGACTATACGCTCGATATGCATATTAAACATAGCAAGGGTATGGGAGAAATCTTAAAGTTTGCCTTAGATTTTGTAAAACGAAACTACGAAGATGTTAATTTGAAAAAACTGTTATAACTAGTTCCAGTTTTCGTCAAAATCTAAACCATCATAGTCTTCCAAATCTAAATCGTCATCAAATTCATCGAAGTCGTCGAAGTCATCATCGTCGGCTTCAAATGTTTTTTCTGGAGCATCATCTGGGATTTGGCCATGAACAAACATGAGGTTTGGGTAATCTACGCCTTCAACTTCGTCAACAATTTCGGCAAGCTCCACGAAGAACGTCCACATATTAAAGAAGTCGTATACATAGATTAGTTTTGTTTGCTGTTCGCTTAAAATACCATCAAGAGCCGTTTCGTTCATTAAACTTACAGCGTCAAGTCCGTCGCTTAAGTCGAATAAAGAAAACTCTTCACCTTGATTCCATTGGTCATCACTCAAATAAAACGATGCCATTTCAGCACCATCAAAACCAAAAGCTTGAGTAATGGAATTGTGTAAATCTTCTAAGGTATCTGTTCGTCGAATTTCTAAATCGCGAAAAACATCCTCTTCTGTGTCGTTGTCTAAGATAACTCTAAATCTAAAAATCATGCTGAAAATTTAAGGGTAAATATACTATTTTAATGGTTATTTGCTAAAGCGATGCAACATAAATGTCATAGCTGTTAATAAGAAAAATGCACCTACTTGATGTAAAACTCCTAACCATAAAGGGACGTGTAAAATTAAGGTAAAAACGCCTAATGCAAATTGAACGACAGTTAATATTACGAGCGATTGAATGGCATAGCTTTGAGGTTTTGTAAGGTCTATTTTTTTAGATTTAAACCACAATAAACCAATAAGTGTAGCAACCACAAAAGCTAGTATACGATGTACAAATTGAATCCCACTCGGGTTTTCTAAAAAGTTAATGTAAAGTGGTTTTAAAACAAGAACGGTGTCGTGCATAAATTGGCCATCGTTCATTAAAGGCCAGTGGTTATGTATTAGTCCAGCTTTTAAACCAGCAATAAATGCCCCATAAATAATCTGAATTAAAAGCACCACATAAGTCACTATAATGAGGTTTCTGTATTTTTTATTTATGAGTTTTTTAGACGGGTATATTAAATCTAAGGCCACCCATAGCGTGGCAGCAAAAGTTAAAAAGGCAGCAGTTAAATGAGCCGCTAATCTAAAATGGCTAACATCTGGCATGTCTACCAAACCACTTTTCACCATATACCAACCTAAAAATCCTTGAAACGCACCAAGTCCTAAAAGCACTATACATTTTTTTATAGTTGGTTTAGTAAGCTGTTTTGTAATTAAAAAATATGCAAACGGAATTAAAAAGACTAAACCAATAAGGCGACCTATAAGGCGGTGCAACCATTCCCAAAAGTAAATACTTTTAAAATCGTCTATATTAAAATGCGAATTATAATGTTTAAATTCTGGGTGCTGTTGGTATAATTCAAAAGCTTTTTGCCATTCGGCATCTCCAATTGGGGGGATGGTTCCGGTAATAAGTTTGTAATTTGAAATTGAAAGGCCAGAATCGGTAAGGCGTGTAATACCACCAATTATTACCATTACAAAAATTAAAAAACATCCGGTGAATAGCCAATAGATGACATTTTTATTGTCTTTAGTTTTCATTTATTTTATTTTGTTAAGTTTCAGATTTTCAAAGGGTAGAAGCTTCTTTTTATTGTGATGTTTTTATTTTATTAATCGAACCTGATATCATACGTTCAATTTCCCTTGAGTCTTCATAAAGGTCTTCAAAATGTTGAAGTTTTATTTGTGCTGCAACGCGTCAACTTTCTAGCTATACTACTTTGCTGCTTTCAACCCTAAACGCTCGCCTTCTTTAAGCATTAAGTTGAATGCTGCCTCGTGTTCGTTAGGGATATCGCCTTCTAAAATGGCTTCTTTTATAGCGTCTTTAATAAGTCCTATTTCTTTTGAAGGTTTTAAATTGAATGCCGCCATGATTTCTTCTCCCGAAATTGGAGGTTGGAAATTTCTAACATGATCGCGAGCTTCTACTTCAACAATTTTATCTCTAACAATTTTAAAATTGTTATGATATTTTTTGAATTTTTTCGGATTCTTGGTTGTAATATCAGCTTCACATAAGGTCATTAAATCTTCTACAGCATCACCAGCATCGAAAACGAGACGGCGTACGGCAGAATCGGTAACAATATCCTGAGCTAAGACGATTGGGCGAGAGCTCATAAATATCATTTTCTGAACAAATTTCATTTTATCATTCAGTGGTAATTTTAGTCGTTTAAACAAATGATAGGCCATTTTAGAACCTTCAAATTCATGCCCGTGAAATGTCCAACCCACTTTTTTACTAAATCTTTTAGTTGGAGCTTTTCCTATATCATGTAGCAGCGCGGCCCAACGTAACCATAGATTATCGGTGTTTTCGGCAATATTATCTACCACTTCTAAGGTGTGGTAAAAATTGTCTTTATGGCGTTGTCCTTCAACTTCGTCTATACCCTTTAAGGCGGTTAATTCTGGTAAAATAAATTCTAAAAGCCCTGTTTTTTCAAGTAATAGAAATCCGATAGATGGCACTTTACTTTCAAGAATTTTATTGAGTTCAACAATAATACGCTCTTTGGTAATAATTTTTAAACGTGTATTATTTCTTGTAATAGCTTGTAAAGACTCGTCTTCAATTTTAAAATTGAGTTGCGTCGCAAAACGTATAGCACGCATCATACGTAAGGGGTCATCGCTATAGGTAATATCAGGATTTAATGGCGTACGAATTATTTTGTGCACTAAATCTTGAATGCCACCAAAGGGATCTAATAAATCGCCAAAACGATTTGCGTTTAAATCGAGAGCCAAAGCATTTATAGTAAAATCTCGTCGGTTTTGGTCGTCTTCAAGCGTACCATCTTCAACTACAGGATTTCTACTATCTTCATTATAAGATTCTTTTCTTGCGCCAACAAATTCAATTTCAATGTCTTTATAACGCAACATGGCCGTGCCATAGGTTTTAAAAACTTGAACTTTAGGTTTGTTAGGTAGGTTTTTAGCAACTTGTTTGGCTAGTGCAATACCACTACCAATAGCAACAATATCGATATCTTTGGCAGAACCACGTTTCAGGATAAAATCTCTAACAAAACCACCAATAACATAACTATCTAATTGAAGTTCTTTTGCCGATTGCGAAATGATTTTAAAAATAGGGTTCTGTAATGCTTCTTTGTAATTCATTTATCAAGTTCCAATTTTCAAATTCCAAATCCCTGTAAATGTAGTTTGGAATTTAGTGCTTGAAATTTGAGATGTTACTCTCGTATAACTTTTACAACGCCATTGTTACTTAACTTAATAATTGACGATGGTTTTGCGTTCTTTTTTTCGTGCTGCAAATTTACGACATAGTCTACACCTTTTAAAATATCGGGTGCTATTTCTTTAAATGATTTTGGCGTGGGTTCTCCGCTAATATTGGCAGAGGTCGATACGATGGCGCCATTAAATCTGCGTAATAACTGAAAACAGAAATCGTGGTCTGGAATACGTATCGCGATGGTATTATCGTCTGCAATTAAATTTGGAGCTAGATTTTGTGGTTCGTCGTAAATAATTGTAATGGGCGAATCTTCTATATCGAAAATACTAAACGCGGCTTCAGGAATTTTTTTTACATACTTTTTTAGCATCCTATCGTCGGCAACCAAGCATATCAAGGCTTTACTGTCTTCGCGTTGTTTAAGTTTAAAAATTTTTTTTACGGCCTCTTCGTTGCTAGCATCGCAACCAATTCCCCAAACCGTATCTGTTGGGTAAAGAATTAGGCCACCGTTTTTAAGGGTTTGTAGCGCTTGTGTTAATTGTTGTTGCAATTTTGTAATATCTTTGAAATTCAAACAAAAATAAATGAAATTAATTTATTATAAATCGGATAATGGAAATTTTGGAGATGATTTAAATGTTTGGTTGTGGCCACAGCTTTTTGGAGACCATTTTTTTGATACAGATTCCGACTGTGCGTTTTTTGGTGTAGGCTCTATTTTAATTGCAAATTCTAAATTTATTGATGAGGCAAATACCTTTAAACATAAAGTAATTTTTGGTACAGGTGTGCGTTCTGTTAACGAGTCTGTTGTTTTAAACGATTCTTGGGAGGTTATGTTTTTAAGAGGCCCTTATAGTTCTTTAAAATTGATGGGCGATTTAGATCATTATATAGCCGATGCCGCATATTGTTTGGCCTTGTTGCCTAAATATAATAGTTATTTGGCAACTCCAAAAGCCTATAAAATTAGTTTTATTCCGTATTTTAAATCCTTAGATAAAGTTAATTGGCAAAAGATTTGCGATATGTTAGGATGGCATTTAATTTCGCCAACACATTTATCGGTAGAAGAGTTTATTCTAGAAGTCGCGGCTAGTGAATCTGTGATTAGCGAAGCCATGCATGGCACAATTTTAGCTGATGTGTTACGGGTGCCATGGAAACGATGCCGGTTTTATGCTCATGTTTATGAAGGTGAAAAAGTATCAGAATGGAAATGGAATGATTGGCTTTTATCCATCGGGTTTTCTGAAAATACGTTTATTGATGCTACTTTAAAACCTAAAAAAGGATTTAAAAATTTGCTAAAACCAATGTTGAAATTTAAAGATTTAAAAAAAGTTTGCAGGCGGTTAGAACATCATGATACCATCGATTTTAGATTGTCTTCTCCCGAAACTTTAAATAAAATTGTAGCGGCTTTAGAGGTAAAGACAAGCATGTTAAAAACCAAATTGAAATTTTAATCATATCACGTGTTTAAGAAAATAAAACATCAATTCAGATTACAGACTCTAAAAAAGAAACTTCAATCTCAGAAACGTTTTTTAGATTCGAGTGTTTGGTCTAAATCTGGGCCAAGTATATTGATTATAGACGGGAATATTCCAGAATATAATAAAGATTCGGGCTCTCGTCGTTTATTAGAGTTAATGAAAATCTTACTCAAAGAAGGCTACAATGTGTATTTAATGGCCGACTTAAAGGAATATAAATACAAATCTGATTATATTTCATTTTATAAAAATATGGGGGTGCACGTATACGAACCTAGTTTGGATGCGCAGGGTGAGTTGATTACCCGAAACGCCTTTTTAACTTTATTAGCACCACATTTAGATGTTGTTTGGTTACACCGGCCAGAAACGTTTAATACCTATTATAAGCTTGTAAAATCGATTACTGAAAAGGCCTTGTTGGTTTACGATATGGTAGATTTCCATTATTTACGAAACCTGCGTGAATGGGAATTAAATAAAGAGGAGAAACTAAAAGTTAAAGCTGAAAAATATCTGAAATTAGAACTCGAAAATTGCCAGAATGCAGATAAAATAGTAGTCATTTCAGATAAAGATAAAGTCGCTTTGTCCGAATATTATAAAGACACTTCTAAAATGGTAACCTTGGGGAATGTTCATGAATTTCTTCCTAAAGGGAAAGACTTTGTGCCTTTTGCTGAAAGATCGGAACTGTTGTTTGTAGGCGGTTTTGGACATAAACCTAATATCGATGCGGTAATATGGTTAAACCAGGAGATTATGCCCATCGTTTGGGAAAGTCTACCAGATTTAAAAATAAATATTGTAGGGAGCCATCCGCCACAAGACCTATTGGATTTGAATTCGGAAAAATTCAAGGTTATAGGATTTGTAGACGATATTTCGAGCTATTATAAAACAGCGAAATTATTTGTTGCACCACTGCGATTTGGGGCAGGGGTGAAAGGTAAAATTGGTCAGAGTTTTGAGTATAGTTTACCCGTAATTACAACCGATGTTGGAGCAGAAGGTTTTAACTTTTCTCCATTTAAACAAGACATGGTTGGTAATTCTGCAGCACACATCGCACAACTTATTATTCAAATAGTAATTGAAGAAGGTTTATGGACAAATATAAGTGCGAAATCGGAACAGTTTATAGCACCCTATTCGCTAAAAACCATAGAAACACAATTAAAAACCATAGTCTCATAGCGATCAATTTATGAAACGAGTAACCATTATTTCAACAAGTCCTTTAGGGTATGTCAATTATATCATTGATCACCTAAAAACCTATCCAAATGTTGAGGTTACTTATATTAATTATTCTTCATTTAGATACAAGTACAAATCGGCATCAGAGAAGGTGAAAAATGCTTTTAATAAACTCCTTTTTAAGAAGAATATTAAAGAGGAATATAAATCAAATTGCTTAATGTCTAATGTTATTAGTAATCCCGAACAAGACATTATATTTATTGTTAGACCAGATCGTTTAAAGCGGAAGGATATAGTTGAAATGCGTGCTTATACTAAAAAATTATACGCATTTTATTACGACAGTACTAAAAAAGTTCCTGAACAAGCCGATTTGGTCCAGCTTTTCGATAAAGTATTTAGTTATGAACAGCAAGACGTAAAAACGTATAAATTACACTTTATCACCAATTATATTTACGATTATCAGGCTAAAGTCCCAGCTGTAACTACACCAAAGGTGTTTAATGTAAGCTCTTTCGATGAGCGCTTTAAAGATTTAAAACAAGTAGCGGCGTATTTAAAATCTCAAGGAATAGGATATACTATAATGGTGAGTAGAAAACGGGCAAAACCAGATCCGTTAGTAACTATGTTTTCAGGGTTTTTGTCCTTACAAGATGTTAAATTAAAAACTCTAGAATCCAGTGTGGTTTTAGACATTCAGAAAGAAGGGCAGAAGGGATTAAGTTTTAGAGTGTTTGAAGCTATGGGATATCATAAAAAGTTAATTACCACCAATGCCGATATTGTAAATTACGATTTTTATAATCCGAATAATATTTATGTTTTAGATGTAAACCAAATTGATATTCCACGCACATTTTTTGATACACCTTACCAAGAAATTCCTCTAAACATCCTTTATAAGTATACTTTAAATGGTTGGGTAGAACATGTATTAGGAATTGCTCCTACAGGTTTAGATAGTTAAACACCCGATTAGAAAATTGTATGTTTAAAGCTCTACATTCTTCTAAAAGGCCTGTATATCTTGGGGCTTTTTTTACCCGAGTTTCAAACTCATTAAATGTTGAAAATTCGGGTTTATATTTAAAATTGAAAAATTTAGTAGAATTAGGTATAACAATAATTTTTTTCTCGAGAAGCATAGCCCAATACATGGCGTGATAACTGTCTGTAACTACAGTCTCGGAAGCTCCTATAAAAGATATCATATTATCTAAATCTTTCGTATTACAAGTGTAAGGGTAGTGAGATAAGGTCTTTAATAATGATTTGTTTTTTATGCTGTTTTTATGAAAAACCAATCCTATTTCCTGAGAATTTGAGTAGTGTTGGTCAAAAATAGGATGCATACAACTTACGCAAGGCACAAAAGATTCTGCTCTGTTATAATCTCGAACACCAACTAAACCAAATGCAGAGGTGTCTATTTCGTAGGGTACCGTTTTTCCAAAGTTAGATTTGTTTTTATCATTATGGCCGATTCCCCATAGCACCGATTTTTTTCCTCTTTTGGCTAGAGTTTCAAAGGTTTTTAGTTGTTGTTTAAAACTGCTTCGTTTTAATAAACCGCCGCCACCAATAATTAATGCATTATTGTTAACCGATTGAATAAAATGCTCTCGAACTTCTGGATTACTACTTTTATAATCGAAAATATCTAGAGATTTATTTTTTAGTTCATCAAAATATAAATGCGGAGCACAGTAAAAATCGCCAATATTGTTTTCGTCTTTTCTATAAATATTTACAACATTATGTTCATATTGTGGTGCTGCCAATATGGAATTTAATGTCCGTTTCTTGTGTTGAGCTCGACTAAAAGTAGACAAGTTTCTTTTTAAGAATTCGGATATACTCATGGTTTTTTGGTTGCTATTAGGTAAAGGGAATTATAAAATTATTTGGAAATATAATGTTTTATATGCTAAAGTTATAATATTCTTCTTCTTGAACTTTGAAAGGAATTAGTTAAAGCATACATAGAATAAACGTACCTTTGCATTTTAAAACAGAATTCTATGAGTCACCGTATTATTGTTTATACAGCAATATTTGGTAAGTATGGCGGACTAATACCTCAGAGACATGTTAAGGGTGTAGATTTGGTGTGTTTTACCGATCAAAATATAACTTCTAAACATTGGACAATTAAACGTGTAGAGGCTCCAATACCAAACGATAATACGCGAAGCAACAGGTATTATAAACTGTTACCTCATAAGTGTCTTTCTAAAGCATACGATGTTAGCATATATATTGATGCTAATATTTGGGTTTTAAAAGATATAAGACCTTTGGTAAATGAGTACTTAGAAACGGCAAAAATGGCGTGTTTCGATCATAATCAGAATTTTGCAGATAAGCGTGATTGTATTTACGATGAGTATGAAGCTATTTTAATTAAAGGTGAAAAAGAAGGGTTTTTTAGAGACGATCCAGAAGTCATGAAACGCCAAATTGATCGATTTAGAAAAGAAGGTTACCCAGAACATAACGGATTAATTACGGGTTCTGTATTAATACGAAAACATTTCGATCCAGAAATTATTCAGGTTATGGAATCTTGGTGGCACATGGTTTTAAATAGCAGCAAACGCGATCAATTAAGTTTTAATTACACCGCATGGAAATTGGGTTTTACTAGTTTTAAATATATTCCAGGAGACGTGCGTACAGGTAATTCTTGGTTTTGTACCATTTCTCATAGAAAAAATTATCGTTTTAAAATGTTCAAGATTAAGTTTAAAAAATTCCTTAGATTTGATTCATAGAATATATGAAAGTAACTATAATTAGTCTAGATAATTGGGGGTTTAATAGCTTTATTGCTAAAGCGTTGGAGCAGCAAGGCGTAGAAGTGTATCATATGAATTTTGATGCCTTTAAATACAAATATCCTAGTAATTTCCATAAATCGCTAAACTTCGTTATGAAAACCTTTTTTAATTATAATTTTAAGAGGCAACACCTTAACAATCATATTTTAAAGCGTTTTGAATTTTTAGGAAAACAAGATCAAATTTTAGTTATAAAAGGCGATAACTTGTCTATAGATACTTTAGGAATAATCCGCGAACAATATTGCGATAAATTAATCGCTTTTTTTAACGACAGTTTTTCGCGATACCCTAGAATGGAAAAGGTTCAAGATGCCTTTGATGAGGTGTATTCTTTTGAACCAGTAGATGTACAACGTTTCGGTTTTAATTTTATATCGAATTATATTTATTTTCCTTTAGAATCTCAGAAAGACCACAAACCGTATTTGTACGACGTTTTTAATATTAGTTCTCTTGGTAAACGGTCTAGTACTTTACCTAAATTGCAACATTATTTTTCTACACATCAGCTAAAGGCCAAACTTATAGCGTTCTCCGAAAAGCCACTTAAAAAACGCATAAAAGGAGTCGATTATATTAAGGAAAAAATTTCTATAGAAGATATGCTAAAGATAGCAGATGATTCTAAAATGATTTTAGACCTACAGCGCCCTAAACAAGAAGGTTTGTCGTTTAGAGTTTTTGAAGCTTTAGGGAAACAGAAAAAATTAATTACCACGAATAAATCGGTGGTGAACTACGATTTTTATCACCCGAATAATATTCTGGTTATCGATATGAAAATGATAGAGATTCCGCAAGAATTTTTAAACTCCCCTTATCATGAACTAGAAGAATCGGTATTAATGAAATATCATATTTCGAACTGGGTAAAAACAGTTTTTAAATTATAGGAATAAAGGTGAGAACATATATTTTAAAATACAGAATACCTAGAACATGCAGTATTAATACATGCTTAATATTACATTGATTATAATGAGATTTAAATTTATAATTTTAAATATAAAGTAGGGTTATGAAAATTTGTGTGGTTATACCTGTTTATAAAAGTGCTATTACAAAAAACGAAGCTATTGCCTTAAAGCAATGTCTTAGGGTTTTAAATACCTTCGACACTTACTTTTGTGAACCCGAAAGCATCGATACTACGACTATCAGAAAAGAGGCAGCACAGATTAAAGTAGAAAAATTTAATAACGATTTTTTTAAAGGTATACTTGGGTATAATAAATTAATGTTATCGTCGGAGTTTTATAATCGTTTTAAAAATTACGACTATATATTAATACATCAATTAGATGCTTATGTCTTTAAAAATGAATTAAAAGCTTGGTGTAATAAAGACTACGATTATATAGGGTCGCCATGGTTGTCTAGCAAACCAAATATTCTAAAAAATATTAAGCACAATTTAATGTCTGAAAAGAAGAAGGAACGGGAGCAAATATTTTTTAAAGTAGGCAATGGGGGATTATCTATACGTAAAGTGTCATCATTTATTGATATTATTGAAAACCACCAAGATGTGATACAGGAACATTTAAATTTGCCAACCGACGATTTCCGATTAATGGAAGATGTGTTTTGGTCGCTAAAAGCACCATTTTTAAATAAAATGTTTAGAATACCAGATTATAAGGAAGCCGTTTATTTTTCTATAGATAGAAGACCTAAAATAGGGTTTACGTTAACCAATAACACCTTACCATTTGGTTGCCATGGGTTTACTAAAAAGCATGTCGTTGATTTTTGGAAAACTAAAATTAATGGCATAGATGAACTAAATGCGTAAATGCCAACAAGATTTAAAACCTACAATTAGAACAATTTCTTAAAAAAATGTAATTTCGTTAAATGACAACTATGTTCCAAGACAGCTATAGGAAATATGAAAAAGAAATAGAAGGGTTTATTAAAAACTTTTCTAATTCGGGGGAGGAGCTAGGGCACCAAGATAGAAATACGATTAAGCTATTTCCATTGCAAAATGAAACTTTAAATATAAAATCGTTTAAAATTCCTAATATATTTAATCAAGTTGCCTATAAATTTTTCAGAAAAAGTAAAGCACAGCGTTCGTTTGAATATGCGAATAAATTAAAGTCTTTAGGGGTAGGTACGCCACAACCTATTGCGTATTACGAATTCTCTTCGCCTTTCTTGTTTAAAAATAGCTTTTATGTGAGCAATCATTTAAAATGCGATTTAACTTATCGTGAATTATGCCATGATTTTGAAATTCCAGATCACGAGGAAATTCTAAGAGGATTCACGCGTTTTACTTACGATTTACACGAGAAAAACATTAATTTTTTAGATCATTCTCCAGGAAACACTTTGATTAAAAAAACACCAACGGGTTATGAATATTTTTTGGTAGATTTAAATAGAATGGAATTTAATCCTATGAATTTCGAGGCTCGTATGAAAAATTTTGCTCGCTTAACCACGCATAAATTTATGGTTAAAACGATGAGCGATGAATATGCAAAATGTTCAGGGTTAGATGCCGATAAAGTGTTTCAAGCGATGTGGCGAGAAACGGAGGCTTTTCAAGAAAAATACCACAGAAAGCAACGCCTTAAAAAGCAACTTAAATTCTGGAAAAAATAATAAATTATTCGCGTCCTTTTCGCAACAACCAAAGTTTTACATAACGCATAAAAATAACATAACCTTGTATATAACCAATGGTTAGGCCAACAACGCCATCTCTAAATCCAGACTGAACGATGTAATGTTTAAAAAAGCCCCAAAACGGTTTTATAACGAAGTGATATGGGGTAATTTTTCCTGTTTTTTTATCGTAATCTTTAGCTTGCCACCACGCATAACGATTCATTTTTTCTAAATACTTATCGAACGTAATATACGTATTGTGGTAAAATTTATTTTTTAACCGATCTACGTCACCATTTGTAATAATCTCGGCATGTACATGTTTATCTTGGTAAGTACAAAAATCACGTTTAAATAAACGTATTACACTATCGTTTCTCCAACCACTATAATGAACACGTTCGCCCATAAAATGATTCATACGACCAATCCAATAGGCAACCACATTGGGTTTTGGCTGTTTAAGAACCTCTAAAATTTCAGCCTTTAATTCGGGTGTAACACGCTCATCGGCATCGACAAGTAAAATCCATTCGTATTTGGCTTGCGGAATTGCCCAATTTTTCTGAGAAGCAGAATATTCATATTCTCTTCGAATTACTCTCGTAGCTAATTCACAAGCTTTCTCATAGGTACCGTCTGTACTAAAACTATCGACTACTAAAATCTCATCGGCAAAATCTACCGAAGCAATAACGGCTTCAATATTATGTATTTCGTTTCCTGTAGGAATAATAGCAGTGAGTTTGTTCATGGGCATTGTTACTGTGATAGGTTTGCGGTTAAAAAAGAATTTAGCTCGTCTGAAAAATAGTGAGGTTCAAACTTTTTATAAAGAGAAAGACTGTCTTTTTTCATTTCTTTCTCCGATTTAGAATGGTATAATTCCGGGCAATAATCTTTTAAATGCACCGATATATTATTGGTACCATCTTCAAAAATGCTCCAGGTATTTTTATCTATCCACGGCGAAAAAATAGTAAATGTTTTTACTTGCAAAGCTTTCGCCATATTTATGGCGCCACCTTCGTTACCAATAATAGCCTGACAATGGTAAAGGATAGTGATAAACTCGCGTAAACTTTTCCCATAAACCTCAAAAAATATATGAGATTGCGTTTCAGGTTTACAGTAATTATAAATCTGCTGCGCCTGTTCTAATTGCGAGGGGATATAGTTAAATAAAAGTTGTCCGTTGGTGGTTTTTACAACCTGATCTAAAACTTTAGCCATATAATTTAACGGATAAGATTTAGATTCATCGCTGCCTAAAACACCTATCATAAATAAGGGCTTATGTAAATCGATACCATGAGATTCTAAAAACACTTTACTCGCTTCTTTTTCTGAAGGTGCAAGATAAATTTTAGGTTTTAAAACTCTTGGTACTTTATGTAGTAACGGACCTAATAATTGAAGTCTGTTTTCTATGGCTAAACCCGCCTCGGTTTGAGGTGTTTTAGACCGTTTAATGGTTTCTGTATAAAGCCAATTGGAATACCATTTGTGGTAAGAAATTTTAGTTTTGGCTTTAGAATAATAGGTAATAATATTGCTAGATAGTTTAGAATATACATCTATAACAACATCAAAATTTTGGGTTTGAAGCGTTTTTGCATAAGTAATTAAAGCTGCAGAATTTTGCTCGGCAACTTTAGGAAAGACTTCAAAATGATCTATAAAAGGATTATGTTCTACAACAGAAAATGTATTGGAATTAATAAGATAATGCAATGCTGCACCGGGATATTCTTTTTTAAGTGCTTCAAACAAAATACTGCTTGTAAGCACATCACCAATCATCTTCTGTTGTATAACTAAAATTTTCATTTAAACTGCAACATCATTTTCGCGAAGTGCATTGTTTAAAGAGGTTTTTTTATCTGTACTTTCTTTACGTTTTCCGATAATTAAAGCACATGGAACTTGAAATTCTCCTGCTGGAAACTTTTTAGTATAACTTCCAGGAATAACAACAGAGCGTGCTGGAATTCTACCTTTAGTTTCTACCGGTGTGTCTCCCGTTACGTCTATAATTTTGGTACTCATAGTTAATACTACGTTTGCACCTAACACAGCTTCTTCTTCTACATGTACACCTTCTACAACGATACAACGAGAACCAATAAATACATTGTCTTCAATAATAACCGGAGCAGCTTGTAATGGTTCTAACACCCCACCAATACCAACACCACCAGAAAGGTGAACATTTTTACCAATTTGTGCACAGCTACCTACGGTAGCCCAAGTATCAACCATAGATCCAGAATCTACATACGCACCAATGTTAACATAACTAGGCATTAAAATAGTTCCAGAAGCAATAAAAGCACCATGACGGGCAACAGCATGAGGAACAACACGTATTCCTTTTTCTGCATAACCTGTTTTTAATGGAATTTTATCATGAAATTCTAATGGTCCACATTCTATAGTTTCCATTTTCTGAATTGGGAAATAAAGGACTACGGCTTTCTTTACCCATTCGTTAACTTGCCATCCATTTTCGGTTGGTTCTGCTACACGTAATTCTCCAGCATCTAAAAGAGAAACTACTTTTCTAATCGACTCAATGGTGTTGTTTTCAGATAACAACGCTCGGTTTTCCCAAGCTTGTTCTATGATAGATTGTAATTCTTTCATTGTAATTTTAAAATTTTCATCAAAGATACTTTTATAATTTATTACCTTAAAATGGATTCTATAAAAATTAAGAAAACTTTGCACAGGATTTCGTTAATGGTAGTCTGTTATTCATAGCATCATCCTGAATTTTTAGGGTTTCATTGTGTAAGTACACTTCCTAATAGTACTTAGAAGCTGAAACTAGTTCAACATATTTCTAAGAATGGTCATTTCAACAAAAGGAGAAATCTCATCTTAAATTAATCCATTCTCAAATCAATTTTTTGGAGTCAAATTTTAGCTGTAACAGCTAATAACAGTAACTTTGCCTAAAACTTAATATAATGGCAAGAATTTTAGCAATCGATTTTGGAAAAGTAAGAACAGGTTTAGCTATAACAGATGAATTGCAAATTATTGCTTCTGGGCTTACAACGGTTGAAACTAAGCAACTTATTCCATTTTTAAAAGATTATATTTCTAAAGAATCTGTCGAGCTTTTTGTGGTGGGTGAACCTAAGCAAATGGATGCCACAGCCTCAGAAAGTGAAGCTTTGATTGTTCCATTCCTAGAAAAATTGGCAAAAGCTATACCCGATATTCCTGTGGTACGTGTCGATGAGCGTTTTACGTCTAAAATGGCATTTCAAACCATGATTGATGGTGGACTAAAAAAGAAACAACGTAAAAATAAAGCACTTATAGACGAAATTAGCGCAACCTTAATATTACAGAGTTATTTATACTCTAAATAAGCTTGGTTTTTAACCTTGTTTTATTTGGTTTTAACTAGTTATCGAGAATTAATTGGTGTTCAACTAAATTTTTTACGAGATCGGTACTTTGCTTCTATATTTGGTTTAAATAAGTAAAGTGATGAATTTTAGTAAGTTAATGTTTTTAGTGGTAATGCTGTGTTTTGGGACTATGCAACTTAGGGCGCAAAACGGAGAAGGAGAGGTGCAACAGCAACTAATAAAAACAGAAATAAGAGAGGTGACTCCTGTACGAATTCAGAACATCAATTTAAAAAAGTCTATCCAATTAGCAAACAGGCATCGCGATTTAATAAATGCCTTAGTAAAGGCTAAAATTAAATGTAATATAGATTTATTTGTTATACAAAAAGACGTAGTACATTGTTAGAAAACATAAAATACTCTTAAAATTTAAAACTCCTTAACAAAGGAGTTTTTTTATTATAGGCTATTAACCGTAAGAATTGTATTTTTGCATTTCAATTTTTACAACGTACACAAATGATATTACCAATTGTCGCTTATGGCGATCCCGTTTTAAAAAAGGTTGCACAAGATATTACTCCAGAATATCCTAATTTTGTTGAGCTTCTCGAGAATATGTATGAAACCATGTATAATGCCTTTGGTGTTGGTCTAGCGGCGCCACAAATAGGTTTGCCAATTCGGTTATTTGTAGTGGATGCAACACCATTCTCTGAAGACGAAGACCTTACCGAAGAAGAACAAAAAGAATTACAAGGTTTTAAAAAGGCATTTGTAAATGCTAAGATTACTGCAGAAGAAGGGGATGAGTGGGCTTTTAACGAAGGTTGTTTAAGTATCCCAGATGTGCGTGAAGATGTGTTTAGAAAGTCTAAAATTACCATCGAATATTTAGATGAAAATTTTGAGCCGAAAGTAGAAACTTACAACGGACTTATAGCACGTGTTATTCAGCATGAATACGACCATATTGACGGTATTTTATTTACCGAAAAACTATCTACATTAAAGAAACGATTAATAAAAGGACGATTAGATAATATCTCGAAAGGAAAAATTAAGGTAGATTACAAAATGCGTTTTCCAAATCAAAAAAAGAAACGATAATATTTGTATTACACTTTTAAACACAAGATATTTGCCATCTTTTAAAAAATAATTTATGAGCTTAGATAAAATATTAGCTATTTCAGGAAAACCAGGATTATACAAATTAATCATGCAAACGCGCAACGGGTTTATAGCAGAATCTTTATTAGATAATAAAAGACTATCTGTTACCATGAACCATAATGTTAGCGTGTTAAGCGAAATAGCCATTTATACCTTAACAGAAGAAGTGCCTTTAAAAACAGTGCTTCAAACTATTGCAACAAAAGAAAATAATGAGCCTTCTAGTGTAAGTCATAAAGACAGTAAAGATAAATTAGAAGAGTATTTCTTTGAAGTTTTACCAGATTACGATGAAGATCGTGTATACCCAAGCGATATTAAAAAAGTGATTCAATGGTATAATTTACTTCAGAAGAACGATTTATTAAATTTCGAAACTGAATCTGAAGAAGTTGAAGAAGAAGCGACCGAAGAGCCTGTTGCAGATAAAAAAGAATAAATGTAATTGAATACATATATATCAAAGTCCGACCTCGAGTCGGACTTTCGTTTTTACTACCTTTGGTAGCATACAGTTTTTATTTTAAAATTTACTTATGAATACACGAGCAGATCAACTTCAAGCTTTCGATAGATTATTAACCATTATGGACGAACTTCGTGAGCAATGTCCGTGGGATAAAAAGCAGACCATGGAAACCTTACGCCATTTAACTATAGAAGAAACCTACGAGCTTGGCGATGCCATTCTAGACAACGATCTTCATGAAATTAAAAAAGAGTTGGGCGATGTATTGCTTCACATTGTATTTTATGCCAAAATAGGCAGCGAAACAAACGATTTCGATATTGCAGATGTTTGTCATTCTATTTGCGACAAATTAATAGAGAGGCATCCTCATATTTATAGCGATGTTGTTGTAGAAAATGAAGACGATGTTAAACGTAATTGGGAAAAGTTAAAATTAAAAGAAGGTAATAAGAGTGTATTGCAAGGTGTGCCTAACAGTTTGCCTGCTTTAGTAAAAGCAAGTCGTATTCAAGAAAAGGTAGCAGGCATAGGATTTGATTGGGAAAAGCCAGAGCAGGTTTGGGAAAAAGTGCAAGAAGAATTAGATGAGTTAAATGTCGAAATTTCTAATAAAAACCAGGAAGCCATAGAAGATGAATTTGGAGATGTTCTATTTTCTTTAGTCAATTATGCTAGGTTTTTAAAAATTAATCCAGAAAATGCTTTAGAGCGAACTAATAAAAAATTTAAGAAAAGGTTTCAATATTTAGAGGGTAAAGCCGCGTTATTAAACAAATCTTTACAAGATATGACACTTGCCGAAATGGATGTGTTTTGGGAAGAAGCAAAAAAACTTTAATTTATTTCAAATATAAAAAGTCCAAGATTAAAATCTGTTCGTATATAAAATAAGGATGACATAATTCTTCATAGATTAAGATTAATAGCATAATCCTTACATTTTAAAATATGTCATTCAAGATAGTTATTTCTATATAGGTTAAGGGAATAGCGGTTTAGTTAGTAAATCCTACTTGATTTTTTCAAGTAGGATTTAGTTTTTTATAGAATCTTGTCCCTTACTGAAATAACGATACTAAGTTATTTTTTTATCCAAAGCTCTTATTTTATATTTAAGTTTATGCCCTTTTACCTGTTAATTATGGGTGTTAATAAGCACATGATATCTCATAATTTATAAAAACAATTCCTGTAAGATCTTTGAAAATTTCAAAACAAATGCTTATTATGGTGCTAAATAATTTTAAGCATGAATATAAAATTTAGTAAATCATTATTACGATTATCGGTTGTTGCTTTAGGGATGTCTATAGGCCTAGTATCTTGTAAGGAATCTAAAAATAAACCGGTAGAAAAGAGCGTCGCAGAAACAAAATATCCGAGTGATGTTATTCCATTTATGGATCAGTGGAAAATTCTTTTAGGCGATGGTACGCATCTAGAAGACTTAGAGCATTATGAAAACAAAGATTTCTTTTATGTTACTAACGATGGGGATACAGACTGGGTCGTTTATAAAACGCCAAATTCTGGGGTAACTTCTAGAACCTCGAGTAATACAAGAACCGAATTAGGTCAGAAAAAACATTGGATTCCAGAAGTGGGAGGCAAGTTAAACGGGACTTTAAAGGTACAACATGTTTCTACCTCGGGCGATGCTAGAGTTGCAGCTTCATATTCTGTGGTGGTTGGTCAAATTCATAGTCATGAAGGGCATGAAAACGAGCCGATTAAAATATTTTATAAAAAATTTCCAGGTCATACAAAAGGATCTGTGTTTTGGAATTACGAAATAAATACTGAAGGAGATAATGCTAAACGCTGGGATTACTCTACGGCTATTTGGGGATACGATATGTCTGTAGTAGGAGATAGTCCATCATCTTATCCGGAAGAACCTAAGGATGGAATTGCCTTGGGAGAAGAATTTAGTTACGAAATAAATGTTTATAAAGGAACCATGTACCTTACGTTTAAAAGCAAAGGACACGACACAAAAACGTTTACTAAAAATTTATTGCAATCGGATTTTGCTAAAACCTCAGATATTCCAGAACAAATCTGGACCTTGTATGCCGCGATAGGTCGTGATGGGGTAGAGCGTGAAAATGCTTATGCTGGCGAAATACAATATTTTAAGCAAGGAGCCTATAATCAAACGAATGGAAAAAGCCCTGAAGATAATATTGTTTGGTATACAGGATCTGAAACTTATGATGGCGATATTCAAAAACAATATAATAATGGCTGTTATACAGAGGTGTGGTTTAAAGACGCCAAAGTTGGTCCTGGTACTGCGCCAAATCTTGAATAGTTATAAAGATTAAAAATTCTAGAATCAGCTAAAATAAAAAGGCTATTTAAAAGTATAAAGCACCGTCATTCTGAATTTATTTCAGGTAGATGAAAACTCAACTTTTTAAACAGCCTTCTCTATGTTTTATAGTGAAATTTTGGCTTAGTAATTAACGTAATCAATAATTTCTAATCCGTAACCAATCATTCCTACACGTTTAGTGTGTTCACTATTCGATATTAATCGCAGTTTATGAATCCCTAAATCGTGTAATATTTGAGCTCCAATTCCGAAGTCTTTGTTATCCATAGCTACACTAGGTGCTTTGGTTACTGTATTAGGTTTTTGTTCCTGTTTTAAAACCGATAAACGTTTTAAAATGTTCATGGCTTTAGGTTCTTGGTTTATAAAAATAATGGCACCATTTTCAGCTTCGTTAACTACTTTAAACATGCTGTCTAATTTAGCGTCGGCATTATTGGTAAGCGTACCTAGAATATCGTTGTTTACTAGAGTCGAGTTAATACGCGTTAATACGGGAGCATCTGCTTTCCATTGCCCTTTGGTAAGTGCAATATGCACTTGGTTATTTGTGGTTTGTTTATAAGCGCGCAATCTAAATTTTCCAAATCGCGTTTCGATATCGAAATCTTCTTTTTTCTCTATTAAAGAATCGTGTTGCATTCTATAAGCTACTAAATCTTCAATAGAAACGATTTTTAAATCGAATTTTTTAGCAACTTCTATAAGTTGAGGTAAACGCGCCATTGTACCATCTTCGTTCATGATTTCAACAATCATTCCTGCCGGGTCTAAACCTGCTAATCTAGCAAAATCTATTGCCGCTTCGGTATGGCCGGTACGTCTTAATACACCACCGTCTTTTGCTACAAGAGGAAAAATATGACCAGGTCTTGCCAAGTCAAACGATTTAGTTTTCGGATCTATAAGGGCCTGTACAGTGAGTGCTCTATCTGCAGCCGAAATTCCGGTGGTTACACCTTTTCCGCGTAAATCTACAGACACGGTAAAAGCGGTTTCCATGTGGTCTGTATTATTACTAACCATCATATGTAAATCTAATGCTTTACAACGACTTTCTGTTAGTGGGGCGCAAATTAATCCGCGACCATGAGTTGCCATAAAATTTACCATTTCTGGCGTAGCTTTTGAAGCTGCGGCAACAAAGTCACCTTCATTTTCGCGATCCTCATCATCTACAACAATAATTACTTTACCATTTCTAACATCGTCAATGGCTTCTTTAATACTGTGTAATTTAAAAGATAGAGGAGTCTTTTCTTTGGTATCTGTCATCATATTGCAAAGATATTGCTTTTAGTTTAAATGTAGTATAGCATCTTTACTTAAGTCTGCATTTGCTTTATGTTTGTTAAAAATAAAGGCAATAGGAAATAGAAAGATGCCTAAAATAAGCATAGGAATACTCGAAGTCTTGTTTTTCTGCTTTAAATGCTTTTTTAAAGCCATTATATTTAGTTGTTGAGCAATATAATAGATTATAAATACGACAAAAGATATAATGCTTAATTGTACGGATATAAATGCAAATTCTGGCATTTTATTGTTTTTCAAAATGAAAAATAATATGAGTAATACAATACCAATGGCATTAAAAATTAAAGCGATTTTAGAATGAATTTTGAATAGGGATACCAGATGTAAAGACGTTTCGAATTTCGAATCTATTTTAACGCCTTTTGCTTTAATGGCCTCTAAACTTAAATTGCGTTCTTGCAAGGTATACAAAGCTTCAATTTTTCCTGATTCATGGTAATTATAGCTTGTTGGATTTTTTATAAGCTCTAGTAGCTTATCTTCTTTATAGCGTTTAAAGTCGGTAAAATCTCTACTTAAACCATCTGGAAAAGTGTCTTTAGAGTGATCTTTAAAAGGTAATAGTTTTTTAAGCGGAATTAATATATGATCGAACTCGAATAAACCTTTGTCTGCTGTAGCGCGACGCGTTAAAAACACACCTAAAGGAAACATAATTAAGGTTGAAAACCAAGAGGCTAAAATAGGACTAAACGTTCCGTCTTTAGCACTGTTTTTAGCAAATATCCCGATGAAGTGGTAGGTTAAAAATAATAAAATGGCAATAATCATAGGTAAACCTAATCCCCCTTTTCTAATTAAAGCACCCAATGGCGCTCCCACAAAAAAGAGAATGATACAGGCAAATCCTAAAGATAATTTTTCGTGTAAAGCAATAACGTGCTTGTTTATCCAAGATGATTTTGCTTTAAACGATTTTTCGTTAGTTCTAATAATTTGTTGCGTGCTTGAGGCATTATTGATAGATAATTCTACAATTTGAATACGTTTATAAGAGTCGAATAAATCTAATAGATTGCCCGTAAATACGCTGTCGTTTTTCGGTTTAATGGTTGTTTCTAAACCTTTAATTCCGTAGCGATTGTATATGTTATTCGAGAACGAATTGTAATCTTTAGAGCGTTCTGTGGTAAGAGAATCTATGGTGTAATCTAAATCTGTAACATTCAACATATTATACTTGTCGCTTACATTTTTGTCGTCTAAATCGACATCATTAAATTGCGATAAATCGGTATTAAGCGTATAAGTATCGAATGCACTTTTTGTTAGCGGGCGGCGTCGTCTTTCGTTTGCTTTTTTTGGAGGTGTATCATCGTAATAATTTCCATCTTTTAAGATGAGTTTTAAAACATCAGATTTTTCCTGGCTAAGCAATTCACCTTCCTTAGCAACTATTGTGGTGTAGTTTCCTAGACCGTTTTCCGCTTTTTTATGAATAATAACGTTGTGTAAATATTGGCCTTGATCTCCTGTTTTTTTTGCGACTTTAATATTAAGTGATCCAAAATCGTTAAACTGGCCCTCTGCAATAACCATTGCGGGTTTTAGTTTCGCAATATTTTTACGAAGATTATAAGACTCGTATTCTCCCCAAGGAATAACATTGTTGGCAAAGAAAAAGGTAACAATTCCTAGTATAACAATAAATACACTAAGCCCAGCCATGGCACGTTGCAACGAAATTCCTGTCGATTTCATGGCCGCAAATTCATAGTTTTCGGCAAAGCTTCCAAAAACCATAATAGAAGTTAGTAAAATAGTAAGCGGTAATACTAACGGAATTAATTTAGGGGAATAGTACAGTAAAAATTTTAAAATAACGATAACATCCAAATCCTTTCCGGCCAATTCTTTTATAAAAAGCCAAATGGTTTGCAACACAAAAATCATCATGAGTATTACAAATACGCTGATGAATGTTTTAAGGTATGTGGTTAATATATATCGGTCTAATATTTTCAAGTACCTAGTTTAATTTATTGATGTAGTAATTTTTGTATTTGTTTTTATCAAAGGTAAATAAGGCTTTAGATAAGGTTTCGTTAGTTTTAAAAGCAGTAACAGTAAGGGTGGTTTGTGTTCCGTTTTTACCAACTTCAATTAAATTGTAAATATGGTTTGTTTGCGGATCGATTCCTAATAGCACATGATTAATTTCGGAATTAGAATCCATCGGAATTAATTTTACGTACTGAATTTTTCTTCCTTTAATGTTTTGCTCTTTGTCCATTTTAAACGTATAACCTTCGCTGTAAAACGATAACATTTTGCTAGGGGTAATACTGTTTTCGTCGTTAGGATCTTCCGTAGAAATGGTTACTTCTTCATCTTCAGGATTAATACTGTATAGGGTTTTTCCGTCGAATATACGCGTGATGCCCAAGATGTTTAAAATGTATTTTTCGCCTTCCATAACCACATCGCCACGGGTTTCTTGGTTAATGTTTTCGGCTTCATTATGAAGGACGTATTTAAAATCTAAAGAAATATTGTCGTAAGATTTTACTTTTTTTGAAACCTGATCTAATAGGGCTTTGGCTTTTGCATCGCTTTGGCTAAAACCTACAAGGCTAAAGCATAAGGTTAGTGCAAGTAAACATGTTTTCATTCTAGTTATTCTTTTCATTTTCTAATAATTGTTCTAACGCAATAAAATCGGGCACTAATACTTGTCTGGCCTTACTACCTTCAAACGGGCCAACTATTCCAGCTGCTTCCAATTGATCGATTAAACGCCCAGCGCGATTATAACCTAATTTTAATTTTCGTTGTAATAATGAAGCAGATCCTTGTTGTGCAGTTACAATAACTTCGGCAGCTTCTCTAAATAATTTATCTCTATCAGAGATATCAATATCAAGATTTGTGCCACCTTCTTCGCCCACATACTCTGGTAATAAATGGGCATCTGGAAATGCTTTTTGATCCCCGATAAAATCGACAATTCGCTCTACTTCTGGCGTGTCTACAAAGGCACATTGAATACGCACTAATTCGTTACCTTGTGTGTACAACATATCTCCACGACCTATAAGTTGGTCGGCTCCAGACCCGTCTAAAATGGTTCTCGAGTCTATTTTACTTGTTACTCTAAACGCAATTCTGGCAGGGAAATTCGCTTTTATGATACCTGTAATTACGTTAACCGACGGACGTTGCGTAGCAATAATTAAGTGGATACCTATGGCACGCGCTAATTGTGCTAAACGGGCTACAGGAGTTTCTACCTCTTTACCAGCCGTCATTATTAAATCGGCAAACTCATCGACTACCAATACAATATAGGGTAAGAAGGCGTGACCATCGTTAGGGTTTAATTTACGTGCTTTAAATTTGGTGTTATATTCTACAATGTTACGGCATAATGCATTTTTAAGCATTTCGTAACGGTTATCCATTTCTATACAAAGCGAGTTAAGCGTGTTAATTACTTTAGTATTATCGGTAATAATAGCATCAGATTCGTCTGGTAATTTAGCAAGGTAGTGGCGTTCTATTTTATTGAAAAGTGTTAATTCAACTTTTTTCGGATCGACTAAAACAAACTTAACTTCTGCTGGATGTTTTTTATAAAGTAACGAAGTAAGCACGGCGTTTAGTCCAACAGATTTTCCTTGTCCTGTTGCTCCGGCCATAAGCATGTGTGGCATTTTTGCTAAATCGACCACAAAGGTTTCGTTACTAATAGTTTTTCCAAAAGCAATAGGTAATTGCATATCTGTTTTTTGAAACTTTTGTGATGCAATAACAGATCGCATAGAAACAATGGTCGAGTTTTTATTCGGAACTTCAATACCAATAGTTCCCTTTCCTGGAATTGGTGCGATAATACGAATCCCTAATGCCGATAGAGATAAGGCAATATCGTCTTCTAGGTTTTTAATTTTAGAAATTCGAATTCCGGCTTCTGGTACAATTTCGTAAAGTGTTACTGTTGGTCCAATGGTTGCCTTAATACTCGCAATACCTATTTTATAGTTATTAAGGGTTTCCACAATTCTATTTTTGTTATCCTCGAGTTCTTCTTGGTTGATAGAAATGCCTTCGTTGTCGTATTTTTTTAATAAATCTAAAGGAGGAAATTGATATTTGCCTAGCTCCAAAGTAGGGTCGAATAAACCAAAATCGGCTACTAATTTATTTGCTAAATTATCTGTTTCAGAAATTTCTTCTTCTACCTGTTCAACCTCCATTTCTATGTCGGCTTCAAGGGGTTCTTCTTTTGGCGTTTCTACCTCGAAAGATTTAACAGAAGGGGTAGGTGCTTTAACTATAGGTTCTAACTCTATACTAGGTTCCGGAACAGGTAATGGCTCTGGTTGAGGAGGAGTAACTGGTTTTGGTGTTTGTGGTTTGTCTTCTACAGGAATTTCATAAGCTTTTTTAATGGCCTCAGCTTCTTCAGTTAAATTATTGTCAAAAGTAAACGCATCTTCTTTCGCCGATTTTAACTCGTCTGAAATATCTTTTTTAGCCGATTTGAATAAGGCTATAAAACTGTGAATTGTAATTTTAAATCGGGTAGCGAGATACACTATCAATCCGAAGAAAAGCAGTAGCGATACACCAAGAATCCCGATATAATCCTGTAAAAAAGTATTGGTTTCATAACCTACGATACCTCCTAGTATGGCATGTTTGGTTCCGAAAAATCCGAAGAATATAGAAAACCAAATGATTAGATATAGTCCCCAAAACCAATGGCGTCTTAATTTGTCATGATTTACATTTAATAGTACATGCAATCCCGACCTTATAAGTAACCAAGCAAAAATAAAAGCAGCAATACCAAATCCGCGGTAAATAAAAATATCGCTTAACCAAGCTCCAGATTTTTTTACCCAGTTTTCTGCTTTAGCATCGCGTAAAGAAAATTCATTTAATATGCTTTGGTCGGCTTTGCCTGTGAAGAAATAAGATAAGAATGCTGTACCTAAAAGAACACCTAATATAATGAGTAAACTACCAAAAATTAACTTTTGTTGGTTTGTTAATTTAAGACTTGGTTTTTTAAATTTAGGAGTACTAGGTTGTTTAGTTTTGGGTTTCTTTTTAGCCATCAACGCGCAGTTGTTAATTTGAACAAAAATACAAATTACTAACGTTTATCCTAAAGGTATAGTATTTAAAATAATTTTGGCAGATAAATAATAAAACCAATAATAATTGCGGCTATAGCTGCTATAAAAACAGCTCCTGCCGAGACGTCTTTTATAAAGCCTATTTTACTGTGGTGTTCGGGGTGAATAAAGTCGGCAATGGCTTCAATAGCAGTGTTTAAACCTTCGGCAGTCATTATTAAACCAATGGCTAAGGTTTGAAAAATCCACTCTGTTGGGGATATATCAAAATAAAAACCAGCTGCAGTCATGCAAAGTGCAATTACAAACTGGATTTTAATACTCGATTCTGTTTTTAAGAGTAGGATAGCGCCTTTATACGCATATCCTACACTTTTAATTCTGTTTACAAGAAACGTTTCTTTTTTAGGCATTTTTTATAGCGTCTAATGCAGCCTTATAATTTGGTTCGTCTACAGTTTCTGCTACCTGCTCTGTATATTTTACATCTCCATTGGCGTCAACAACAACCACACAACGAGAATGTAAAGCTTCTAAAGGGCCGTTTGTAAAATTTAAACCATAGGCTTTTCCAAAACTACCATCTTTATAATCAGATAGAGATATCACATTTTCTAAACCTTCTGCGCCACAAAAACGCGCTTGAGCAAATGGTAGGTCGTGAGAGATACATAACACTTTAGTGTTGTCTAAGCTGCTAGCTTCTTTGTTAAATTGTCTTACAGATTGGGCACAAGTCCCAGTATCTACACTCGGAAAAATGTTTAAAATAACGTTGTTCCCTGCAAAATCTTTTAAAGATTTAGACCCTAAGTCTGTAGAGGTTAATGTAAAATCTGGAGCTTTTGTTCCTACTTTAGGAAGTTCTCCAGAAGTTTCTATTGCATTGCCTTTTAAGGTTACTGTTGCCATAATTGAATTTTTAATTTTTATAAAAATAAGAATAATTAGGAGTATTGATGTTAAGGGAATCTAAATTTTTTGACTAAAATACCTTGTAATAATGCAAAATCTTAAGTCTTTATTAACAGAAGGGAGTTAAAAGGATTGTGCTGTTTTTTTTAACTTTATTGTGGTGAAATGTGCGCCGAAACATATCGATAAAATTTATTGATTTCATTATAAATTATAAAAATTAGCTATCAATAAGCGGTTAAACATTAGGCTATATATTTGTGAGTACGACATTAATTTTTTTAAATAACATATAACATGGAAAACGAAACACAAGGCAAATGCCCACATTCTAGTCAAGAAGGGCATGCAGATACAGCAGGATCTATACATGCAGAAAATGAAGAGTTAAACGGAAGTGTATCTCAAAGTTCTGGAAAATGTCCGTTTATGCATGGTTCTAATACTGCTGCAGATAAATCGGTAACCGATTGGTGGCCAAATGCTCTAAATTTAGATATTTTACATCAACACGATAGTAAGACAAATCCGTTAGGAAATGACTTCGATTATTTAGAGGAATTGAAAAAACTAGATGTTGAGGCACTTAAGAAAGATTTGCATGATTTTATGACCGATAGCCAAGATTGGTGGCCAGCAGATTGGGGTCACTATGGTGGATTAATGATTAGAATGTCTTGGCATGCTGCTGGTACTTATAGATTAGCCGATGGTCGTGGTGGTGGTGGAACAGGAAACCAACGTTTTGCTCCGCTAAATTCATGGCCGGATAATGTGAGTTTAGATAAAGCCAGACGTTTGCTTTGGCCTATCAAGAAAAAATATGGTAATAAAGTAAGTTGGGCCGACCTTATTATATTAGCAGGAACTATCGCTTACGAAAGTATGGGATTAAAAACCTATGGTTTTGCCTTTGGTCGTCCAGATATTTGGCATCCAGAAAAAGACGTGTATTGGGGAGCAGAAAAAGAATGGTTAGCACCAAGTGACGAGCGTTATGCTAATGTAGATAGCCCAGATACGATGGAGAATCCTCTAGCGGCGGTACAAATGGGACTTATTTATGTGAATCCAGAAGGGGTTAATGGTAAGTCAGATCCTTTAAAAACAGCAGCACAAGTAAGAGAAACGTTTAAGCGTATGGCTATGAACGATGAAGAAACAGTGGCCTTAACTGCCGGTGGTCATACCGTAGGTAAAACACATGGAAATGGCGATGCAAGTATTTTAGGTCCAGATCCAGAATCTGCCGGAGTGGAAGCTCAAGGTTTAGGTTGGGCGAATCCAACGAAGTCAGGAAAAGGACGATATACCGTAACGAGTGGTTTAGAAGGTGCCTGGACAACTAACCCTACAAAATGGGATAATGGTTTCTTTGAAATGTTGTTTAATCACGAATGGGAATTACGTAAAAGTCCAGCAGGAGCACATCAATGGGAACCGGTTTCTATTAAAGAAGAAGATATGCCTGTAGATGTTGAAGACTTAACGACGCGACATAACCCAATGATGACAGATGCCGATATGGCGATGAAAGTAGATCCTATTTATAGAGAGATTTCATTAAAATTTAAAAATGATTTTGAAGCTTTCTCTGATGCTTTTGCTCGTGCCTGGTTTAAATTAACACATAGAGATATGGGGCCAAAAGACCGTTGGTTTGGACCAGATATACCTCAAGAAGATTTAATTTGGCAAGATCCAGTGCCTAAAGGAAATTCTAGTTACGATGCCGATGCTGTAAAAGGTAAAATAGCAAGTACAGATTTAAGTATATCTGAATTAGTTTCTACAGCTTGGGATAGTGCTAGAACCTATAGAGGGTCAGATTTTAGAGGGGGAACCAATGGGGCACGAATTCAATTAGAGCCTCAAGTACAATGGGAAGGTAACGAGCCAGAACGTCTTGCTAAAGTGCTATCGGTGTTACAGCCTATTGCAACGGAATTTGGAATTAGTCTTGCCGATACCATTGTATTAGCAGGTAATGTAGGAGTGGAAAAAGCGATGAAAAATGCAGGGATGCACTTAAGTATTCCGTTTACTCCAGGGCGTGGAGATGCAAGTCAGGACATGACCGATGTAGAATCTTTTGAATCTCTAGAACCACTTGCCGATGGCTATAGAAATTGGCAAAAGAAGGATTATGTTGTAAGTCCGGAAGAATTATTGCTAGACCGTACGCAATTATTAGGTTTAACCGCTGCAGAAATGACAGTACTCGTTGGAGGTATGCGTGTTATGGGTACTAACTACGGAGGAACAAAACATGGTGTGTTTACCGATAATGAAGGTGCTCTAACGAATGATTTCTTTGTGAATTTAACCGATATGATTTACGAATGGAAACCAGTAGATAATGGTGTTTACGAAGTAACAAACCGTAAAACAGGTGAGGTTAAATTTACCGCAACTCGAGTAGATTTAGTGTTCGGATCTAATTCTATTTTACGTGCCTATTCAGAACTCTATGCGCAAGATGATAGTAAAGAGAAATTTGTAAACGATTTTGTTGCTGCATGGACCAAAATGATGAATGCAGGACGATTCGATATATAATAATTAAGTATTTTTAAGTAACTATAAGGGCAAGTGAAAACTTGCCCTTATTAATTTTAAATAAGAGATATGATAGATAAAGATAGTTTTTTCGGAGCCATCCAAGCGGGGAATCTTGTAGCGGTTAAAAGCGCATTGCAAACTACCCCAGAGCTTATACATGTAAAAGACGCTAGAGGATTCACGCCATTAGTATTAGCTTCTTATTTCGATAAGTTAGATATTGTAAAGTACTTGGTAGCACAACATGCCGATATAAATGCAGCAGACGCCTCGGGTAATACGCCACTTATTGGCGTGTCGTTTAAAGGGAGTGTGGTACTCGTTGAATATTTTTTAGAGCATGGTGCACAAATAGATCTGGCCAATATAAACGGAACAACAGCCTTAATTTTTGCTACCATGTATAATCAAATAGAGGTGGTGAAAGTTTTGTTGAAATATAATCCAAACACTCAAATTAAAGACAAAACAGGAAAAACTGCTTTGGCTTATGCTACAGAAAAGGAGTTTACTCAAATAGTGGAATTATTACAAGTTTTTAAATAATGGGTATCTGTTTTTAGAGAAGAAGTATTGAATTTGTAGTTGCTATTTTTAAAAGGGAACAAAAAGCTTATGAAGATTATCATCTAGATGTTTTGTCCTTTTTAACATTTTAATAAAAACGAACATCTTCGCTGTTAGTTTTGCAATATTTTGTGGAGTATTTTGTATTTTTAGAATATTGTAAATAATTAAATTATAGTGAAATGATGGATAGTAATAAACAATCAAACACATCTGGAGGAACATGTCCGTTTTCGGGAGGAGCACCTAAAGCGAGTGCTGGAGGAGGTTCTAGAAATCAAGATTGGTGGCCTAATAAATTAAATGTAAATATTTTACGTCAGCATGCTTCAAAATCGAACCCCATGGGTGAGAAATTTAATTATGCAGAAGCGTTTAAGAGCTTAGATTTAAAGGCTGTAAAACAGGATTTAACAGAATTAATGACAGATTCTCAAGATTGGTGGCCAGCAGATTTTGGACATTACGGTGGATTGTTTATTCGACTAGCATGGCATAGTGTAGGAACTTACAGAATTGGAGATGGTCGTGGTGGTGCAGGTTCGGGACAACAACGTTATGCTCCGCTTAATAGTTGGCCGGATAACGCAAGTTTAGATAAAGCAAGACGATTGCTTTGGCCGATAAAACAGAAATATGGTAAAAAGATTTCTTGGGCCGATTTGCTTGTGCTTTCGGGAAACGTTGCTTTAGAATCTATGGGTTTTAAAACTTTTGGTTTTGCAGGCGGAAGAGAAGATGTTTGGGAGCCGGAAGAAGATGTGTATTGGGGGTCAGAAAAAAATTGGCTAGAAGATAATCGCTATTCTGGAGAGCGCGATTTAGAAGATCCGTTAGCAGCTGTGGTTATGGGCTTAATTTATGTAGATCCAGAAGGGCCAAACGGAAATGGAGATCCTATTTCTGCAGCCAAAGATATTCGGGAAACCTTTAAGCGTATGGCTATGAACGATGAAGAAACAGTGGCTTTAATAGCAGGTGGGCATACCTTTGGTAAAACGCATGGTGCAGCAAATCCGGGAGAATATGTAGGAGCAGAGCCAGAAGCAGCACCTATTGAAGATCAGGGTTTTGGTTGGAAAAATAGCTTTGGTACAGGAGCTGGTGCAGATTGTATTACGGGCGGACCAGAAGTTATTTGGTCGCAAACCCCAACAAAATGGAGTAATTATTTCTTTGAAAATTTATTCGGATATGAATGGGAAATGACCAAAAGTCCGGCGGGAGCAAAACAATGGGAAGCTAAAAATGCAGAAGCTACAATTCCCGATGCTTACAACCCTACGATAAAACATAAGCCAAGAATGTTAACCACAGATTTGTCTTTGCGTTTCGATCCTGAATACGAAAAAATATCTAAACGATTTTTAGAAAACCCAGATCAATTTGCCGATGCATTTGCACGCGCTTGGTATAAATTAACACACCGAGATATGGGACCTCGTGATTTGTATTTAGGAAATGAAGTCCCTCAAGAAGAATTGATTTGGCAAGATCCAATACCAAAAGTAGATCACCCTTTAATAACAATTCACGGTACCCAAATTTTAAAAGATAAAATAGTAAATTCTGGTTTAAGCGTATCAGAACTAGTGTCTACAGCTTGGGCTTCGGCATCAACATTTAGAGGTTCAGATAAGCGTGGTGGTGCAAATGGTGCTCGTATACGATTAGCACCTCAAAAAGATTGGGAGGTAAATAAACCAGAGCAATTGCAAAAGGTTTTGACTGTTCTTGAAGGTATTCAACAGGAATTTAATGATGGAGGGTCTAAAGTGTCTCTAGCCGATTTAATTGTTTTGGCAGGATGTGTTGGTATAGAAATGGCAGCTAAAAAGGCAGGGTTTTCTGGCCATGTGCCCTTTAAACCAGGTAGAATGGATGCTTCTCAAGAACAAACCGATGTCGATTCGTTTACCTATTTAGAACCTTATGCCGACGGTTTTAGAAATTATAGAAAAACAAAATTTGACGTGTCTACAGAATCTTTATTAATAGATAAGGCACAATTATTAACCTTAAGTGTACCACAATTAACGGTGTTAATAGGAGGTATGCGTGTTTTAAATACCAATTGGGATGATTCTAAACATGGGGTATTTACAAACAATCCAGAAGCTTTAACTAACGACTTTTTTGTGAATTTATTAGATATGAAAACGGTTTGGACACCTGTTTCAGAAAAAGAAGGTCTTTACGAAGGTAGAAATAGAACGACTGGTGAATTAGAATGGACAGGAACACGTGCCGATTTAATTTTTGGTTCTAATTCTGAATTACGAGCTATTGCAGAAGTATATGCTTGTGCAGATTCTAAATCGAAATTTGTAAACGATTTTATTTTAGCTTGGGATAAAGTGATGAATTTAGATCGATTTGATTTAAAATAGTATTTTTTCAAATGTTGGCCAAGGAATCAGCTTTATGGAGTATATTATAATCTGCAAAGCTGTTTTCTTCTTTATTAAAATTTGGTTCAGATGTAAATCAGAATAAAATCAATTTTAAGCGTTGTTGAACAAAAAATACATGAAATAAAAATCCCCTTATCAGCAGTTGGTAAGGGGATTTTTATTTGAAATTAGGTAAGGTTTTTATTTATCAATAGAACCTAAAACACGTTTCATAAAGGTATTTAAAGCTTCCTTTTGTGGTGTACCTTCTTTTATCATTTTATTCACTTCAATTGCACCATACATATTAGAGATTAATTCTCCAATAACATCTAATTCTTCGTCTTTTAATGACGATACTTCTGTTAGTGCCTCTAAAGTTTCAATAGTTTCGTTTACGAAATCTTCGTCGTTCTCCTCAATAAATTGAGTAAGGTGTTTAATTACTGGTAACTTCATTTACTAAATCTTTTAAAAGATCAAACTTATTTGTTTGTACCTGATTTACGAATTCACCTTTTTTAAATGTAGCAAAAGTTGGTAAGTTATCAACATTCGCTAATTTTCTAGATTCTGTAAATTTTTCAGCATCAGCAATAACGAAAGTAATGTTTTCGTTTTCGGTAGCTAATTTTTTGAATTTTGGTTTCATAATTCTGCAATTACCACACCAAGTTGCTGAATATTGTACCACAACAGTATCGTTGTTTGCAACAATATCGTTTAAATTATCTTGTTCTAATTCTTGTACCATATCTTTAAGGTTAAATAATTTAAATTCCAGACTCCAATCCAATTCTTTTTAGAATCTGGAATTTTAAATTTGGTAAATACTAGGGTTTAGTGTGTTGCTAAATAAGACGCTGTGTCTTTAGCATTAGCTTGCATAGCATCTTTTCCTTCTTCCCAGTTTGCTGGACAAACTTCACCTTTTTCTTGTACGTGAGTTAAAGCATCAACTAAACGTAAATATTCTCCAACATTTCTACCTAAAGGCATGTTGTTAATACTTTCGTGTTGTACAATACCATCTTCGTCAATAATATAAGTAGCTCTGTAAGTTACATTATCACCTTCTACAAGTACAACACCTGTTTCTTCGTTAAAAGTTTCGTTAGTAATATCTAAGATACCTAAAGTAGATGCTAGGTTTCTGTTAGAATCTGCTAAAATTGGGTAAGTTACGCCTTCAATTCCGCCGTTGTCTTTTGCAGTACTTAACCATGCAAAGTGTACTTCTGGAGTGTCGCAAGATGCACCAATTACAATGGTATTTCTTTTTTCGAATTCTTTAACTGCTGCTTGGAATGCGTGTAATTCTGTTGGGCATACAAAAGTGAAATCTTTTGGGTACCAAAATAAAACTACTTTTTTCTTATTGTTAACTGCTTCTTCAAGAACGTTTACTTTAAAAGTATCGCCCATATCGTTCATTGCGTCAACGTTTAAATCTGGAAATTTTTTACCTACAAATGCCATAATATATGTGTTTTTTGTTATTAATTTTCTTCTGCAAATATATGGCACTATATAGATTTATAATGTGAATTAAATTCTAAAATTTTATGGTTGTATAAGATTTTTTTATGATAAAAAATAAGAACGATAGATTTGTGTTATTTGTCGCCGAGTTGCTTGATTTTAATACGAAAGGCCGCAAATAACAAGGTGGTAAACGGACTTAAATAATTAAAAAAGGCATACCCCGCATACGACCAAGTGTCTACTCCTAAAACACTACTTTGGTAGGCACCACAGGTATTCCAGGGCACTAATACCGAGGTTACGGTTCCTGAATCTTCAAGTGTTCTACTTAGATTCTCTGGCGCAAGTCCCTTGTCCTCAAAAGCTTTCTTGTACATTCTTCCCGGGATTACAATTGCTAAGTACTGATCGCTGGCAATGGCATTTAATCCAATACAACTTATAACAGTACTTGCAAACAAACCGAATACAGAATCGAAAAGACCAAGAACAGCTTTACTAATTCTGGCTAAGGCCCCAATAGCATCCATAATACCTCCAAAAACCATAGCACAAACAATTAGCCAAATGGTTCCTAGCATACCGTACATGCCTCCCGACGAGAATAAATCGTTTAATTCTTTGCTAGACGTAGCGATAGAAGTATCTACCGTTATCGCAGTCATTACACCTTTATATGCCGAAAGAAAATTGAGTTCTGTTGCTCCTGTAATTTGTTTAACAATTTCTGGTTGAAATATTAATGCAAATATACCTCCTAAAAGGGTTCCTACAAGAAGGGCAGGAAGTGGCGGAGCCTTCTTAATAATCATAAAAATAACTAATACGGGCACAAGGAATAACCAAGGCGAAATATTAAATGCCTCATCTATAGATGCTAACATTGCAGAGGTGTCTGTAGTACCATGAACATCTAGCGACAAACTTATAATGACAAAGAGTATTAGGGTTACAACAAGGGTGGGTATGGTTGTATAGGTCATGTACTTTATATGCGAAAATAATTCACCTCCAGCCATGGCTGGCGCAAGATTGGTGGTGTCGCTTAAGGGCGACATTTTATCTCCAAAATATGCTCCAGAAATTACGGCTCCAGCAGTCATTCCGGGCGAAATTCCTAAAGCATTTCCTATACCAACTAGTGCAATACCAACGGTAGCAGAGGTTGTCCAACTACTTCCGGTAGCAATAGATATTATGGCACAAATTATAACACAGGCGGGTAAGAAAATTGTGGGATTTAATATTTGTAATCCGTAGTAAATCATCGAGGGGATAATACCACTAATAAGCCAAGTTCCTGCCAGCGATCCTACAAATAATAATATCAGTAAAGCTCCTGTAGTCGATTTAATATTCTGAGCAACTTCCTCTAGCATTTGGTCGTAGCTTACCTTGTTTAGAAATCCAACAATGGCGGCAACGGCGGCACCAAGTAATAAAATAAACTGATTACTCCCACTTAAAGCATCGTCGCCAAAGGCATATTTTACATTGTAAAATAACATGATTACTAAGGCTAAAACAGGAATTAAAGCTTCCCAAATGCTTAGTTCTCTGTTTTCTACAATAGGATCGTCTTGTGGTGTTTCAGGCTTAATGTCTTGGCTTTCCATAGGGAATTGTTACGTTTAGAATTATATTTGTAATGTTACGATTTTAGATGCTTTTCTGCAAATGAAGAAATTTAGGCCTATTGCAAACTTCTAGAAACAAAAAAAACACCTCTTATCGGGAGGTGTTTCTGTTTAAAAATATATATAGTTACAAAATGGATAACGATTTCATGCATTCATGCATCATGGTATACGTACGTTCTATATCGGCATCTAGGCCAATTGAAAAACGAATAAGCCCGTCGGTTAATCCCATCGCTTTTTGTTCGTCTTCTGGGATTTCGGAAGATGTTGAACTTCCTGGTGCAGAAAATAAAGTTTTATAAAACCCTAAGCTTACAGCCAAATATCCTAAGTTTTTGTGTTGCATCAGCTCCATCAAAGCGTTTGCTTTTTCAATAGAACCCACGTCTATAGTTAGCATGCCTCCATAACCATATTGTGCATTCATCATGTTTTTAAATATGTTGTGAGACGGATGTGAAGCTAATCCTGGATACACCGTTTTTAAACCATCGGCTTCAAATTTTTCAGCGAGATACAATGCGTTTTTACTGTGTTGCTGCATACGAATATGTAGCGTTCGGAGGTTTTTTAGTACCGAGGCAGATCGCATACTATCCATAGTCGATCCTAATAACATAGCGGCTCCATCATTCACATTTCGTAATTGATCTATAAACTCTTGTGTACCACAAACAACACCTCCAACGGTATCGCTACTCCCGTTAATAAATTTTGTTAAGCTATGAATTACCACATCGGCACCTAATTTGGCCGGCGAAATGCTTAAAGGAGAGAAGGTGTTATCTACCACTAATTGTAAGTTGTGTTTTTTTGCAAGTTTGGCCAAACCTTCAATATCGGCTACTTCTAAAAGCGGATTGCTTACACACTCACAAAAAATCATTTTGGTATTGGGTGTAATGGCAGCTTCAACCACATCCAATTTTGTAATGTCTACAAATGTTGTGTCAATATTGAACCGAGGTGTGAAGTTTTTCAAGAAAGCATAGGTTCCTCCATAAATAGTTCTGCTCGATACAATATGATCGCCTGCACTGCAGTTTTGAAGTAAAACGGAAGTAATTGCACCCATACCAGAGGCGTAAACATTTGCTGTTTCGGTACCTTCCATAGCCGCCAAAGCTTCTCCTAAGTAAAGATTAGAAGGTGAGGAGTGGCGAGAATATAAATAACACCCTTCGGCATTACCTTCAAAGGTGTCGAACATGGTTTTTGCCGAGATAAAGGTATAGGTTGAAGAGTCTGAAATAGACGGATTCACACCTCCAAATTCGCCAAAATATTGTAAATCTTGTATGTTGTTCGCGGGTTTAAAAGCCATAATTTGTATTTATTTTATTAATCAAAATTGATAATAATTAGATTGATAATCAATGGTTGTCGATTAATTTAGATTTATTATCTAATATAATTTAAATTAATAGTTTAAATTTTGAATTTAACTTAAATTTATTCCTATTAATAGAAAATCTATCACTATGACTTTTGATGCCATCGATAAACAACTCATTAAATTACTTCAAACAGATAGTAAACAAACCAATAAAGCCCTGTCAAGGCAATTAAATTTATCGGTAACAGCCGTTTACGAACGCATTAAGAAATTAGAACAACAAGGTGTTGTAGGCAAGTATGTGGCTTTGGTTAATAAGGACAAAGTTCAGAAATCGTTTGTTGCTTTTTGCCATATAAAACTGGAAAAGCACAGTCAAGATTATGTCGTGCAATTTGAGAAGGAAGTAACCAATTTAAACGAAGTTATGGAATGTTATCACATTAGTGGCGATTATGATTACTTGCTAAAAGTGTTGGTGACAGATATGGTAGCCTTTCGAGAATTTATGGTGAATAAACTCACAACGATTAATCATATAGGAAGTACACACAGTATGTTTGTTATTAACGAGGTGAAACACAGCACAATTATCCCCGTTTAACTCGGTTAAGGATTGACGAATTCTCAAAAAAAAGCCTAAAATTTTAATAATGTTGACTTACTTAACCTTTCTAAATTTGTATTTTTGTTAACCATTACAATGAAAGAACCAAAAAATACCTTATGAATTCATACGATGTAGCCGTTATCGGCTCAGGGCCTGGAGGATATGTAGCAGCGATTCGTTGCGCACAACTAGGCATGAAAACTGCAATTATAGAAAAATACGCAACACTTGGAGGAACCTGTTTAAATGTAGGCTGTATTCCTAGTAAAGCCTTACTAGATTCGTCTCACCATTACGAAGATGCGATTAAGCATTTTGAAGAGCACGGTATTGAAATTCCAGGCGATGTTAAAGTAAATTTAGAAAAAATGATTGCGCGTAAGCAATCGGTGGTCGATCAAACTACTGGAGGGATTGACTTTTTAATGAAGAAAAACAACATAGATGTGTACCAAGGTGTAGGAGCGTTTAAAGATGCTACTCACATTACAATTTCAGGAGAAGAATCTACCGAAATTGAAGCTAAAAACACAATTATAGCAACAGGAAGTAAACCGTCTAGTTTACCATTTATCAATATCGATAAAGAGCGTATTATTACCTCTACCGAAGCTTTAAAACTTAAAGAAATCCCTAAACATTTAATCGTAATTGGTGGAGGTGTTATTGGTTTAGAATTGGGTCAAGTATACAAACGTTTAGGAGCAGAGGTTTCTGTTGTAGAATATATGGACCGAATTATTCCTACTATGGACGCTGGTTTGTCTAAAGAACTTAATAAAGTTTTAAAGAAGCAAAAATTCAAAATGAATGTGTCTCACAAAGTAAAATCTGTGGAGCGTGTTGGTGATGAAGTTATAGTAAAAGCAGACAATAAAAAAGGAGAGGAAGTAGAGTTTAAAGGAGATTACTGCTTAGTATCTGTTGGACGTCGTCCATACACAGATGGTTTAAATGCCGAAGCTGCCGGAGTTAAACTTACAGACCGCGGACAAATTGAAGTAAACGATCATTTACAAACAAGTGCTTCTAACATTTACGCTATTGGTGATGTTGTAAAAGGTGCGATGTTAGCGCATAAAGCTGAAGAAGAAGGTGTATTTGTTGCCGAAACTTTGGCCGGACAAAAGCCACATATCGATTATAACTTAATTCCAGGTGTAGTTTACACTTGGCCAGAAGTTGCTACTGTAGGTAAATCTGAGGAGCAATTAAAAGAAGCAGGTGTAGAATACAAAGTAGGATCGTTCCCAATGCGTGCTTTAGGTAGAAGTCGAGCTAGTATGGATTTAGATGGATTTGTAAAAATTCTAGCAGATAAAACTACCGATGAAATTTTAGGTGTACATATGGTTGGTGCTCGTGCTGCCGATATGATTGCTGAAGCCGTTGTAGCAATGGAGTACAGAGCAAGTGCCGAAGATGTGTCTAGAATGTCTCACGCACACCCTACATTTACTGAAGCGATTAAAGAAGCGGCTTTAGCTGCAACCGGAGATCGTGCTTTACATGTTTAAAACACAGATTTAAATTATATTTAGAAAAGGTCGTCTAAAAAGTTGAGTTTTCGTCAACCTGAATTTATTTCAGGTTCTCACATATTTGGTTTTCAATATGAGGAGATTCTGAAATAAATTCAGAATGATGTATTTTCATACTTTTTAGGCGGCTTTTTTTTTATAGGGAAAGAAATTTTTCTGGTCACGACCTTTAAAAGCATTAATGGAAATAAGTTGGAAAAATGGTTCTTATTTGCCTTCTTGTTTGTTGCATGACAGGAAATCTATTGTTTTATAAAAGACCCGTTGTTTAAGTAATTATAAGCTAGCCATTTTTATTGGCTTGCCATCTTTTAATTTGTGATGTTGTTTTACGAGTGTATTTGCCCATTGTTTTGCGTCGGAAATAACGTCGAAAGTTTCGCAAGGTTTATCTAAAAACATGCGTTCTATTTTAACGTTACTTAGCGCTAAAGGGATGTTAGATACAATAGCGAATCCTATTAGGTTTTTAATTTTAGAGGTTTCTAAATATATTGCAGGATCTACCGAGTAAGAATTTTTTCTATTTGTAATATATACAAATGGTGAGTCTTTATAATATGTGTTGGCAATTTGAAGTAAGATGTTATTCAAATCTTTAGTAATTGTAATACCTTCATTCATTTGTGCAAAAACATATTTTTCGTATAGTTTAAGCGTTCCAAATTCATTTGTAATTAACCGTTTCATCGTCATTCCAAAAAATTAAAAAATTGTTTCCTATTTTTATTTGGGGATGCAAAAGTATGAATATAAAATAGTTAGCGTGCTCTATTTTTAAAATATTAGCTGTATTTACCGTTATCTTCGCTTAACGGTAATCGGTTACAATTTATTTTTGAAACTACTTGAAATAAAAAAGGCGATGTAGATATCTACACCGCCAACATATATTATTATAATTCAGGATTAAAATATATCGTTTAGAATTTTAGCCAAACGGATTCCTCCTTTTTGAAGCTGAGTTCGTGCTGTTGTAAAATGTAGGTAGGCATATTTATAACTTAAGTTGTCATTAGCCTGTACATCCTTATAAATATCGTTGGCCAAAACGTGAGATTCGTTTACCCAATCTGTAATACTGCCTTCTTGTATGGCTTTTACTTGAGCTTTGGTTAAGGCATCGGCATTTTCAGCTAATTCGGTATAACTCATATTATACCCGTTAATCATGTCGCTATCCCAAACACGATGTAAGTTTGTACTTTTGCCCATCCATTTTACTTTAATGTCGTTTCCGCCTTTATCTTCTTCTAAACCGACATGTAAAGGTTGGTGGATATCGCCTATTAAATGAATTAATAATTTTAAATAAAAAGCTTTGTCAGCATCGCTAGCATTTTTGTCTTTAAGCACTTGAATGCAGTATTCTGATCCCGTTACGATGTCACCCTCTGGATTTTTAGTGGAAGCTTCATACGTTTCATTTGCTTTCATATTTACGAAGTGCCAAGCATAGAATTTTTTATATCGGTCATCCGATTTTATTTCATCTCCGTAAGTCGATACAAAGGCCAACGTATGTCTGTTTAATAGTTTGCTAACGGCGCGTTTTGTACTTCTTTTAAATAAGAATCTGCAATTTTTCCTACTGTTCTATGTCCCGTAGGACCCCATTCTGGAGCAGAACTAGGTAGAGCGTTGGCATGCGTAGGTTGCAGTAAAAATAGACTAAAACAAAGTAGTAGAATATAGTTAAGTTTCATAGGGGGAAATGTAAAATAGTTGTTATTTCTTTTTATTGCGTTTATTATAATTTTTATCGCCTCGCGTTTTAGGCTTTTTGTATTTTTTAGCAATTTCACGACGGTAAGATCCGCCTAAGTTTTCTTTGCTATTTTTTTCTTTCTTTTCATGAAATGCAGGACCAGGAGCATCTTCATCTCGGCGTTTTAAGGGATTATATCGTTCCTTTATTTTATCACGCTCTTCTTCTAATAATTCGGTAGAAATGACAATGTCTTCTGGAATTTCTTTTAAAGGAATTTCCATTTTCATTAGGGTTTCAATACGCTCAACGGCTTCTGCTTCCTTTTTAGTAGAAAACAAAATGGCATGGCCTTCGCGTTCGGCACGTCCGGTTCTACCAATTCTATGGATGTAATTTTCAGGGAAATCTGGAGTATCGAAGTTAATAACATGCGATACATTATCTATGTCTAATCCGCGGGCCATAACATCGGTAGCAACAAGTATACGATTGTCTCCGTTTCTGAATTGTTCTATACTTCGAAGTCGGTAATTTTGTGTTTTATTGGAGTGAATCACACAACTTTCCTCGCTAAAAGTTTCGTCTAAAGCTTCAAATAGCCGGTCGGCCATTTTTTTAAGCGCCACAAAAATCAATACTTTATTAAAAGCTTCTTTATCTTGAAGCATAGCGTTTAGCAGGTTGACTTTGGTGTGAAAGTTGGGTAAATTGTAACGTTCTTGTCGAATATTCTCTAAAGGTGTTCCTGAAACTGCTATAGAAACACGTTCTGGAGTTATAAAAAAATCGTTGATTAAGGCATCGACATCTTGTGTCATGGTGGCCGAAAACATGATGTTCTGGCGACGTTCTGGAAGGATATCGAAAATATTAATTAACTGATGTCTAAACCCTAAATCTAGCATAACATCTACTTCATCAATCACTAACTTTTGAATCGATTTTAATTTTAAAACACGACTTACAGCCAAATCATATAAACGTCCAGGAGTGGCTACCAATATATCGATGCCTTGTGCAACCTGTTGTTTTTGGGTGTTTATATTGGTGCCACCATATACGCCTAAAATGCGGGTATTAATGTATTTAGAAAGTTTTTCAATTTCATCGACCACCTGCACAACCAATTCTCGAGTTGGAACCAAAACCAAAATTCTTGGTGCTTCTTGTTTAGAGAATTTTAGTTCTTTAAGAATAGGAAGCATGTAGGCAAAGGTTTTTCCTGTACCTGTTTGTGCAATACCAACGACATCTTTACCAGAGCTAACCACACTAAAAGCCTCGGCTTGAATAGGGGTTGGCGTAGTAAAGCCTAGATCGTCTAGAGCGTTGTAAAGTGGGGTGTTTAAATTTAAATTTTGAAAAGTCACTTATAGTAATTTAGGCTACAAAGTTAAGGCTATTATTCCTTTTAAACTAAATGCTTTGGGTCTATTTCAATAGTATAAGCCGCTTTAAATGTTTGTTTTGTGGGTAACATAATAATACCTTCTTTAGTTTTAAAATCTTGATTATGATGCTCATGATCGGCAACGCCAAGCCAAGGTTCTATGCACACATAATCTGCTTTTGGTTTTGCCCAAATTCCTAAATATGGAAAGTCGGGAAAATCTACGGTTAAAATGGTACCGTTTTTACGACTTTTTAAAGCAACTTTTTTCGATTTTAAATCTTTGAACACTAAGGCATCTTCAGTAAACAAATCGTAATGCAACGAAATTGTGTTGGCTTCAGAAATAACGGGAAATGTACGGTCGGTAATTAAACCTAAAGCTGTATTTAAGGCGTAAGACTCCGAATTTTCTTCAGTATCAAATTCTAAATAATAGTCGGTGTATGTTTCATTTTCGAAAACCGGACATTTAAAAGCCGGATGCCCTCCAATAGAAAAATAAATAGGTTTATCGTCTAAATTTTCAACAATATGAGTCACTTTTACAGCGTACTCAATCAATTCAAATTGTATTGTAAATTTAAATTTAAAAGGATATATTTTTAGTAAATCTGTATTGTAAAGTAGGGAAAACACCAGTTTAGATTCGGTTTGCTCCTCTAATATTATATCGGTATTATGCCTTACAAACCCATGTCTAGGAACGGCATAATGTTCACCATCAATTATGGCACTATTATTTTTTATAGCCCCAATTACAGGGAAAAGATTAGGAGCAAAGCTTCCCCAAACATCGGGATTAGCATTCCACATAAACTGATTGGTGTTTTGAACTGCGCTTATTTCCGAAAGTTCTGCACCGACAGGATTTACCGCAATTTTTAAAGATTTATTTTGTAATGTATACATTGAAAAAAGATTTAAACTAATATACAAATTAGATACTTTTTTAAAGAAACTAACTAACTTTACAGCTAAATTTTTTACAATTTGCGCATTTCAAAATCAAGAAATATTGAAGATTTAGCTGTGTTTAAACAGCAACTTTTGCATTGGAGTCAGCAGTATGAGGAAGTGATTTGGATGGATTCTAACCAGTACAATACCTCGTATTCAAGTTTCGATGCCATTCTAGCTGTAGATGCTTTTACGAGCATGCAAACCGATTATTTTGATGCATTTGAATCTTTAAAAGCATACCAAGAGTCTACTAATGACTGGATTTTTGGCTATTTAACCTACGATGTAAAAAATGGCTTAGAACAATTACAATCTAATAATTTTGATGGATTAGAATTTGCTGATGTGTTCTTCTTTCAGCCTAAAAAAATCTTTCTTATTAAGGGAAATCAGGTTGAGATTAGGTATTTAAATGTGGTTGAAGATGAGGTTGAAGATGATTTTATCGCCATAACCAATACCGTATTAGAATCGCATTCGGAGGCCTCACACCCGATAAAAATAAAATTACGCATTCATAAAGACGCGTATTTTGAAAAGGTGAATAGTATGTTGGCACATATTCATCGTGGCGATATTTACGAAGCGAATTTTTGCCAAGAGTTTTATGCCGAAAATGCCGAAATTAATCCGCTAGAAACCTATCAAAAGCTTAACGATTTATCTAAACCACCTTTCGCTACCTTTTTAAAACAACAAGATAAATTTTTAATGTCTGCATCTCCAGAACGGTATATTAAAAAAGTAGGAAATACTATTATCTCACAACCAATTAAAGGCACAGCAAAACGGTCCAGTAATCCTGAAAAAGATGCTCTGTTAAAACGGGAACTAGAAGCTAACGAAAAGGAACGCAGTGAGAATATTATGATTGTGGATTTAGTGCGAAACGATTTATCTAAAACCGCAATAAAAGGGAGTGTAACTGTCGAGGAATTATGTAAAGTGTACACTTTTCCACAGGTGCATCAAATGATTTCTACGATAACATCTCAGATTTCCGAAAATACTTCGGCTATCGATGTTTTAAAATCAACTTTTCCAATGGGAAGCATGACGGGGGCTCCCAAGCTTTCGGCTATGAAAATTATTGAAGAATTAGAAGAAACTAAACGTGGTTTGTATTCCGGTACAGTGGGATATTTTACTCCCGAAGGAGATTTCGATTTTAATGTCATTATACGAAGCATTTTATATAACCAGAGTAAACATTATGTGTCATATTCTGTAGGAGGTGCTATTACATCTAAAAGCAACCCGTTAAGTGAATACGAGGAATGTTTGGTAAAGGCTAAAGCCATGCGCCAAGCTTTAGAGCATTAAGTTAAATGCTTTCGGAACCGTTTTTTTACATTAATTAAAATGTTTTCAATCCGTTTTACTTCAATCTTTTTTATTCTAGAAATATCTTCGTAAGGCAAATTTGCGAATACATATAAATCGACAACATTCGAAATTCTTATGGGTAACCAACCATAAAATTTACTCACTATTTTTCTGTTTGTGGTATTTTGGTGGTCTCCTAACTCCAAAGCATTTACTATTTTTTGGTTGTTTTCATCGTATAAAAACACTCCTTTTTCATGTCTGTTTTGTTTGTAAGAAATATCATCAAGATCTTCTAGCATAACAAAATCCATATCGCCATCTATGGAGTAGGGTTCGTCTAACCGATTCAATTCTTCTTGTAAGATACTATTCGTACTTACTGTATTTTGGTGTTGTCCTTCTTTAATAAAAAGTTCTTCTAAGTAAATATCTAAAATCCTGAATAGTTTTATTTTTAAATCGTGAGCAGACATATCGGTATCGTAACCTTTCTCGTATAAACGTACAATGCAATCGTCTATAACGCCATTAGAATGATATAAATTTTTGCGTATTATGCCTACAGATTCGGCGATATGCAAACGGTGTTTTACATAAGATTGTAGGCTAGAAGTTATGGCAACTACTTTTTTATTAAAAGCTTTTTGGGCGGTGTCGTCGTTAATTTGCTGTTGTGTTTTCATGCTTAAAGTCTTAATGTCGGTTGTTCTAAAGTTAATGAATTTAAGCGTTAATAAATGTTAACAGACTGATTTTAACGATACATGAATTTTGAAATCCGTTTTTTTAAAAGTGTATCTTTGTAGTATGATCGAAACGTTTAAAACCCACATTTCGGAAACCCTTCCGTTTTTAAAAGATAAGAAACTTATAGTCACTATTTCTGGTGGAATAGATAGTGTGGTATTGGCAAATTTATGCCATGAATTAGGGTTGAATATAGCATTAGCACATTGTAATTTTAATTTAAGAGGAGCAGAAAGTGATGCCGATGAAGCGTTTCTAGTAAATTTAGCCGAAGCTCTAGATGTGGAGCTTTTTATTGAAAGTTTCGATACTAAACAATATGCCGAAGACACGAAATTGTCTATCCAAATGGCGGCACGCGAATTACGTTACCGCTGGTTCGAAGAGTTAATAGCCTTGCTAAAATTCGATTATGTGTTAACCGCACACCATGCCGATGATAATTTAGAAACCTTTCTAATCAATTTATCTCGCGGAACGGGATTGGATGGATTAACCGGTATTCCCGAAATTAACGATTATATTGTTCGTCCGTTACTCCCATTTTCGCGTACAGATATAGAGGCATATGCCAAATTAAATACTATTTCTTGGCGAGAAGATAGTAGTAATAGCTCCACGAAATATTTGCGAAATAAATTGCGACACGATGTTATTCCGGTGTTAAAAGCTATTAATCCGCAATGGCTTCAAAATTTTAAAAATACCCAAGATCATTTACAAGACTCTAAAGTTTTAATTGACGATTATATGACCCAAGTCTATAAAGACGTTGTGCATTTTGATGGCGATATTATAAAATTTGATGTTTCTAAATTATTGAAATTTCCAGATCCGAAACCGTATTTATACGAACTCTTAAAACCGTATAATTTTACGGCTTGGGAGGATATTCTTAAGTTGTTAAAATCGCAATCGGGAAAGCAAGTGTTTTCAGAAACCCATCGTTTGCTTAAAGATCGCGAGTATTTAATTTTAAGTTCGAACACTAGCCAAGACGCCATAGTTGAAGCACAATATAAAATTCCTAAAGATTTAAAATCGCTAGAAACCAACTTTGGAACATTAGTTTTTGAAACCGTTTCCGAACTTAAAGTATCTGGAAACCAAACCATTTTTGTAGATCAGGATTTACTTCAATATCCATTAACCGTACGAAAATGGGAACAAGGCGATGTTTTCTATCCGTTGGGTATGCGTGGGAAAAAGAAATTAAGTAAGTATTTTAAAGATGAAAAATTATCGCTTTTAGAAAAAGAACAAGTTTGGGTATTGTGTTCGGGAAATCAGATTGTTTGGGTAATTAATCGTAGAAGTGATAATCAATTTAAAGTGACAGCCGAAACAAAACAGATTTTAAAAATAGCTTGCGTTTAACTTTTTATAGAGCCGGAATTCTAGTTTTTATGGTGTTCTTTGATTGAAAATTAGAATTTAATTTGTTTTCATTCAGGTGGTTAGTGTATTTTTATTACTTTTAAGTAAACTAACCATTTTATGCTTAAAAAAGTATTTGGAAGCGCTGTTTTTGGTGTCGATGCCACAACCATTACCGTCGAAGTAAATGTAGACTCGGGTATTGGGTATCATTTGGTAGGCCTTCCAGATAATGCCATTAAGGAAAGTAATTTCAGGATTGCAGCCGCCTTGCAAAACAATGGCTTTAAAATTCCAGGTAAGAAAATTATAATAAATATGTCGCCAGCCGATTTGCGAAAGGAAGGTTCTGCATACGATTTAACTTTAGCACTTGGAATCTTGGCTGCCACAAAACAAATTCCCGCCGAAGGTTTAGAAGATTATATTATTATGGGCGAGTTGTCTTTAGACGGTACACTTCAACCCATAAAAGGCGCGTTACCTATAGCGTTAAAAGCACGATCGGAAGGATTTAAAGGTTTTATTCTGCCTGGACAAAATGCTAAAGAGGCTGCTATTGTTAACGATTTAAAAGTGTATGGTGTGGCTTCTATAAAAGAAGTTATCGATTTTTTTAAAGATGGCACTCCGCTTGAGCAAACGGTTATAAATACCAGAGAAGAATTTTATAAAAATTTAGATTTCCCAGAATTCGATTTTGCCGATGTTAAAGGCCAAGAAAGTATAAAACGCTGTATGGAGATAGCTGCTGCTGGCGGTCATAATATTATTTTAATTGGTCCGCCAGGATCTGGAAAAACCATGTTAGCCAAACGATTACCATCTATTTTACCACCAATGACTTTGCATGAAGCTTTAGAAACTACTAAGATTCATTCGGTAGTTGGGCGTGTAAAAGCGCATTTAGGTTTAATGTCGCAACGACCATTTCGAAGTCCACATCACACAATATCTAACGTCGCCCTTGTAGGCGGCGGGAGTTATCCGCAACCAGGAGAAATTTCATTATCGCATAATGGCGTTTTATTTTTAGATGAGCTTCCAGAATTTAAGCGTGATGTTTTAGAGGTGATGCGTCAGCCATTAGAGGATCGAGAGGTTACCATTTCTAGAGCAAAATTTACGGTAACTTATCCGAGTAGTTTTATGTTGGTTGCGAGTATGAATCCGAGTCCGAGCGGATTTTTTAACGATCCGAATGCACCTGTAACCTCTTCACCGGCAGAAATGCAACGCTATTTAAGTAGAGTGTCGGGCCCTTTATTAGATCGGATTGATATTCATATTGAAGTCACTCCTGTACCTTTCGAAAAACTTTCTGAAGACAGAAAAGGAGAATCGTCTGTCGTTATTAGAGAACGAGTTTCTAAAGCCAGAGCCTTGCAAACCGAACGCTTTAAAGATTTTGAAAATGTACATTATAATGCCCAAATGAATACGAAACACATTCGTACGTTTTGCAAACTAGATGATACCTCGAAGCATTTATTAAAAACAGCTATGGAGCGTTTAAACTTATCGGCCAGAGCTTACGACCGTATTTTGAAAGTTTCAAGAACCATTGCAGATTTAGAAGGCTCTGAAGCTGTTTTGGGGGCGCATATTAGCGAAGCTATTCAGTATAGAAGTTTAGATCGCGAAGGCTGGTTGGGCTAACCTATTATTTTTAACTAAGTATAATCAATAAAAACCAAAACAAAAATGAAGAAACTAGCATTAATTTTATTAGGCGTTTTAATAGGCGTCGTTGGTTCCCAATTGCTGGAAACCAAAACAGATGAAAAGGAAATTAATTTAGAGCGGGAACCTCCAACCTCAGAGTCGGTAGCACCATCGGAATCCGATAACACGTTTTCAAATCCAAATGGATTGATATCTGTTCAGTTAGCAGAAGAAATGTCGAAAGCGTATCAATCGCGATATGATGCCATAAATGCATCTCATTTTGAAAAGAATAAATTTGATAATCGCTCTGTTTGGTTTTCACTGTCAGAAATAGAAAACTATATTTGGTATGCTAAAAAGCAAGCCCATTCGAAAGGACTTTCAGAACATGCCATTAACGGATTACGGGTGTATTTAGCGGCCTATGTTAAAAATAAAAAAGATCCGGAACAACCAGGTTTAACCACTGTTTTTATTGTGCCTACCATAGATAACTCGAAGTCGAAAAGTGGTATGCCTTTTAGTGTAATTCAGCAAGGTTCTAGCGATTTTACGGGAGCAGATCCCTTAAATTTAGGAGGAGCTGGACATCCGCCAGAAGCTACTTATCCTCAGTAATTTTAAATAATAATGTATAATTTCCTGAATTGAAAGAATTTTTATTAAGTAATTACAGTTTTTTAACCAAATCAGTTATCGCCTTTGCCGCCATAACTGGTTTGTATTTTTATAGAAGTTATAAGAATACGGTGGGGGTTTACTTTATCTGGTACTTAATTGCCGTGTTTTTTATGGAACTGATAGGGTTTTACCCAAGATATTTTAGGGATTGGGGAATTTATTATAGTATAGAAGGCACATTGTTTCAACGTAATTATTGGTTCTATAATTTATGTTGGTGTATAGGGAGTCCCTTATTTTTTTCGTTTTATTACCGACAAATTATTTCAGATTCACGCTATAAAAAATGGATTAAAATAGCAACTTGGGCGTTTTTAGCAATTATATTAGTTTATATCGTTCTAGATTATAACGTGTTTTTTGAAGGCTTTGTAAATACAATAAATATTAGTGGAATGACCTTAATAGTTTGTTGTATCACCTTTTATTTTCTAGAGGTATTGCGTTCCGATAAGATTTTAAATTTCCATAAATCGTTAAATTTTTACATCAGTGCTATAATATTATTATATTTTTTAGTAACTCAGCCGCTTATATTTTTTGATACGTATAATTCTCAATCCGACATAGAATATGTACATTTAAAAGATTTAATTCGATTAACATCTAATTTATTAATGTATTTATCTTTCAGTATAGCCTTAGTATGGTGCAACCCGCAGAACAAATAGTAAGTACCGCAGCAGAACGCTATCTATTGGTGTATATGACAGCTGTGTTGTTAGTTGTTTGTACACTTATTATAATATTTTTTATTACGTTTCAGAAGCGGAAAAATAAATTGTTGCGCGATAAAATTGAACAACAACGAATTTTTGACGAAGAAATTTCTAGGACTCAAATAGAAATTCAGGAACAAACATTAAAACATATTGGGCAAGAACTCCACGATAATGTCGGGCAACTACTGTCTGTAGCATTTATACAATTAGGAATGTTGGGCAAACAAATAGATCCAGAATTGGAGCCTTATGTTTCAGAAAATAAAGATTTAGTTAAAGAAAGTTTAGATGAATTACGAGCCATCTCTAAATCTTTAAATGGTGAAGTGGTTATGCATCGCGGATTTCAAGATTCTATAAATAATGAAATAAAACGATTCAATAAACTGGGTAGAATTGATGCTGAAGTTATTATTGAAGGCGATTCAAGCCTACTAGAAAATAAAAAAGATGGCATGATTCTATTCCGTATTTTTCAAGAGTTTTTATCGAATACTTTAAAGTATTCGGAAGCGTCCCATTTAAAGACCCGAATTAATTATACGCCAAACTGTTTAATGCTCTATGCGGAAGATGATGGCGTAGGTTTCGATATCAATAAAATAGAACAGGGTTCTGGTTTAATAAATATGGAGAGTAGGGCAGCGCTTATAAACGCTCATTTTAAATTAAAATCTAAACCAGATCAAGGAGTTTCACTGCAATTAAAATATCCGTATCGGAAGGTTTAAAGGCAAGCATCCCAAAGGGCATCTTGCGGTAATGGGGCGGTAATAAGTATATCTTCTTTAGTAACGGGGTGCGTAAATTGAATATGTCTAGCATGTAAATGGATACTCGCATCTTTATTACTCCTATGGGCGCCATATTTTAAATCGCCTTTAATCTTACAGCCTAGTTGGGCTAACTGACATCTAATTTGGTGGTGTCTGCCCGTTTCTAATGCTATTTCTAACAAGACATATCGGTCTAATTTTTTTAGGACGGTATAGTGTAAAATTGCTTTCTTACTATCCCTAATTTCTTTTGGATAGGCTGTAGATTTATTGTTTTTCGGATTTTTTTTCAGCCAGTTTATTAAAGTGTCCTGCTGTTTTGGAGGTGCATTATTTACTAGGGCCCAATAGGTTTTATTTACCTTTTTCTCGGCAAACATGGCATTTAATCGTGTTAAGGCTTTGCTTGTTTTTGCAAAAATAACCAAGCCTGTAGTAGGCCGATCTAACCGATGTACCACACCTAAATATACATTTCCGGGCTTATTATATTTGTCTTTTATATAGGCTTTTATAACCTCGCTTAATGGTTCGTCTCCAGTTTTATCGCCTTGAACAATGTCTCCCGTGCGCTTATTGATAACAATCATATGATTGTCTTCAAATAAAATTTGCAGGTTAGATTTGTTGGAAAGTATTTTCATTATATCTAGATCGTTAGCGGATTATAAGAAGATATCAATAAAATGTTTCAAAATCAAGAGCTTTTAGAAGTAGATGCGTGTACGGCAGGAGAAAGGCTCCTGTTTTTTCAAATCTCTAATTCTATGAAATTATCATTGACGTTCTAAAGTTTTCAATATCTAACTAAGCCAAGGGGTTTAAATTAATATTGCTCATCTTCAGAAGGGAAATCTAACGATTTTACATCGGTTACATACTGTGATAAGGCGGTTGTCATTTCATCATATAAATTTAAATAGCGACGTAAAAAACGCGGATTAAATTCATGGGTCATTCCAATCATATCATGCAATACTAAAACTTGACCATCTACACCGTTTCCAGCTCCAATACCTATTACCGGAATGGTTAATTTTTCGGCAACTTTTTTAGCCAGTTTTGCAGGGATTTTTTCTAAAACAACGGCAAAACATCCTGCTTTTTGAAGCATTAACGCATCAGAAATTAATTTTTTAGCTTCTTCTTCTTCTTTAGCACGAACGGTAAATGTTCCAAATTTATAAATAGATTGTGGTGTTAATCCTAAATGCCCCATAACAGGTATTCCAGCATTTAAAATTCGTTTTATAGATTCTTTTATTTCTTTACCACCTTCTACTTTTATAGAGTGCGCACCACTTTCTTTCATAATTCTAATAGCAGAACGCAAGGCTTCTTTAGGGTCGCTTTGATAACTTCCAAAAGGTAAATCAACAACTATTAAAGCTCGAGAAACACCACGAACAACAGAAGATGCATGATAAATCATCTGATCTAAAGTAATGGGTAAGGTTGTTAAATGCCCCGCCATAACATTACTAGCAGAATCGCCCACAAGTATAACGTCTACGCCAGCTCCATCTACAATCCTGGCCATGGTGTAATCGTATGCGGTAAGCATCGATATTTTTTCACCATTAACCTTCATATCTTGCAATGTTTTTACAGTAACTTTTTTGTAATCTTTCTGTGCGACAGACATATCTTATAGAATTTAGGCTGCAAAAATACTGAGTTTTTAAGAACTTATAAAGGATATTGCTATTAATTCCTTAAAAACAGCTTAATAATACGCTTGTTAAATAAGGAATTGGAGAACAATAACCACACTAACTAAACGGTTAAAATTTCCTAAATTATCTAATTGTAACTTTTAGAACGCTGATTGTATTAGAATTGGAAGTAAATAAAGGGTTGAAAATCGCTAGAAAATGCTTGATAACAGATAACACCTGTACAAACAGCAGCCGTAATTTTTACAAACACCGGACTTTTAGCATACAAATTCTCAATTTGATCTTTTAAGGATTGCGGTAACCAGTGCGTTATATATCCAACAAGCATCACCCAAAATACGGCTTGATAATGTACCAAGATATCTATGGCATGTGCCCAATCCATATTATTTGCTACTTGCGAATACCAACGCGAAATGTGCCCCATACTTTCACCTCGGAAATAAATTCGAGTAAATGTTATAAAAATAAAAGTGACTAGAATTTTCCAGCAACGAACATACCACTGGTTTTTATATTCGTAGGGGCTTATTTTACGCCAGAACTTATAAACCACAATTCCTAATCCGTTTAAACCTCCCCAAATTACAAATTTCCAGGACGCACCATGCCATAAGCCGCCAATTAACATGGTAAGCATTAAGTTGATATTGGTATTGATTTGGTTTCTTACATTGTGGTTGTAAATAGATAAAATAAAGAAGGTAAGCGAGGTTAGTAGGATGATACATACTATGTACATATCTCTAAAAGCAAGCATTACACCTAGTAAAATAACAGCTAGAATAATATAAGACGCCGTACTTCCTTTTCTATTTCCGCCTAACGGAATATATAAATAGTCGCGCAACCAAGTAGATAGCGAAATGTGCCAACGTTTCCAAAAATCGCCAGCACTAGTGGCTTTATATGGCGAATTAAAATTGACGGGCAATTCGAATCCCATAAGTAAGGCTAATCCAATAGCAATATCTGTATATCCCGAGAAATCGCCATAAATTTGAAGCGAATATCCAATCATGGCCATAATATTGGCAAAACCAGAAAACATTTCGGGAGTGTCGAAAACTCGGTCAAGAAAATGCATGGCTATAAAATCGGCAAACAACATTTTTTTAATTAATCCTTTTAATATTAAAAAGGTACCGGCATCAAAATTATGCTTGGTTAAAAATGTTGGTTTAGATATTTGCGGAACAAAACTTTCTGCGCGAACAATAGGTCCTGCCACTAATTGCGGAAAGAAACTTACATAAAACCCAAAATCTAGTATAGAATTTAAAGGCTTTAATTTTTTTCTGTAAATATCTACACTGTAACTTATAGTTTGGAAGGTGTAAAACGAAATACCTACAGGAAGAATAATTTTATCGACCGTAAAATAATTTTGATTACTAAAGCTATTTCCCCATTGAGCCAACACATTTAAAACCTGATAGTTGGTGCTGAAAAGGGTGTTAAAGGCATCTGTAAAGAAATAAGCATATTTAAAATAACAAAGCACAAATAGATTAATACATACACTTAGCGTAACTAAAGCTAAGCGTTTGTTGTTATGTTCACTTCTATAAATAGTGCGGCCAATAAAGAAATCGACCAGGGTGCTAAAAATTAAAATACCTATAAATAATCCGCTTGTTTTATAATAGAAGAATAACGAAATAAAGAATAAATACGAATTACGAAGCGGGACCTTTTTATAAACTAAAGCGAAAATAAAATAGGCTACCGCAAAAAATATCCAAAAATTGGCTTGGGTAAAGATTAACGGAAAATCTTCCGAAAAGGTGAAAATATCGTAAAACCTATTCATCTAAATTTTTAAAATGCGTTAATAACAAATCTTTGTCTTGGTGGGTCGATTCTGCCCATGCATCAACAAGTGCTTTTAAAAATAAATCGGCTTTAATACTGTATCCTAATTTGGTAAAATGTATGCGGTCGCGAGGCATTAGTTTTGCTTTGTACCATTTGTTAGACGATCCTAATCCGCCCATAATACTATATAAATCCCAAACAGCCATATTGTATTTTTTTGTTAGTTCCATTATTATTTTTTGCTGTACGGCGGTATTTGGATTAGGAAAACTTTTCTTGTAATAATCATCGTTTGGTACCGTTAATAAAATGGCACAATCTGGATTTGCCCGCTGAATCATCTGAATGAAATCTTCGTAATAGGCTCTAAATTCTTCAGGTTTAAAACTGGATTTTGGCATATAGGCATCGTTTGTACCTACCGAAATTATAAACATATCGGGCTTATAAAGCTGTAATTGCTTTTCAAAATATGCCGAGCGATTATACCAGGCAAAACTAGCCCCGTTAACACCAATACTTGTGTATTCTATACCGGGATCGTCGTTCATAAATTCCATTCCCATCAATAAAAATTCTGGCGAAACACAGGCTGTATCTTTAATTTTAAGATTTAATGCGACAGAGTCTAAGGTTCGATTAAATCGGTATTCTCTGTACATGCCCGCATAATTTATGGTGTCTAAAGTCACTAAAGTACTATCAGCAATATTAATATCGTAATCCTCTAACCAAGTATTATAAAACACTCGAAGTTTATTAAAAGTATATGGCTTTTTTGTGTAGTTTCTGTAATTAGATTTTACATAAATTTCGTCTTCAACACCACGAAAAGCTGCACTTACACCCGATAATCCCCAAGCTACGCTGTCTTTTGAAACTGAGCAACGGTAACCTTTCCACTGACTTTTATCGGCTTCAATTCTGTAATTTGTTGGGTTGTTGGTATGTGCCAAATGATACGGAAATACAAAACCACGTTGCCCTAAAGAGACATCGTTTATATTTTGAAGATAGGTTCTAATTTTATTTGAATATATGTCTGCTTGAATATGACTCCCTCCAATATGAAAAATGTGAATTTTCTTCTTTTTTCCGAGGTAAACACTATCTAAATCGGCAAAGAATTTTTGAAAATAGGGAGATTCTGAAGCGTATTGAAAGGTGTTGGCTTCAAAATTAATTAAATGGCCGTATTCTGGCGTAATACTGTCCAACACATAATGTTGCCCAAAAACAGGGAGTGATAAGATGAGGGAAAGTACTAAAATTTTAAATTTCATTCGTCGTGTATTAAATCCATGTATAAAGAGAGAAAGAATAATTCTGAAATTATTCGTGTTCCCGTAAGTGAAAAATGTGTGTAATCGCTTCCTGCCAGTTTTTGATCTACCCAATGTTGCATCGAGTTTTCGCCACCCATGGCATTAAAAGTACTCCAATACGCTATGTTGTTATCGTTACACATTTCGCGTAAAGTATGGTTTAAATAAGGTAATAGCGGGTACGTTTTCATTTGTCCGTTTTCTGTTGTCGTCATATCTGTAGGGCCAATAAAAATAACACTCGCATTATTGGTTTTGCGTCTTACCCAATTGATATGATTTTTAAGATACCTCGTGTATTGCTCAACTTCTAAAGAGTCTTTAACGTAAGGCACCGAATTTCCGCCATATTGAAAAATTAAAACTTTAGGATCTAAAGTCTTATACATTTGGGCGAAATTCTCACTATTTAATCCAGCAAAAATAGTTCCTGCAGAACCACGCATAGCTACATTGTCTAACGATATACCTTCATTGCCATCTAAAGTAATGCCGTAGATATCGGGACTCATTTTAGATTCCAATTCAAACGTAAGTATGGCTGGTGTGTTAGGCAGATTAATTTCTATTTCATGATAATTACCATCGGTATTTAATTCGGTTTCTTTTATTAACGAACCGCTGTTAAACACTTTTAAATTTACAGGTAATTGCGCATTGCCGTAATGAAATCCTATAGTTGTATAATTACGCATACGACCATAGGTTTTAGTAGATGGTTTAACCGTAAAACTAGCTTTAACCAGTTGTAAAGTATCGCTGTTAATACTATCGGCAACGATGTCGTAATACGGTGTAAATCGCGATAAGGTTGTGTATGCACCATATTTTTTATGTGCAAATCGTTTTTTAGACGGATCGAAAGCTGCGTGTCTCGTCCAATGTTCAGAGGTCGTTACTACAGCACTTATGTTTTCGTATACTTGGGCAATAGGGGTGAAGCCAGGACCATTTCCGCCATATAAATTTTGAAGTTTATTTCGGATATACGATGACATTCTATCGCCTTCAATTTGAGAATCGCCATAATGAATAATACGACTTTTAGAAGCCGTAAGGTGAGCTTTTAATTGCGAAATAAATTCATCCTTATTTTTAGGGTAGGTGATGCGTTCAATTTTTGAGGTATCTATTTTTGATAGATTCGGAATTTTAGGAACAAACGCTTTTTTTTCTTCAACAATAGGCGCCTCTTCTATAACCAGTTTCTCTATGTCTTCTTCGGGCTCGACCAAAACTTCAATATTATTTACAATACTATCTACCGCTTTTATTTTTTCTTTTGAAGTAGATTCTGTATTCCAAAAAGATTCTGAAGTAGGATACTTTATGGTAGTCCCCAAAACAGCAAAACCGTCCTGAGATTTTCCGTTAGGTAGAGTGTTAGACGAACTTAAATACGTTATCCCCAACAAAATTAATAAGGTGATGCAAATGCTGAAGCATATTTTTAAGGGACTATAATTCATACGGGTTTAAGCAGGGCGTTTTTATAACAACTAATATGTTGTAAATATATTGCGTCCTATAAAGATAATCAAACTTAGTTAGGAGTTTAACAATCGGATAAGTGTACACCTACGGCTAATCCGCCTTCCGATGTTTCTTTATATTTAGAATTCATGTCTTTCGCAGTTTCCCACATGGTAGAAACAACTTTATCTAAAGGCACTTTTACGTTGTTCGGGTCTGTTTCTATGGCGAGTTCTGCGGCATTTATTGCTTTAATAGCCCCCATAGAATTGCGCTCTATACACGGGATTTGCACCAAACCACCAATAGGGTCGCAGGTTAAACCTAAATGATGTTCCATAGCAATTTCGGCAGCTACTAAAACTTGTTCTGGGGTTCCGCCTAATAATTCGGTTAATGCACCGGCCGCCATAGCAGACGATACGCCAATTTCGGCCTGACAACCACCCATAGCTGCAGAAATAGTAGCTCCTTTTTTAAAAATACTTCCAATTTCGCCAGCCACCAATAAGAATTTTTTAATGTCCTCGAATCCGGCATCGTGATTTTCAATTACCAAATAATACATTAAAACAGCAGGAATTACACCGGCACTTCCATTGGTTGGAGCTGTTACTACTCGTCCTAACGAGGCATTCACCTCGTTAACCGCTAAAGCAAAACAACTTACCCATTTTAAAATTTGTCTGAATTTAACTTCGGTATTTCGGATAGATTCTAACCATTCTTGCGGATTGTTATACGGAATATCACCATGTAATTTTTTATGCATATCGAAAGCACGACGACGCACATTTAATCCGCCTGGTAAATTCCCTTCTGTATGGCAACCCGTGTACATGCATTCTAGCATGGTATTCCAAACGCGTTTCATTTCGAAATCGATAGTAGCTTCATCGCGTAGGGATTTCTCGTTTTCTAGCACAACTCCCGAAATAGGTAAATTAAGCTGATGACAAAACTCTAATAGTTGTACACCAGTTTCAATAGGATAGGGTAGCGTACAGTAAAATATAATTTTATTGGCCTTAGAGTTTTTACGCTCCTCTTTTACAACAAAACCACCACCAATAGAGTAGAATGTCGATTTGTATTGTCTACCATTTATTAAAGCCGAAAACGAAAGGCCGTTAGAGTGAAACGGAAGAAATTTTCTGTTGAAAACAATGTCTGTTTGCACGTTAAATGGGAGGCTATTTTCAGCATTAAAAACAAGGGTATTGGTGTTTTTTATGGTTGAAATAATCTCGTTAATATCTTCTGTAGGAATACGTTCCGGATCGGCGCCACTTAAACCCAGAATTAGGGCGAAATCTGTAGCGTGTCCTTTTCCTGTTAACGATAAAGATCCGTAAAGGTCTACGGTAACTTTCTCTACTTTATTAAATTTACCAGAATCTTTAAGTTCTTTAATCCAACGTTCGGCAGCACGCCAAGGGCCCAAAGTGTGAGAACTAGAAGGACCAACGCCGATTTTTAACATGTCAAATACAGAAATTATTTCCATTTACGAAAACGTTTTAAAATGGCTGCAAAGATACAAGAAGTTTCTGGTGAAAAGTAGGCGAATGGGGTATAAAATGTAAAATAAAATGAATAAAAAAAACTTGACTAATAGAGAGACTGACAGCTCTAATTAGTCAAGTTTTTGTATGTTTTAGAGCTTATTTCTGAGCTTCCATTTCCATGATTAAATTCGCGATTAAAGCGGTCCATCCTGTTTGGTGAGATGCTCCTAATCCGCGGCCATTATCACCATCGAAAAACTCATAAAACAAATGTTGGTTTTTAAAGTGCTCGTCTGTGGTAAACACCTTGTCTTCATCATCTGTATGATATTGGAATCTTCCATCTTTATTAGGCTCAAACAATTTTACTAATCGTTTTGTAAGTTCGTTTGCAATCTCGTTTAAGTTGAGTTTGTTGCCAGATCCGGTAGGGAATTCGTAAGTGTATTCCTTTCCGTAATATTTATAGTATTTTCTAAGCGATTGGATAATCATATAATTTAGAGGCATCCAGATTGGACCTCTCCAATTAGAATTTCCTCCAAACATATTCGATCGGCTTTCACCTGGTTCGTATTGAATTTGATGATGCCCATGATATTGAAAGACAAAGGGGTGTTTTTCGTGATATTTAGACAATGAACGAATACCATAATCTGAAAGGAACTCCTCTTCGTCAAGTAAGCGTTTTAAGAGATGCTCTAACCGGAAACCTCGCATTATAGAAAATAGATAATCTCCATTTTCGTTGGCTTCTTCGATTCTGGAAATTAATGAGGCTAAATCTGGACGTGTTCTTACAATTTCGGCCACCTTAAATTTAAAACTTTTAAGAGCATCAAATAAATCTTTATGAATTATTTCTACAGCAAACATAGGTATAATACCAACTAAAGAGCGCACTTTTAAACGGTCTGTCATGCCCGAAGACATTTCTACAACATCATAATAAAAACTATCCTCGTTGTCCCATAGCGAGATGTCTTTTTGCCCGATATGATGCATAGCCCAAGCAATGTTTAAGAAGTGTCTGAAAAATTTGGCAGCAAAGTCTTCGTAATTCTTATTGGTTTTTGCTAACTCTAAGGACATGCGCAGCATATTTAGCGTAAACATGGCCATCCAACTGGTGGCATCTGCCTGCTGCATTCGCGTAATTCCTTCTGGCATATGGTTTCGGTCGAAAACCCCGATATTATCTAAGCCAAGAAAACCACCTTCAAATAAATCGGTACCATTTTTATCTTTTTGGTTTACCCACCACGTAAAATTAACGAGTAGTTTTTGAAACGATTTTTCTAAAAAGGACAAGTCGCCTTCTCCCTTACGTTCTTTATCTTTTTCGTAAACACTCCAAACGGCAGAAGAGTGTACCGGTGGATTAACATCGCTAAAATTCCATTCGTAAGCAGGAATCTGTCCATTAGGATGCATATAATTTTCTTGTAATACCAACAGCAGTTGCTCTTTGGCAAAATAGGGGTCTATTTCGACAAAAGAAACCATGTGAAATGCAAGATCCCAGGCGGCATACCACGGATATTCCCATTTATCTGGCATAGAAATTACATGCCTGTTTGTTAAATGTTGCCAGTTGTAATTTCTAGCAGAAGCACGGTAACTAGGTTTTTCTCCTGGACCTCCAAAAAGCCATTTAAACACATCGTAATAATAGAATTGTTTGGTCCATAATAAACCTGAGAATGCTTTTCTTGCAATTTCTTGATGTGTTTCTGGAAGATCTTTCTTGATTATATCTTGGTAGAACGTCTCGCACTCTTCAACTCTTGTGGCAAATAATTTGTCAAAATCAGACCAAGGGGTAGAAATCGGTTTTTTGCTAAGACGCACTCGTATGCTTTTTTCTTCGCCCGCTTTTAAGGTAAATTTATGCCAAACCGCCATTCTAGACCCCTTTTTTTCAGGATTTACGGTAGGTTCAGCGTTTACAACAAAGTTATTTATACCGTCTTTAACATATTCTACTTCGTTAGGGACATTATAAATACGTTTGTTATTTGTTTCATTCTCACAAAATAGTTGAGCTCCGTTTTCGTGATATAAGAAATAACGTCCATTTCTTCCACATTTTGCCTCAACGCAGTCGTCTGAAATAGATTTTATACTCGGGCGGTTAAAGCGCTTATTATGTTTCCAAAAATTTCGATACCATAAGTGCGGAAGCACATGAATGTCGGCAGCTTTATCACCTCTATTTACAATCGTGACTTTCATTAAAATATCGTCAACATCGGCTTTTGCGTATTCTGTATAACAATCAAAATAGGCATTATCTTTAAAGATTCCGGTATCTAATAATTCGTATTCTGGTTCTTCACGGCTACGATGTGTATTAACTAAATCGGCGTAAGGAAATTCGTTATGTGGATATTTATATAAGTATTTGCAATACGAGTGGGTGGGCGATGACACTTGATGAAAATAGAGCTCTTTTACATCTTCACCATGGTTTCCTTGGTTGTTGGTTAAACCAAACAAACGTTCTTTTAGGATAGGGTCTTTACCGTTCCAAAACGCAGGTGCTATACACAAAATTTCGCGAGAATCGCAAAACCCTGCAATACCTTCTTCACCCCATCTGTAAGCATTACTACGTGCTTTTTCGTGGTCTATAAAATCCCAAGCATTTCCATGTTCACTATAATCTTCCCTTACAGTTCCCCATTGTCTTTCGGCAAGATATGGCCCCCATTTCTTCCAATTTTTATAAGCATCAGAAACGTCTAATCTTTCTGCTTCCTGAGTTTTATTGCTCATATATTATTTTTTATTTGTCGGAATTAATAATTTTTAAACCTTATGTATTCAAATAAGAATTGAGTAAAAATAAGACATATTTGTATAGGAGATAAAGCTCTACATAAGTATTGTGCATTTGATATTCTGAGTAGAGATTCATTCTGTTTTTCGTAAAAAGAAATATAAATATTTAGTGAACTGATAGTCTTAAAAAAATAAAATGTTGAAAAAGGCTAATAACATGATAATAAAAAAAAGGCATCTTTCTACATTTAACCATGTAAAAAGATGCTTTTTTATTGGGTCTTGAAATGTTTTATAGTCTTACAATTTTAATATCCTTTATGTAATCTTTTGGCAGTTTATGGATAATTGCAAGATATAAACTCCATTTAATTTTAAGCAGAGTATAAAATAGTGTCTTTTATAAAGTTTAACATGTAAGGATGTTGGTAAATTCTGTAGTTCTATAAAATTAAAAAGCTTCGCCTATTCTAAAATTAATACTCCAATCGTCTTTACCTACGGCACCATCTAAACCAATATTAAATTTCACCTTTTTAAAGGCACGGTAACGATATCCTACACCAACTCCAGGATAGGCTTTCCAGTTAAAATCTTCAGTATCTGAACCGTATAAGGTGGCTAAGCCAGCAAAACCTACAACTCCCATTTTATCATTAAAATTATAACGATATTCACCTTGAATAGCCAAAACACCATCGCCTCGATATTTTCCTTCGCTATATCCTCTAATATCTTTATTTCCTATGGTTTCTTGTTGTTGAAATGCAATATCTCCTAAACCGAAAGTTCCAGAAAATCGCGCTGCCAAAACATCGCGGCCTTTTTTCATAGGAAAATAGGTGTTGTATTCGGTTGTTAATTTTTGAGCTTTTACGTCGTTACCAATCCATGTAGGGAAGGTTACAAATTTTACTATAGATTTAATTCCCGTGGTAGGGTAATAAATGGCGTCTCTAGAATCGTAAAGCAAATTAAACTCTAAACCATTGGTTTGCGTAATATCTTCTGGCTGTACTTCGTCTTCATAAACGGTGTCGTAATGTGCATACGTATATGTTAATCCTCCGTATAGATGATTAATGATTTTTCGCTGTACCCCAGTACTAATTACAAACACATCTGTTCCGTAATCGTAAAACCCAGGAACCGCATCGTCATCCATATAAAATTGCGAATTGTAATCGCCAGTAAACATAAATAACTTAGCCCGCCAGGTATCTTCTTTAAAAAACCATTTGTTGAATACAGCTATAAAATAAGATTTATTGGTGGTATACACTGCAGAAACACCCGATATAGATTTTGGAGATATGGTATCCTTTTGGTTGGTTTTGTACATGACCATTGGTATGGCTCCAAACATAAAATCTAGAGTTCTATTATAACTTAAAAAAGGCATAACACTGAATTCTACTTTCTTTACTTTAGCAGTATCATTTGCTTGTTCTATGGTTTCGATAGTTTCTTGTGCTATACTAGAAGCAAGACAACAAACTGAAAAAATAGCTAGGAGTATAATTTTTTTCATAGAGAAGGGTCGTTTTTTAAGTATTAAATATACTACGATTTTGTGATTATACCTTGATTTTATACGAGATTCGGGTATAATTTTAAATAAAACTTAAAACCTTTAGGGTTATTTTACTTTCCAATTAATGCATTTAAATCTAATACCGCCATATTAAAATTTAGGCGTGCGGCAAAGGCATCTTCATCGGCTTTATCTAAGGCAGATTTTGTTTCTAAGAGTTCCTTTTGTGTTAATAAACCTGTATTTACGCCATCTTCTTTAATTCTGTATTCTTCTAACCGAAAAGTGTAGGCTTCTTGGGCAACGGCCATTAGTTGTTGTGCTTGCACTGCATTACGATAGGCTTTATCTATGTTTGCAGAAATGTTTGAAATCGTATATTCGGCATAGGCCTTGGCCTGATTCTGTTTTGCAATGCTCTGACCCAATTGCGCTCTGTTTTTACCAAATCCTAAAACATTCCAGGTCATGTTCACTCCTAGAAAGTAGTTCATGTCGGGAAGTTCTGGAATAATCCCTTGATAAGCCACACCACCAACCACCCCTAAATCGGGGATATAAGCATTTTTAGAGGCATCACTACCGTGATTCGCTGCTTCTATTTGTTTTTTTGCACTCAACAATTCATTATTGTTATGCGATTGAATCGCATAGTAATTTTTAGAGTTTAAATGATAGGTCTTTACTGGTTGATGTTCTAGAGTGATAGCAGTGCTATCGGGAATCATAAGTAAGGTTTTTAAATCGACGATATAGTTTTCTAGAGCAATTTGCTCTACTAAATATGCATGTTTTTTATCGGCAAGATTGGCTTTTAACCCCATAACATTTACCTGCTGGGTTTCTTGAGCTAATAGGGCACTTTCGGCATCGTAAAGTTGAGATTCTGCCCATGCAATATTGGTTTGGGCGGTTTTTATTTTTTTCTCTTGAATACGAATGGCATAATATAATTTTTCAATGCTATTTTCTATTTCTGAAACTGCCATTTTTAGTTTAAAGCGTTCTACATCCACTTCAGCTTCCATCGCTTTTACGCCATTATTTACTCGGAATAATTGCGAGATTGGTTGGTAGGCAAACAAACCAGCGGCAAACATATCCTGTTTTCCTTCGTATAAGGTGAAATCGTTCCAAGGAATAGGAATATTTAAAATATCGCCTAAACCGCCTTGAGGAATTACAAAGTTATTTTCGTTAAACGAGTGTAAATAATTCGCTGCAAGATATAGCATAGGTAAGTTTTTAGAAGCAATTTCATCTTTTTTGAAACCTAATTCGTTTACTTTTTCTTGCTGAACAACAAGTAATTTATTTTGAGATAAAGCGCGTTGTTTTGCGGCTTCTAATGATAGAACTTCTGAAGTTTGTGCATGACCTAAATAGCTAAAGAGTACTACAAAAGGCAGTAAAATAGTGCGATATGTGAACAGCTTAGTCATAGTATCAAGATTCGGTTTCAGTTAGGTGAGAAATATCGTTGGGTTTAATAAACCAAATGTATAATACAGGAATGCTAAGTAGTGCCATAATCATAGACCAAATAACACCAACAGCTAAGACACTGGCTAGCGGACTCCACATAGGAGAGCCCGATAAAATCATAGGAAGCACACCAATGGCAGCAGCCATGGCGGTTAAGAATATAGGTCGTAAGCGTCGCTTTCCGGCTTCTACGGCGGCTTCAGAAATGCTGTCTCCTTTCCGGATTAATTCATTTGTATAGTCGATTAAAATAATGGCATTTCTTACAACTACTCCAGATAGGCTTATTAGTCCAACAAAGGCTGTAAAACCAAAATCGTTTCCAGTAATTACTAATCCTAAAAACGCGCCAAACAGACTTAGAGGAATAGTAACCATAACCAAAAAGGTTTCTTTTAAATTTTTAAATTGAAATAATAATATGAGGAAAATAAGCACGATACTTATACCTAACGCAACCATCATTTGGCTGAAGGTTTCATTTTTGTTTTCAAATTCACCACCATAAGTAATATTGTACCCACGAGGTAAGGTTATATTTTTTATGGCTTTCATGGCCTGAGGTAAAACATCGTCTGGTAAATAATGCTCTTGAACATCGCTTAATACCGATAGGGTTCGTACACCATTTCTTCTAACAATTCTACCTGTATGCCATTCAGGGGTTAGAGTAGCAATTTGTCTAAGCGGAACAGAAGCTCCAGTTACTGGCGATGGTAAATAAGTATTAGCTAAGTTGTCGAAATTTTCGCGGTTTATTTCGTTTAATCGAAACACTAAATTTACAGGTGTACTGCCTTCATATATGGTACTAATGGGTGCTCCCGAGAACCCTACATACAAGGTTTTGGCAATACTTTCTGTGGTGAATCCTAAACGACTTGCTTCTGGTTTAAGCTGAATATCGATGCCGTAATAATTTTCATGATAGTTATTTCTTACGTTTAAACTTCCCGTTGTGTTTTTCAGGATTTCTGCAACGTCTTCACCAATGCTTTGAATTACATTAATATCTTCTCCAGAAATTCTTACTTCTATTGGTGCTAAATAAGGCGTTCCTTGTTGCATTAATCGTACTAAGGGTTGGCCTTCTGGAATGAGGCTTTTTGTTTTTTCGTTGAGGTCGCGTGCTAAAGATTCTGCTGTATGTTCATCTGTGGTATTAATTAAAATTTGAGCAAAATTTGAAGTCGGGACTTCTGGTGAAAAATTATAATAGAATCGCGGTGCACTTTTTCCAGTAAACGTGGCATAAGAAGTAACCCGATTGTCTGTAGCAATTAGTCGTTCAATTTTTTTTATGCCTTCATGGGTTTTATCTAATTTGGTTTCTGTTGGCATCCAAAAATCTACAACAAACTGATTGCGTTCTGCAGCAGGAAAGAATTTCTGAGGAATGATAAAGTACATGGCAACCCCAACAGCAATCATTAGTAAACTTCCAAAAATAACGAGTTTAGGCACCGCAACACATTTGTCAATTAAAGTGTCGTACATAGTTTGCATGCGATCTAAAACAGAAGGTTTTTTATTTGTTTTGGTTGTATCTTTTTGATGTAAACCTTTTTTTATGAAAGCATTACATAAAATAGGAGTAAAGAGCATCGCTACAAAAAAGGAAGAGCCTAAAGCTATGGTTACTGTAATAGGAAGTGCTATAATAAATTCACCTACCGAGCCACTTAAAATTACCATGGGTAAAAAGGCAGCGATTATTGTAGCCGTGGCCGTAAGTACAGGTATAATGAGTTCGGTGGCACTTTTCCAAGCAGCGGTACTTGGAGGTATGCCTTCATCTAGAAGTTCTACATAATTATCGGCAATCACAATGGCATCATCTACAACCATGCCCAAAACCACGATTAATGCCGCTAAAGACACTTGGTGTAATTCTATCCCGAAGGCATGAAGTACGGCAAAGGTCATTGCTACTGTCATAGGGATAGCCATGGCTGCTACGAGGGCGATTCTAAAAGGAAGAAGTAATAAAATAACGATGATTACAGCCGCAATGGCTATAAAAAATTCGCGGATAAAGTTACCTACATTATGATCTACAATGGTTGGCTGATCTATTATTTTTTCAATGCTAACATCGGAGGGCATTTGAGCACGAGCTTCATCGATGAGCAATTGAACGGATTCGCCAAAGTCGACGATATTGTTGCCTTCCTGCATTTGTATTGATAGAATAATTGCGGGTGCCCCATTTACACTGGTATACGAATCGGGTTCTTCGTACTGCCGTTTAATATCGGCCACATCGCCAATTCTAATAATATCTCCATTTAGGGCGGTACCTACAACTTGTTCGGCAATTTCATCTTCGGTGGCATAAAAACTTGTGGTGTAAAATGGCACCTGATTTTGGTCTGTAGCTAAACTTCCTGTGGGATAAATATTGTTTTGCGATTGTAATATGGTTATAACATCGTTAAATTTTACGCCATATTGCGCCAGTTTTTCTGAGCTCGCCGTAATAACTATTTCTTGCTTTTGTTCGCCAATGCGTTTAATTTTAGATACGGCCCGTATGCTTCGCAGTTTATCCTCAATTTTTTGAGCATAGTTTTGTAGCTCTAAATAGCCTCCATTTTTGGCCGTAATTCCTAGTACTATGGCCTCGGTATCTCCAAAATCGGAATTTATAATTGGTCCAATAATGCCTTTAGGAAGTTCTAATTGCTTGGTAACTTGTAGCGCGACGGTTAGTTTATTCCAAAAAACATCTGGATCTTTAATCCATTCTTCTAGCTCTACTTGAATTATCATTAATCCATCTCTAGAGGTTGAAAATGTTTTTCGTTTTCTTACTTCAGAAAATTGAAATAAGGTTTTCTCTATCGTTTTTGTTAACTGATCTTCGACTTGAGCTGAGTTTGCACCAGGGAAATAGGCAACGATTAGTCCTTCTCTTACCGTTATTTTTGGGTCTTCTCTTCGTGGCATGGTGAGTAACGAAAAGATTCCAACCACAAAAATAATTGCCAAAATGGCAATAGTAACCTGTTTATATTTTAAAGAAGATTGAATTAAATTCATGGGCTTAGTTGTAGCTTACAGGTGTTCCGTCTTGTAATTTCTGAATTCCAGAGGTTACAATAATCTCGCCTTCAGAAATCCCACTCGTAATTTCAATATTGTTTTTATGAAGTTTTCCTATGGAGATGTCACGTTTAAAAACTTTATTTGTAGTATGATCTACTACAAAAACATACGATTTATTATCTGTTCCTTTTAAAATGGCATGCCCAGGCACTAATAATTTTTGTTGTTTTGAATTTGATTGTATTTCAATTTGAGCAATCATTCCAGGAAGTATTTTATGATTTGGATTGTCAATCTCAATTTTTGCATTGTAGGTTCTGGTTTTAGCTTCGGCAGCTAAACCAACTTCGATAACTTTTCCGTTATATATAGAATCTAAAGCGTAAATGGTGACTTGGGCTGGTTGATTTATTTTAATTAAATTGATTTCATCCCCGGGAACAGCAGCGTTAATTTTAACACGGTCTATATCTCCTAATCCAAAAATAGGTAAGCCTTTATCTATAACTTCACCTTCCGAAACGCCTTTTTTAAGAAGGACTCCAGACATGGGTGCGTACAGTTTGGTATGACTTATGTTTTTAGCATTGATGGCTTTGTTAGCTTCTGCTTGTTGCAAACCAGCTTCTACTTGAACAAAATCGGCATCGCTTAAACTATTGCGGTCGTGCATAATTTTTAAACGGTTGTATTTGTCTTGGACTTCCAGGAGTTTGCCATTGGCAGCTTTTAATCCAATTTGGTAGTCAGAATCGTCTAGGCTAGCCAATAAGGTTCCTTTCTTTATAGATTCTCCTTCATTTATGGCAATATAATTCACTTTCCCTGCAACCATAAAACCTAATCTAAGCGTCGTATTGGCTTCAACATTTCCGCTTAAGGATATAGCGTTTGAAACATCGTTTTTCACTATTTTTAATACGTTTACAGCGATAGGTTTTTCGGTGGGATGGTCTTCTTCTTTAGACTTACAACTATAAATTGAAAGCAGTAATGTGACGATGAAAATTTTAAGTGTTGGTTTACAGAGGTTTAATTGCATATTTAATAGCATTACATAGACTGTTAAAAATACGATATTCTATAAATATAGCATAAGAACTTCTTTGTATTGTAACTATAAACAGGTAAGAATTAAAAAGAGGTCGTCTAAAAACCAATTAGGCGACCTTTTATTTTTTGAACATTTTGGGTTTAATCAGGATTTTCTTTTTTACTTAGTAATTCGAGTCTAGTTAAAAATAGGCACTGTGATTTTATATGGCTAAACTCACTTTTTTAAGGTTATGTGCCATTGCAATAAGTCCTATTTCGGTAATTACTTTATCAAGTCCTCTTAACATAAACCTTTTGAAGTTCATATTGTGTTTAATATTACCAAAAACAGCTTCAACATCCCAGCAACGCTGTTTTCTATGAGCAACTCCTTCTGGGCTTAATAATTTTTGTTTGGCTTTTGCTTTGAGTCTAACCAATTTGTGATTCCTCTCTATAATGCGGTTGTATTTTGATTGATGACAGAGACTCCGGAGCTGGCATCCGAAGCAATTCTTAGCCTGATATCTATCGATTTTTTGTTCATATCCTGTAGCTGTTTGTCTTATGTAGCTACCAATATTTTCCATAGGTTGTCCCATAGGACAGTAATACGTATCTGTATTATGGTTATAAAAAAGTTTATCTGCTGCAAATGGATTTTTAGTCTTACCTCGTTTCTCATCTAACTGTTCTTTATGGAAGTAATTGTACTTAACAAAAGCTTCGATATTCTGATCTTCCAGATAGGTGTAATTTTCATCACTACCATAACCTGCATCTGCTGTTAAGGCTTGTGGAGCTTTGCCATATCCCTTAATAAAATCTTCTGTATGCTCTATAAGTGTGGTGGTATCTGCCGTAGTTTGTGCAAGGGTGTAATTGGTAATAAACTGATTGTTGGTAGATGCTTGCAAATTATATCCTGGTTTGAGCTGTCCATTTAGCATATGGTCTTCTTTCATTTTCATAAAAGTAGCATCAGGATCTGTCTTGCTCATTGAGTTGCGACTCCCCATGTGCTGCTGGTAGGTATTATATTTTGCTATATTCCCAGGCCAGTTCTTTTTGGCATAGTTAAGCTTTTGCTTCACTTTTTTATCAATCTCTTTTCCTTGGAGTGCTTGATTAATTTTATCTATGGTTTGGGAGACTTGCTCAGGATTTATCGCTTTAAAATTATCTGGCTCGTTAGGCTTTTGTTCTTCTTCTGCATATACCGTCTCTACATAACGCCATAGTTCTTTGAGTTGTTTTTCAATACGTGAGCGTGAGGTTTTAATGCTTTTGCCCCATACAAAAGTATAGCGATTAGCATTGGCTTCTATTTTGGTGCCATCAACATAAATATCTTTTAAACTCAAGTAACCTTCCTTAGCAAGGAGAATAACAACTTGATTAAATATCTTTTTAAAATTCCCTTTGAGTTTTCCTGAACGAAAATTACTGATGGTATTATGATCGGGTTGGATACAACCACTAAGCCACATAAAATGAACGTTTTCTCCCAAGGCTTGTTCTATTTTGCGAGAAGAATATAAATTACGAAGATAGGCGTAGATTAAAATTTTGAGTAAATCTCTTGGGTGATAGCTAGAAGTACCACCTCCTTTATAGGTGTTTTCTATAGAACGAATGTCTATCTGATTTAAAATACTATTTACAATACGCACAGGGTGATGTTCTGGAACAAAATCATCATAACTCGGAGGAAGAAGACTCAATTGTGTCTGACTATTGGTCTTCCATACAATGTTGCTTTTCATACTTTTAAAATACGAAAAACTGAACTTTTGATAAAATCTAAACCAAAAAAAGAGGCTGCCTTTTTAGACAACCTCTTTTTGTGATTTATGTAATTTTAATATAACTATTTTATAATAATCTTTTTTACATCTCCATGGTCTGTTCTAAGTACATAAGTACCACTCGCTACGTTTGGAATGTTAAGGGTATGAATGTTTTGTTTAGATACGATTAATCTTCCTTGTAAATCGTATAAACTAACATTTACTTGTTTGTTAAAGTAGATGGTATTATTTATTTCTACAGGGTTAGGGTAAACGTTAAGGGCTTCAGAATTTTTAGTGTTATCGTTTATACTTAATGTAATGTTATCTAAACTATACACACTAACGGTAGAACTCACTTCGTTTGATAAAACAACCAAACCGGTACCTAAAGAATTGTCTTCTGGTGCAATATAAATAATCCCTTCTGGCCCTAAATCGCTACCTTCAGAATCACCTATAGTACGGTTGTTGATATATTTTATAAATGTTGGGTTTGAAGGATCTGTAATATCGTAAGTCATAAATCCTCCTACACGTTCTAAGGTGATGAATGCGTAGAATTTACCTGCAATATTGGCTACTGTAATACCTTCTGGTTCTGGCCCTTTATTATCACTTCTGTTTTTAAAATTGTTATTACTATTGCTGGCATTAAATAACTCGCCATACATGGGATCGGCTGCAGTAATACGTTCAAAATCGTCTGCACTATCGTAAACTAAAGCTCCTGTAGTTGCATTTCTGATACTAAATGAACGTGACCCAAACATGTGAATTTCATCAAAATCACCATCATTATCAATATCTCCAGTTGCATTTGTTATCGCAAGACGCCCTATGTTTTCTTCTAATTTTAGTAAATCTGCATTAGGGAATGCGATTGGGTCTAAAATATAATCGTTATCTCCAACTTTTACTTCTTCTTCAAAAGCATCATATTCTCTAGCGTCTCCTTCGTTTGCTGTAACAACATAACCTACACCATTTAATTCGTAGTAGGCAATGGCGTCTGGCATATACATTCCTTTAACCGGCCAATTTGCCATAAAGATAAAATCGGTCTCGTCTGATGCATCAAAAGGATTTTCTGCTAAACTAAAATCTTTTAAACCTAAAGGAAGTACATCGGTAATCGTATTCGTTTCTAAATTGATTACGGCAAGTGCATTATTTTCTTGCAAACTCACCCAAGCCTTTTTAGAATTGTCTGAATACGTAATATATTCTGGTTCTAAATCTTGAGAAACTGTTGCTCCAGGTCCTGTTATTCTTACACCATTGGCTCTTAATTCATTTAATTGCGAATCGAAAGCATTAAAATTTATGGTTAGTACATCGTTTTGGGTGATGTTTCCTAAACCAGGTGTGGCAGTAATAATGGAAATGCTTCCTTCTGGATCGATAGAATAATCTGAGTTTGGTTGTCCTTCATTAGCCGTTAATATTTTGGTTCCGTCGGGAGTAAAGCTCACATTGTCAGGTAGATTTCCTACGGTTACTTGAGAGATGTTATCTCCGTTAGTATCCATAAATACAACTACACCATCTGCTTCTGGGCCATTAGAAACAGATGCCGCTACTAATCCATTATAAACAGCTACACTTGTAGGACCTTCTGTTCCGTAAGAAGATAAATCGATGGTCTTAATTGTAGAAATATTTTCTGGATTAGAAAAATTTAAGACTTCTATGGTTTTTCCAATAGAATTTAACACAAACAGACGTTGGGTTTCAGAATCGAAAGCACTAATTTCTGCAGAACCGGCGGCATCTACGATGTAACTTGTTTTAAAATTTATGTTTAAAGGATCGGTTGTAGAAGGTAATTCTTGGTCGTTATCTATAATATACACACCTGTAGTATCAAAGCCTCCTAGTGTGGCATTACTAAGATTTGACAATTTTAAAATAAATAATTCGTCTATTTCTGCATTAGAATCATCTGTAAGCGGAATGTTTAAAGTGTAACTAGTCGTGTTTGCAGGTATAGTTATAGTTTGCGTAGAAAATGTAAAATCTGTTCCTGGAGTCGCAGTAATTAATTCGCTAACTAAATTAACATCTGCAGTGATGTCAATTGTAGACGCAGCAGATAATTCTAACAGAATACTAACTTCTGTAGCGTCTTCCGATACATTATAAGTAGACTTTGCAAAAGTAAGCTGAGGTGTTACATTAGTAATCGCATTAAATGTTCCAGGCGAGGCATGTACCTGTTCACCTAAAGATTCTCCAATAAATGTAGAAGCCGCAACCCAATTTGTGCCATCGTTAACATTAGCTTCAGGGTTTACTAGTTCTAAAGAAGGTCCATCTCCGTCGGCAGCGGTTGGCCAAGGCTCATCGTCGCTATATTCCATAGAGAAAATGGTTTCACCTTGTGTGTTTAAAATTTGTAAAACCTCACCTCCGTTACCTAAAGCATTAGAAATACCTTGTGGCATGTCTAAAAAGGAAACGCCATAAAAGGCATCTGCTGTAGCTTTGTCAGTTGCCAATAATACAATGGCTTGTGGGGCTAAAGTCATTTCAGGAAACGTAAAGATAAAGTTACTTTCATCTTTAACTTGTACACCTCCTAAATGTATTGGATCTGCTGTGGTATTGTAAATCTCTAAAAATTCTAAAGCATCAGAATCATCAGAAGGGGCATTATACATTATTTCTGTAATTATAAGACCTTCTGTCGTGGTATTGTAAAATAAATAATCGCTAGTAAAACTAGATGTTTGTGTGTTTTCTTCTAGATCTTGAATATGACTTACAGTTAGCATATAGCCAACACCTTCGGTTAAGGCTTCATGAGTTAAAGTCGCCGTGTTAGAAGTAGCATCATAAGAAATGTTTGAAATGGCCAGAGCTGGAGCAAAGATATAATTAGATATAGTCTCTGCAGAAGTTTGGGTGATGTTTTCAGAAAAAACCACCTCAGTTGTAGTACTTGCTGTAGTTTGAATAGTAACCACAGAAGGCGCAGTAAGATCTTGAGTAGACATTACGAATGCCGTAGTATTAAAAACATATTCCGGTGCTATACCGTCATTGTGGTCATCTTCATCGGTATCTTGTACGTCGTAATTTGACATGTCGTTTAAGGCAAGTAAATAGCCATCTTGATCTAACCCAGTTCGTGGTCCGTTATAAACAGCAATATCAACACCGTCTGGACTGTATGTAATTGCAGTTAGCCCTTCTGTTAAACCAGTATTAGTTAAATCTCCAAAGGCACCTATGGCATTAGCAACGGCAGCAATAAAGGTAGTTGGTGTATTTACATCTGTACCTAAATAGGCAAATATGGCTTCACTGCCAGACGATAATCCGCCTGGTTCGCCATCAATAATACCGTAATTTACGCTAGGTATTTCGCTAATAGTATTAAATGTAATTATAGATCCGGCATTAATTTTTTCGTTTCCACTGATCCAAGCGTAAGCGGCTTCACCAGAATTAAATTCGGTGCCGGTCCATTCTTTATCTGCAAAATAAATGGTAGTATTTGCAGGAATGTCTACAAAAGTGACTAAGGCAAAATCATCATCTCCATCGGCATTCATGCCAATAAAAGCCATGTCGCCTGTGTTAATTTGTGCATTTAAATAAACTCCAATAGATAGAGTAAATAAGAGTAATAGTTTTTTCATGTGTACGATTTTTTAGTTGGCACAAATTTAGGAGGAGGTGTGTGTAGAGAATGTCATTTAAAGATTACTAAACATTAAAGCTAAGGTTAGGTATGTTAAGTAAACGTTGATTGGCGTTGCGATTTAAAATAGTATCTGACAGCTTGTCATACTAAAACGTGTTGGCACAATGATTGAAATAGACTAAGAGAAATTAAAAATAAATTCAACAATATTAAAATATATAATAATTATGAGTAAAATTATTGGAATCGATTTAGGAACTACAAACTCTTGCGTATCTGTGATGGAAGGTAACGAACCTGTAGTTATTCCTAACGCAGAAGGTAAACGTACAACTCCATCGGTTATTGCTTTTGTAGAAGGTGGTGAAATTAAAGTAGGTGACCCAGCAAAAAGACAAGCCGTAACAAACCCAACAAAAACTGTTTCTTCAATTAAACGTTTTATGGGTAATAAGTATTCTGAATCTAAAAACGAAGCAGAACGCGTACCATATAAAGTAGTAAAAGGAGATAACGATACACCAAGAGTAGATATTGATGGTCGTTTATATTCTCCACAAGAATTATCGGCAATGATTCTTCAAAAATGAAGAAAACAGCTGAAGACTATTTAGGAACAACAGTTTCTGAAGCGGTTATTACAGTACCAGCATATTTTAACGACTCACAACGTCAAGCAACTAAAGAAGCAGGAGAAATTGCAGGTTTAAAAGTTCGTCGTATTATCAACGAACCAACAGCCGCAGCTTTAGCTTACGGAATGGACAAAAAAGGTACAGACCAAAAAATAGTTGTATTCGATTTTGGAGGAGGAACACATGACGTATCTATCCTTGAATTAGGAGACGGTGTATTTGAAGTATTATCTACAGATGGTGATACACACTTAGGTGGTGATGATGTAGATCAAAAAATTATTAACTGGTTGGCAGACGAGTTTAAAGCAGATGAAGATATTGACTTACGTCAAGACCCAATGGCTTTACAACGTTTAAAAGAAGCTGCTGAGAAAGCTAAGATTGAATTATCATCTTCTGCACAAACAGAAATTAATTTACCTTACGTAACAGCGACTGCTAGCGGACCAAAACACTTAGTGCGTACATTAACAAGAGCTAAATTTGAGCAATTAATCGACGATTTAGTAAAACGTACTATCGAGCCATGTAAAACAGCTTTAAAAGCAGCAGGTTTATCAATTGGAGATATTAACGAAGTAATTTTAGTAGGAGGTTCTACACGTATTCCAGCAGTACAATCTGCAGTAGAAAAATTCTTCGGAAAAGCACCAAGTAAAGGAGTTAACCCAGATGAGGTTGTATCTTTAGGAGCAGGTATCCAAGGTGGGGTATTAACAGGAGATGTAAAAGACGTATTATTATTAGACGTTACACCATTATCTTTAGGAATTGAAACTATGGGTAATGTAATGACTAAGCTTATTGAAGCAAATACGACTATCCCAACTAAAAAATCGCAAGTATTCTCTACAGCGGCAGATAATCAGCCTTCAGTAGAAATCCATGTGTTACAAGGAGAGCGTGCTATGGCAGGCGATAACAAAACTATCGGACGTTTTCACTTAGATGGTATTCCACCAGCAAAAAGAGGAACGCCACAAATTGAAGTAACTTTTGATATTGATGCAAACGGTATTATCCACGTAACAGCAACAGATAAAGCGACTAATAAAACACAAGATATTCGTATTGAAGCTTCATCAGGATTAACAGAAGATGAGATCCAAAAAATGAAAGCAGATGCCGAAGCAAATGCAGAAGCAGATAAAGTAGCAAAAGAAAAAGCAGATAAATTAAATGCTGCCGATGCTATGATTTTCCAAACAGAAAGTCAACTTGCAGAATTTGGTGATAAATTATCAGACGATAAGAAGAAGCCAATCGAAGATGCTTTAGCAGAGTTAAAAACAGCTTTCGAATCTAAAGATATCGCAGTAATCGATCCTGCTTTAGAGAAAATCAATGAAGCTTGGAAAGTAGCTAGCGAAGAAATGTACAAAGCACAAGCAGATGCTCAACAAGGAGGAGGAGAAGCAGGTCCAGATGCAAACGCAGGAGGAAATGCTAACGAAGGAAGCGACGTAGAAGACGTAGACTTCGAAGAAGTTAAGTAAACAGAGTTCTCATTTTGTTAAACAAGATGTAGTAAAATGCTTTTTTAATTAAGATTTAATTTTTTAGAATAAGCACATATAATAAAAAACGCAATCATTCATTTGGTTGCGTTTTTTGCTTTTATACATCTAGTAAGCTTTGTTTTCGACTTATTAAAGGCCATTAAAGGAGACCCAAAGTGTTAGGGAAACATTATTTTATATTTGAGTCTTCAGTTTAATATTCAAAAGAAGATGATTTTTATTGAAATGTTTTACTAAATTTAATCTAGTAAACTAATATTATAATACGTATGAAAATAAAACAAATTCAATTCGGACTTTTAGCTTTGTTCTTTACAATGTCTACCGTTGGTATTGCACAATCGCAAATAGAAACTAAAGCTGTTCATTTTAAAAAGGGAACCTCTTCTGCTATAGAAACAGGAACTTTGGTTGGCGATCAAATAATAGACTATACTTTAGGAGCCAGAGAAGGGCAGGAGATGACGGTTGCTTTAAAATCTACTAATGCTTCTAATTATTTTAATGTCTTACCGCCACATTCCGAGACGGCAATATTCACCGGATCTATGGATGGAAATAATTACTCTGGTGTTTTACCAAAAGACGGGACGTATATTGTTCGTGTATACTTAATGCGAAATGCAGCTAGACGTAATGAAAAGGCAAACTACACCCTAAATATGGGGATTTCGGGAAAGGCACATGACGTTGGAGGCGTAAAATATAATGCCACAGGAAAAGTACCTTGTTCGGTGGCTACCGATGCTAAAGGCTCTGCCCAATGCGATTTTGGAGTAGTAAGAACAGGTATGAATAAAGCTGAGGTACATGTTTCTACACCAGGAGGCCCAAAGCGCATTATAATGTTCGATGGGGATAAAGTGTTCGCTAAAGATTCAAGTTTAGATTTAAAATCTCATAAGGAAAGCGATAATACAATGATTTCTATTAATGATTACGAATTTTTTACCATTCCAGATGTTGTAATTACTGGGGATTAATCTTATGTCTTGATAAAAAAATAATGTGTTTTAAACAAAACCTTTCCAGTATTCTAGAATGTTGGAAGGGTTTTTTGTTAAGCTAAGATTGGATACAATGAAGTTGAGATGCAATAAAATAAAGGAAGAACTCACCGTAAATGAATTTTTTAATTTAAATTTAGTTAGATAATTGTTCTAAATATGGCATACAACGACATTAGTAATGTTTTAAATGTTTGGGAGTCTCAAAACAAAATTCTTAAACCTAAGCGACAAGAGTTGCTATTAAATATTGTTGAACAAATAGCATCCTTATTTTCATTAGGGCCGTACTACTATTATGTGTTTAATTTCGAAACGCTAAAAATAGAATTAGCTAGTGCTGGAGTAAAGTCCATATTAGGTATAAATCCAGAAGATTTTGTGGTTGAACAGATCTTTGATAGGTTGCACCCAGAAGATCAGCAAACCATGCCTTTAAAAGAAGAATTGGTTTTTGATTTCTTTTTAAATAAAATTACTATCGAAGATATTTTCCATTATAAAACGGTGTATATGATGCGTATTCAGCATACCGATGGAACCTATAAAACCATACTTCATCAAGTAAAGGTGTTGAGTGCTTCTGAAGACGGGAAAATACAGCAAGTATTGGGGATACATACAGATGTAACTAATTTAGGAGTTCCGTTTCATCAAAAAGTATCTTTTATAAGTTCCGAAAAGCCTTGTTATTATGCTTTAGAACCTAAAGCTTCAACAACATTAAGTCTACAGAAGACGAAAAGCTTGTTTACAGGAAGAGAGCGGGAGATTATTAAAATGATTTCCGAAGGGAATAAATTTATCGATATTGCAGGTAAATTATACATATCTCCCCATACGGTACGCACACATAAAAAGAATATTTTAGCTAAATCGGGCTGTAGAAATACACCTGAGTTAATTACAAAATGTATTATGGAAGGTGTTATTTAAGAGCTTGATTGTATTTTATAGCTTAAAGTCGACCTTAAATTATGTAAAGAATATTGAGATCTTGTAGTTTTAATGGGATGTTTTTAAGCATGTATAATCTTAACTAAAGACATAAAAAAACCGACTCTTTTAAAGTCGGTTTAATTTTATAAGCGAAATGTTATACAATTAGGCGAAACGCCTTATTTTACTTTATCTACTATTGCTTTAAAAGCTTCAGGGTTGTTCATCGCTAAATCGGCTAAAACCTTACGGTTTAATTCAATTTGACTAGCTTTTAATTTACCCATGAATTGAGAATAAGATAATCCGTATTGTCTAGCTCCTGCGTTAATACGCGTGATCCAAAGGGCACGGAATGTTCTCTTTTTATTTCTACGGTCTCTGTATGAATAAAGCATAGCTTTATCAACCGCATTTTTTGCTACTGTCCAAACGTTTTTACGACGTCCGAAGTAACCTTTTGCTTGCTTAAGAACCTTTTTTCTTCTGGCTCTTTTTGCTACTGAGTTTACTGATCTTGGCATTTCTTAAATGTGTTTTTGTAGTAGGCGATCAACTATAATTGATACTTTTAATTTTGGCCTAACTCCAGGGTTATTAAATAATTGTAACCAGAACGAATCCGTTTATTATTTTAAACGTAATTGTTCTTTAATGCTGTTAACATCGTTATCGTGAACTAATCCACTGTGTGTCAACGCTAGCTTACGCTTTTTAGACTTCTTTGTTAAGATGTGACTCTTAAAAGCGTGCTTTCTTTTAATCTTACCAGTACCTGTTAACTTAAAACGTTTTTTGGCACTAGATTTTGTTTTCATTTTAGGCATCTTGTTCTCCTAGTTTTTAATTATTTCGCTTATTATTTTAAACCTGATTTTTTCAGGGTTTATTTTGATTTCTTTGGAGCAATAAACATAGTCATACGTTTACCTTCCAATCTTGGCATTTGTTCTACTTTTCCGTACTCTTCAAGATCTTGTGCTAAACGCAACAATAAAATCTGACCTTGTTCTTTAAATACAATAGAACGTCCTTTAAAGAATACAAATGCTTTTAATTTTGCTCCTTCTTGTAAGAACTTTTCGGCATGTTTCTTTTTAAATTCATAATCGTGGTCATCGGTTTGAGGTCCAAAACGAATTTCTTTAACTATAACTTTAGTAGCCTTGGATTTTAAAGCTTTATCACGTTTCTTTTGTTCGTAAAGAAACTTTTTATAATCCATAATCTTACAAACAGGAGGTACTGCTTTTGGCGATATCTCGACAAGGTCTAGTTCTTGTTCTTCGGCAAAGGCTAAGGCTTGTTTAATTGGATAGACACCAACTTCAATATTGTCTCCTACTAATCTAACTTCTTCAACTCTAATCTTGGAGTTAATTCTGTGCTGATCTTCTTTTTCAACCCTTCTTGGGGCTTGTTTTTTTCTACGTATTGCTATGGCTGTAAAATTTTAGTTAAACTTATTTAAAATTGTTTTAATGTTTTATTCGTTTCTGTTTCTACAATTTCGGCGAAGGCTTCAACGGTAATACTACCTAAATCCTCTCCACCGTGTTGACGCACAGATATTTTATTTTCTTGCTCCTCGTTCTCTCCCACGATAATCATATAAGGGATTTTCTTCATTTCTGCTTCCCTTATCTTCTTACCAATCGTCTCATTTCTATGATCTACGAGGGCGCGAATTTCGTGATTTTCTAGCAAATTTAAAACTTTTTCGGCGTATTTTTCATATTTCTCACTAATAGATAAAATAATAACTTGATCTGGCATTAGCCAAAGTGGGAAATTACCTCCGGTATGTTCTAATAAAATAGCTATAAATCGTTCCATACTTCCAAAAGGAGCACGGTGAATCATTACTGGACGATGCGATTCATTATCACTACCTTTATACGTCAATTCAAAACGCTCAGGTAAGTTGTAATCTACTTGTATGGTACCTAATTGCCATTGTCTGCCTAAAGCATCTTTCACCATGAAATCTAACTTCGGACCATAAAAAGCAGCTTCTCCAGATTCCACTACAAAATCTAGACCTTTATCTGTCGCGGCATTTATAATGGCTTGTTCTGCTTTCTCCCAATTTTCTACGCTACCTATATATTTGTCGGGATTATCTAAATCTCTTACAGATACTTGGGCTGTAAAATTTTCGAAACCTAAAGATCCAAATACATAAAGAACTAAATCTATTACATTTTTAAATTCAGCATCTAATTGATCTGGAGTACAAAAAATATGTGCATCATCTTGAGTAAACCCTCTAACACGTGTTAAACCGTGAAGTTCTCCACTTTGTTCGTAGCGGTATACTGTACCAAATTCTGCGAAACGTTTAGGTAAATCTTTATAAGACCATTGTGCACTGTTATAAATTTCGCAGTGATGTGGACAGTTCATTGGCTTTAATAAAAACTCCTCGCCTTCTTTTGGAGTTAGGATAGGTTGAAAACTATCTTCTCCATATTTAGCATAATGTCCAGACGTTACGTATAATTCTTTCTGACCAATATGTGGTGTTACTACCATTTCGTAACCCGCTTTCTTTTGTGCTTTCTTTAAGAAGTTTTCAAGACGTTCTCTAAGTGCAGCCCCTTTTGGTAACCATAAAGGTAATCCTTGGCCAACTTTAGACGAAAAGGTGAACAACTCTAATTCTTTACCTAATTTTCTGTGGTCACGCTTTTTTGCTTCTTCTAAAAGTTCAAGATATTCTGTAAGCTCTTTTTGCTTAGGGAACGAGGTTCCGTAAACACGAGTTAATTGCTTATTGTTTTCGTCTCCTCTCCAATATGCCCCAGCTACCGATAATATTTTTACAGCTTTTATAATTCCTGTATTCGGAATATGTCCGCCGCGGCATAAATCGGTAAACGTAGAGTGGTCGCAAAATGTAATGGTACCGTCTTCTAAATTTTCAATTAGTTCCGTTTTGTACTCATTATCTTTATAAGTTTCTAGAGCTTCGGCTTTAGAAATAGATCTCATGTTAAACGTGTGTTTTCCACGAGCAATTTCTAGCATCTTATTTTCTATGGTTTTAAAATCTTTATCAGACACGACATGATCTCCAAAATCTACATCGTAATAAAACCCATTGTCAATTGCTGGTCCAATAGTAAGTTTTGCACCAGGATATAATTCTTCTAGCGCTTGTGCAAGAACGTGAGCAGAAGAATGCCAAAAGGCAGTTTTTCCTTCGTTGTTATTCCATGTATATAATACTAAAGATCCATCGGTGGTTAAAGGTGTAACGGTTTCTACAGTTTTACCATTAAAACTTGCAGAAATTACATTTCTTGCTAAACCTTCACTAATACTTTTAGCGACATCCATAGGAGTCGTATTTTGCTCAAACGATTTTATACTACCATCCGGTAATGTGATCTGTATCATATTATATATTAAAATTGAATTTGCAAAGATAAGAGTATAAACTTGTTAATACAATACACTTAATTATTATTTAACGCAACTTCGTTTTTAAGTCATTAAAGTTTTGTCTGTGAGCTGTTTGTGGTTTAAATGGAGTTTAGTTTTAAGTTCAATGCTTTGTAAATATTAAGATGAATTGTTTTATTCACTATGGAATAGTAATAAGCCTAGTAAGCTTTAACAAAATTTAGCTGTTTTAAGCGATTAAAGTAAAACAGCTTTTTTACTATATTTGCCTCCCGTATATTAAAAGCATATAGTTGCTTAGTACATGCTACTCCTATATAAAATCACTTTTTTAAATATTTAAATGAAATTAAACTTATTACTACTTTTTTTTATAATAAACACTTCCTTGTCGGCACAAATATTGAATGTTGAAAATCTTAGAGTAGATTCTGATACCACAGGATTTTCTGGAGGAGCAGAGTTGAATATTAATTTCATTAAAAACACCCGGAATATATTTACGCTAAACACAAGTTTGTTTGCGCAATATCAAAATAAGAAACATTTATACTTATTAATTGGGAATGTAGATTTTAAGACGATAGATGAGGAGGACATTATTAATAAAGGTACTTTTCATTTAAGGTATAATTATGAAACAGGTCCAGTTTTAATTCTAGAAGCTTTTATTCAGGCGCATTCAGATGCGATTTCTAATATTGATGAAAGACATTTAGTAGGGGCTGGTCCGCGATTTAGGTTGGTAGATAAGCCAAAGAAAAAATTGTTTTTAGGTACCTTATTAATGTACGAATACGAAAAGGAACGCGGAGATATTACGCCTCGATATCATAATGACGTCCGATTTAGTGGGTATCTCACTTTCGATTATCACTTCCTGTCTATACTATCTTTTAAAACAACAACATTTTATCAGCCAGTCGTTAATGAATTGAATGATTACAGGTTAAATACTTATAATACCTTTTCTGTTGAAATTATTAAGAATTTACAATTGAATATAAGTTACATCCTACAGTTCGATACGAGACCGGTCGAGGGCATACCAACAACTCAGTTTCAATTATTAAACGGAATTTCTTATACCTTTAAATAGTTGAAAGTATTTTATTGATTAGTTTCCAGCTGTAAGGTTAAAGAGTACTTATATAATAATGAAGCTGCGTTGCAGAATGCTGGTTGATTACTTTATTGTATTTAAGTAAATAGTTAAGTCCATTATATATATAGTTATCTCTATATCTAATATTATAGACAGAGAATAGGCTTAGAAGTAAAACAGGGTAAAGTATATTTAGGTAATTTATAGCTGTAATTGGAATGAAATAGTAATCACATAAAATTAATTTGCGCTTTCAATACTCTGCAAACCTGCATATTAAAAACAAATCAAAAAAAACCTCATAAAAGTTAGTTTTATAAAAAGGAAAGGTTGTATATTTGCACCCGCTTACGGCGAGAGGGTATGATAGAAGAGTAAGCAAATGTTCATTAACAGGTTAAAAAATCGGATTTAAAATAAGTTTTAAAAAAGATTAGAAAAAGCTTTGTAGGAACAAAAAAGGTTGTAAGTTTGCAGCCGCTAAAAACGGCAACGTTTTTAGACAAGAGAAGTTCTTTGAGTAGTGTTTTATAGAGATTAGAAAGTTTGCAAAAACAATCTAAAAAAAACTTCAAAAAAACATTGCAAGGAATAAAAAAGGGTTTTATATTTGCACCCGCTTAACAAGGAAACGCGTTAAGAAAAGAAGAGAAATAAGTTCATTAACATATTGAATTGACAGCGTAGATATTAACTGGAAACGGTTAGTATCACAAAAAGAGAATAAACCATTTTGAGTACCAAAATTTAATTCCATTAGTTGTTAAAAGTACAAGTGGAAACACTTAAAAATTTAACGATGAAGAGTTTGATCCTGGCTCAGGATGAACGCTAGCGGCAGGCCTAACACATGCAAGTCGAGGGGTAACATTGTGCTTGCACAGATGACGACCGGCGCACGGGTGCGTAACGCGTATGCAATCTACCTTTTACAGAGGGATAGCCTTTAGAAATGAAGATTAATACCTCATAGTATATAGAAATGGCATCATTTTTATATTAAAGATTTATCGGTAAAAGATGAGCATGCGTTCTATTAGTTAGTTGGTAAGGTAACGGCTTACCAAGACTGCGATAGATAGGGGTCCTGAGAGGGAGATCCCCCACACTGGTACTGAGACACGGACCAGACTCCTACGGGAGGCAGCAGTGAGGAATATTGGACAATGGGCGAGAGCCTGATCCAGCCATGCCGCGTGCAGGAAGACTGCCCTATGGGTTGTAAACTGCTTTTATACAGGAAGAAACACTCCCTCGTGAGGGAGCTTGACGGTACTGTAAGAATAAGGATCGGCTAACTCCGTGCCAGCAGCCGCGGTAATACGGAGGATCCAAGCGTTATCCGGAATCATTGGGTTTAAAGGGTCCGTAGGTGGACAATTAAGTCAGAGGTGAAATCTTGCAGCTCAACTGTAAAATTGCCTTTGATACTGGTTGTCTTGAGTTATTATGAAGTAGTTAGAATATGTAGTGTAGCGGTGAAATGCATAGATATTACATAGAATACCAATTGCGAAGGCAGATTACTAATAATACACTGACACTGATGGACGAAAGCGTGGGTAGCGAACAGGATTAGATACCCTGGTAGTCCACGCCGTAAACGATGGTTACTAGCTGTTCGATCTTCGGATTGAGTGGCTAAGCGAAAGTGATAAGTAACCCACCTGGGGAGTACGTTCGCAAGAATGAAACTCAAAGGAATTGACGGGGGCCCGCACAAGCGGTGGAGCATGTGGTTTAATTCGATGATACGCGAGGAACCTTACCAGGGCTTAAATGTAGATTGACAGGTTTAGAGATAGACTTTTCTTCGGACAATTTACAAGGTGCTGCATGGTTGTCGTCAGCTCGTGCCGTGAGGTGTCAGGTTAAGTCCTATAACGAGCGCAACCCCTGTTGTTAGTTGCCAGCGAGTGATGTCGGGAACTCTAACAAGACTGCCAGTGCAAACTGTGAGGAAGGTGGGGATGACGTCAAATCATCACGGCCCTTACGTCCTGGGCTACACACGTGCTACAATGGTAGGGACAGAGAGCAGCCACACCGCGAGGTGGAGCGAATCTATAAACCCTATCACAGTTCGGATCGGAGTCTGCAACTCGACTCCGTGAAGCTGGAATCGCTAGTAATCGCATATCAGCCATGATGCGGTGAATACGTTCCCGGGCCTTGTACACACCGCCCGTCAAGCCATGGAAGTTGGAAGTGCCTGAAGTCCGTCACCGCAAGGAGCGGCCTAGGGTAAAGTCGATAACTAGGGCTAAGTCGTAACAAGGTAGCCGTACCGGAAGGTGCGGCTGGAACACCTCCTTTCTAGAGAAAGACGACTATTGGAGTAAGATAGTAACAAGGAAAAGAGATGCTTTATTCTCAAGCTGTTAATTTAAATGATCTATTATAGTAGAGTCTCATAGCTCAGCTGGTTAGAGCGCTACACTGATAATGTAGAGGTCGGCAGTTCGAGTCTGCCTGAGACTACTAATATAATAAAAAAGGAAATTCTAGAAGCTAGAGTAGTAGTTAACAGTACTAACTACTAACTACTAATTACTAACGACTAGTAATTGGGGGATTAGCTCAGCTGGCTAGAGCGCCTGCCTTGCACGCAGGAGGTCATCGGTTCGACTCCGATATTCTCCACAACGGCAAAAGTTGTCTGCTGATAATAATTTATCAGTGGCGATTCGCCACACGTTCATTGACATATTGAAAAAGATACATAAAAATAATTAAGATATTAGCTTATGTAGTATTGCACATACTATATAAGATATATTTTAAACAATAATAATTCGTTGTTAGTTAAAGTTTACGAGCTTTTAACTAATAACAAACTCATTAAAAAAGCAAAAAGTACAATAAGCTAAATAAGGGCGTATGGGGAATGCCTAGGCTCTCAGAGGCGATGAAGGACGTGATAAGCTGCGAAAAGCTGCGGGGATTGGCACATACAATATGATCCGCAGATATCCGAATGGGGCAACCCACTATATTGAAGATATAGTATCCGTAAGGAGGCGAACCCGGAGAACTGAAACATCTAAGTACCCGGAGGAGAAGAAAACAAAAGTGATTCCGTAAGTAGTGGCGAGCGAACGCGGATTAGCCCAAACCAGTGTTGTTACGGCAACATTGGGGTTGTAGGACCACGTTATTCGAAGTGTAATGAATTAGAATCCTTTGGAAAGAGGAACCAAAGAGGGTGATAGTCCCGTATAGGTAAAGAACAATTAGATAGTGGTATCCTGAGTAGTGCGGGGCACGTGAAACCCTGTGTGAATTTGGCGGGACCATCCGTTAAGGCTAAATACTCCTGAGAGACCGATAGTGAACTAGTACCGTGAGGGAAAGGTGAAAAGAACCCTGAATAAGGGAGTGAAAAAGATCCTGAAACCATACGCTTACAAGCGGTCGGAGCACGTTTACGTGTGACGGCGTGCCTTTTGCATAATGAGCCTACGAGTTACCGTTGCTAGCAAGGTTAAGGGCTTCAGGTCCGGATCCGTAGCGAAAGCGAGTCTGAATAGGGCGTTTTAGTTAGTAGTGGTAGACGCGAAACCGTGTGATCTACCCATGGGCAGGTTGAAGCTGTAGTAACATACAGTGGAGGACCGAACCGGTTGACGTTGAAAAGTCTTCGGATGACCTGTGGGTAGGGGTGAAAGGCCAATCAAACTCGGAAATAGCTCGTACTCCCCGAAATGCATTTAGGTGCAGCGTTGATTTATAGTTTTATAGAGGTAGAGCTACTGATTGGATGCGGGGGCTTCACCGCCTACCAATTCCTGACAAACTCCGAATGCTATAAAATGTTGATCAGCAGTGAGGGCATGGGTGCTAAGGTCCATGTCCGAGAGGGAAAGAACCCAGACCATCAGCTAAGGTCCCCAAATATATGTTAAGTTGAAAAAACGCGGTTGAACTGCTCAGACAGCTAGGATGTTGGCTTGGAAGCAGCCATTCATTTAAAGAGTGCGTAACAGCTCACTAGTCGAGCGGTTCGGCATGGATAATAATCGGGCATAAACATATTACCGAAGCTATGGATTTATAACAAAAGTTATAAGTGGTAGGGGAGCATTCTATAGGTGTTGAAGGTGTGATGCGAGTCATGCTGGAACGTATAGAAAAGAAAATGTAGGCATAAGTAACGATAATGCGGGCGAGAAACCCGCACTCCGAAAGACTAAGGTTTCCTCAGCTATGCTAATCAGCTGAGGGTTAGTCGGGACCTAACGCGAACCCGAAAGGGGTAGTGGATGGACAACAGGTTAATATTCCTGTACCTGCTCTTACTAAAAGTGACGGAGGCGTAAATTTGGTGCGAACTGACGGAATAGTTCGTTGAAGCCAGTGGTAACACGGCGATAGTACACTGAGACTACGGTCAAGGTGATAATCCAGAGTAGCGACTTCCAAGAAAAGCAAAAGAAGCAGCCCGTACCCTAAACCGACACAGGTAGTTGGGATGAGAATTCTAAGGAGCTCGAGAGATTCATGGTTAAGGAACTAGGCAAAATAGACCCGTAACTTCGGGAGAAGGGTCGCCCATCTTCGGATGGGCCGCAGTGAAAAGGTCCAGGCGACTGTTTATCAAAAACACAGGGCTATGCTAAATTGAAAAATGACGTATATGGCCTGACACCTGCCCGGTGCTGGAAGGTTAAGTGGTGGGCTTAGCAGTAATGCGAAGGTCTAAAATGAAGCCCCAGTAAACGGCGGCCGTAACTATAACGGTCCTAAGGTAGCGAAATTCCTTGTCGGGTAAGTTCCGACCTGCACGAATGGTGCAACGATCTGGACACTGTCTCAACCATGAGCTCGGTGAAATTGTAGTATCGGTGAAGATGCCGATTACCCGCAGTGGGACGAAAAGACCCCGTGCACCTTTACTATAGCTTAGTATTGGTTTTGGATAAGTAATGTGTAGGATAGGTGGGAGACTTTGAAGCGGCATCGCCAGGTGTTGTGGAGTCATTGTTGAAATACCACCCTTTGCTTATCTAGAGTCTAACCTTCATTGAAGGGACAGTGCTTGGTGGGTAGTTTGACTGGGGTGGTCGCCTCCAAAAGAGTAACGGAGGCTTCTAAAGGTTCCCTCAGCACGCTTGGTAACCGTGCGTAGAGTGCAATGGCATAAGGGAGCTTGACTGAGAGACCTACAAGTCGATCAGGTACGAAAGTAGAGCATAGTGATCCGGTGGTTCCGCATGGAAGGGCCATCGCTCAAAGGATAAAAGGTACGCCGGGGATAACAGGCTGATCTCCCCCAAGAGCTCATATCGACGGGGGGGTTTGGCACCTCGATGTCGGCTCGTCACATCCTGGGGCTGGAGAAGGTCCCAAGGGTTGGGCTGTTCGCCCATTAAAGTGGCACGCGAGCTGGGTTCAGAACGTCGTGAGACAGTTCGGTCTCTATCTACTGTGGGCGTTAGAAATTTGAGTGGATCTGACTCTAGTACGAGAGGACCGAGTTGGACCAACCTCTGGTGTATCTGTTGTTCCGCCAGGAGCATTGCAGAGTAGCTACGTTGGGAAGGGATAAGCGCTGAAAGCATATAAGCGCGAAACCCACCACAAGATGAGATTTCTTTAAAGGGTCGTGGGAGATGACCACGTTGATAGGCTATAGGTGTAAAGGCAGTAATGTCATAGCCGAGTAGTACTAATAACCCATAGGCTTATTGTACGCCTGTTTTTTAAAAGAGTACAAGATTTATTATTAGGATTTATATGTATATAACCTTCGGGTATTTTTCAATATGTTAAAATATTTGCGCTAAGAAGCGCGGTTGCTAGTTGTTAGTTCATGGTTATTAGTTGGAAAAAGCTCCAACAACCAAAAACTACAAACCAACAACCAACAATTTAAGGTGATTATAGCGATGGGGCTCACCTCTTACCATTCCGAACAGAGAAGTTAAGCCCATTAGCGCCGATGGTACTGCATTTGTGGGAGAGTAGGTCGTTGCCTTTTTTAGAAATCCTCAACAATTAGTTTTGTTGAGGATTTTTTTTTGGTTTATAATTATCTTCTTTTTCCTATGAATAATGGGACTTTTGAAAATTTAATTATTTGCCTACATATTCATCATATTATCTTCCTTCTTTTTATAAGAATTCTTAAAAAATTACATTTTTCATTATGATTATCATTATTCGCTTATAAGTGATTTATCACTAAAATTTCATGTAAAATTTCCCTATTTTTGTGCTTTATTTAATAAATAAGCTAAAAATGAAGAAATTATGTCTTTTAATCATGGCCTTTATTTTGTCCTTGCCTTCGGCATTGGCTAATGAGGGGATGTGGTTTTTAATGCATATAGAGCGATTAAATTATCGCGATATGCAAAAAATGGGTTTACAATTAACCCCTGATGAAATTTATAGTATCAACAATCAGAGTTTAAAGGATGCCATTGTACAATTTAACGGAGGTTGTACGGCTAGTATTATTTCTGATAGTGGTTTGGTATTAACCAATCATCACTGTGGTTATAATGCGATTGCAGAACTTTCTACTGCAGAACAAAACCACCTTAAAAATGGTTTCTGGGCGGATTCTTTAGCCGATGAAATGAAGCCAGAAAGTTTATATGTAAGGTTCTTTGTAAGAATGGACGATGTTTCTAAACGTATTTTATCATTAGTAAATGATACTATGAGCGAGAAGGAACGTGAGGCCATTATCAATAAAGAAATTGCTAAAATTGAAGCTGAGAATAATGAAGGTGGTAAATATACCGTTTCTGTTCGTTCGTTTTACCAGGGTAACGAGTATTACTATTTCGTTTACGAAGATTATAACGATGTAAGATTAGTCGGAACACCTCCAGAAAACGTTGGGAAATATGGTGGAGATACAGACAATTGGGAATGGCCAAGACATACGGGTGATTTTTCGTTATTTCGTGTATATGCTAATAAAAATGGAGAACCTGCAGAGTATTCAAAAAATAATGTCCCATTACAATCTAAATATCATTTACCTGTAAATATAGATGGTGTTCATGAGGACGATTTTGCTATGATATTAGGGTATCCTGGACGTACAAATCGTTGGATGCCAGCTTCTGGAGTCGAGCAAAATATAAACTATTCTTATCCTGCTTGGGTAGAAGGTTCTAAGTTAGGTATGGATGTTATGAAGAAGTATATGGATCAAAGTGAGGACGTAAACCTTATGTATGCTTCAAAATATGCTGGTGTTGCCAATTATTGGAAAAACCGTCAGGGAATGATTGATGCCTTGACCGCTCATAAAACGGTAAAGACAAAACGCAAAACCGAAAAGAAATTCAATAAATGGGCTAACAAAAAACAAAATAAAGCCAAGTACGGCGATGTTATCTCAAATATTAATGCCTACTACGATTTAACAAACGAGAAATCTAAACAAAGTAATTATTTAGTGAGCTTATTGCGTACTAGTAAATTTTCAACCTTACCTTTTAGTTTAGGTCAGAGTTTAGAGTATTATGCGACTCAAAATGAAGCGAAGAAGGCCGAAGTTTTACCAAAATTAGAAGCTTCTATCGATGCCTCTTATAAAGACTTCTATCTACCCTTAGAAAAAGAGATGCTAGCTAAGCAATTAGGTTTATATGCTTCTAAATCCAACTATCCTATTCCTAGTATTGTTTCAGAAATAGGGAAAAAGAATAATAACGATTTTACGTCTTATGTAAATGACAGTTTTGATAAAAGTATTTTTACATCGAAAGAACAGGTAGAAGCTTTTATTAAAAACCCAGATGTAGAAGCTTTACATAAAGATCCTTTATATATTTTATCGTCTCAGTTATTAACTAAATATCGTGAAATGCCTGATAATTTAGTTAAACCAGAAAACGATTACCAAGCATCTTATCGTTTATTAGTACAAGGTTTAAGAGAATCAGGATTATCTAAAATTCAATATCCAGATGCCAATTCTACTTTACGTTTAACTTACGGAAAGGTGAGAGCATTGCCAAAAGATGCTAGAAACGATGCTAATATTAATAATTATACCACTTTAGAGGGGATGATTAATAAGTATGTACCTAACGATAGCGAATTCGATTTAGATCAGCGTATGCTTGATATGTACGAAACTAAAGATTATGGTCGTTATGCCAATGAATACGGGCAATTACCGGTTAACTTCTTAACAGATAACGATATTACTGGAGGTAACTCTGGTTCTCCTGTTATTAATGGAAAAGGTGAATTAATTGGTTTAGCCTTCGACGGTAATATTGAAGCTATGGCGGGAGATGTAATATTCGATAAAGATTTACAACGAACCATTAATGTTGATATTAGATATGTGTTATGGCTAATCGATAAATATTCTAATGCTAAACATATTGTTGATGAATTAACTATTATTAACGATAAATAAAATTTTTTTATAAGGTTTAATATTTCCGGAATTATTCGGGAATAAATTTAAGGGGCTATCCTAAACGTATTTTAAATTTAGATATTTCACATTTAACTGTGTTATCCATTATTAAAATATCTTTTAGATAGCCTCTTTTTAATTTTCTAAGATGATGTTGATATGTGTTAACTAAATCAAACGTTGGGATTGGGGGTAGGTAGAAATAATTGATAGTAGATGTTATTTTACTTCTTTAGAAGAACATTTGGTAAATGCATATTATCCTTTCTAGAAGTGCTGTAGAAACAACAAGAATTAGATTTGAAGTAGGGGACACTCAAGTGTTTTTACATGTTCTTAGGTTTATAACTATGAAATGATGCTTTAGAATTTATTTTTTAATAGACGTTAATTCTAACAAAAAACAAGACTTATTTATTTAAGTTTTTTATACTTTTATGGGAATTTATAATAAAAGTATAATTTACTTTTAAAATGTGATTACGAATCTAGAATCTCTGAAAATGAATAAGGCATCAATTACAAAATCTAAATTTGGTACAAGTCCAGACGGACAGCAGGTAGATCTTTATACCCTTAAAAATACGAACGGCATGGAAGTGCAAGTGATTACCTTAGGAGGAATCATTACCACATTAAAAGTAGCAAATAAAGATAACATTTTTGAAGATGTAGTACTGGGATTTGATACTCTAGAGCCATATTTAAGCAATCCAACATATTTTGGGGCGATTATAGGACGTTATGGGAATAGGATTGCAAACGGAACATTTTCTTTGGAAGGCAAGACCTATAATGTAGCCATCAATAACGGACCAAACCATCTCCATGGAGGTACTGTTGGTTTTGATAGTGTAATTTGGAAGGCAGAGCCAATTGAGAATGATGATTCTGTAGCTTTAAAACTCAATTATTTAAGTCCAGATATGGAAGAAGGATACCCTGGAAATTTAAATACAACAGTACTTTACACCTTAACAGCAAATAATGCTTTAGAGGTGACTTACGAAGCAGAAACAGATAAAACGACTGTGGTAAATTTAACACAACATAGTTATTTTAATATTTCCGGAGATTTTACAAAACAAGTTTTAGAATCCGAATTAATGATTAATGCGGATCGTTACGTACCTGTTAACGAAGATGCTATTCCGCTAGGAGAATTGGCACCGGTACAAGGCACACCTTTCGATTTTAGGTCACCTAAATTAGTCGGGAAAGATATTGAAGCCAACGATATCCAAATTAAACATGGAGCGGGTTACGACCATAGTTTTGTTATTAATAATCCAGAGCAAGGGGTACGTTTGGCAGCCACTGTTTACGACCAATCCAATGGTCGGTTTTTAGAAGTTTTTACAGACCAACCAGGGGTGCAATTGTATACCGCCAATTATTTAAATAATACTTTACCCTCAAAACAAGGCGGAACCTATGGCCGCAGAACGGGGTTATGCCTAGAAACTCAGCATTATCCAGATTCCCCAAATCAGACAGATTTCCCTTCTACCGTTTTACATCCGGGTGAAACTTATCATTCTAAAACGATATTTAAATTTTCAGTAAAATAAATATTTACACAATTTTAAGGGCTTTAGTAATCAAATAGTTTCGATTTTTAAGTGTCCGAAAACAGAATTCCTATTAATTTGAATTCCGTTTATGGAGAGTTAATCCGTATATTTATAGTCTTATTTATCAAGTTATGATTGAAGTACTAAAAAAGCATTACGGGTATTTGTTTGAAGATGAATTACTTCAGGATATAAACCAATGCGGACTTTTTAAGGAAGTTCCCGAAGGCTTTTCACTTATGGATATTGGACAAACTATTACCCATATGCCATTGTTGATTAGCGGCGCAATAAAAATTCTTAGAGAAGATGATAAAGGCGATGAATTACTCCTTTATTTTATAGAGCAAGGAGATACTTGTACCATGAGTTTCTCGTGTTGTATGGGTAATGGAAAGAGTGAAATTCGGGCTATTGCAGAAACACCAACAACCTTAATAATGGTGCCCGTAGAAAAAATGGGAGAATGGTTAGGGAAATATTCTAGCTGGCAAAATTTTATTCTTCAAAGTTATCATGAACGGACGGTAGAATTATTGGAATCTATTGACACCATTGCATTCCTAAAAATGGATGAACGTCTTTTAAAATACCTCAAAGATAAGGCTATGGTAAACCATAATGAGATAATTTCGGTCACACATCAAGACATTGCACAAGATCTTCATACTTCGAGAGTTGTAATTTCTAGACTACTTAAAAAATTAGAAAACGATGGCCGATTAAAACTTTCTCGGAATCAAATTCATATGTTAGATTTATAACGTGATTATAATTTTCCTATTTAGATCATCATAATCGGTAATTTAAATTCGAATGTAACTTAGGTTACTTGACGACCGTTAACATAGCTGTACATTTGTCGAAATAGTAAGCATGGATATTTCACAAATTATAGGGTATGTTGGGGCATTAATTGTTGGTTTAGTTTTAGGACTAACAGGCGGTGGTGGCTCTATTTTAACAGTACCAATTTTGGTGTATCTCCTTATGCTTAACCCAGTAACAGCAACCGCATATTCGTTATTTGTAGTGGGTGTGGCTTCTAGTTTTGGGACCTACACCAATTTTAAAAAGGGTTTAGTCGATTTAAAAATTGCAGCCGTATTTGCCATTCCGGCTTTTACAATGGTCTATATTACCCGAAAATTTATAATTCCAGCTATTCCAGAATCTATTTTCGAAATAGGAAATTTTGTTGTCACAAAAGACATGTTTATAATGGTTATGTTTGCCGTGATGATGGTGATTGCATCGGTAACCATGCTAAAGCCTAAAAAGGATGAAGACGAAGAGCATACTCATAAAAAATTAAGTAATCTTTTAATTTTTAATCAAGCCATAGTTATCGGCTTTTTTACAGGTATTGTTGGAGCAGGAGGAGGATTTATAATTATTCCAGCGCTAATAATTTTAGGAAACCTGTCCATGAAAAAAGCTGTCGGAACTTCTTTATTTATTATTGCCGTAAATTCTTTAATCGGGTTTATAGGAGATATAGGTAACATAGATATCGATTGGGTATTCTTATTAAGTTTTACGTCCATAGCGGTTATTGGGATTTATTTAGGGGGCTATCTATCTAATTATATTCCCGGTGAAAAACTTAAAAAAGGATTCGGTTGGTTTGTTTTGGTAATGGGGTGTTTTATTATAATTAAGGAACTTATTATGTAACCTGAGTTACTAGAAAGTATTTAAAACAGTATTAAATTTGAATTGTAAATATATAGAGATATGAAAGTAGAGCAAATATATACAGGATGTTTAGCGCAAGGCGCATATTATATAGAAAGTAAAGGTGAAGTAGCTATTATCGATCCGTTACGCGAGGTCGATCCCTATATCGCTAAAGCTGAAAAAGAGGGGGCTAAAATTAAATATATTTTTGAAACGCATTTTCATGCAGATTTTGTTAGTGGGCATGTTACGCTATCTCAATTAACAGGTGCTCCTATTGTGTTTGGCCCTACTGCACATCCTGCATTTGAAGCTATAATTGCTGAAGATGGACAAGAGTTTAAGTTGGGCGATGTGGTAATAAAAGTCTTGCATACTCCAGGGCATACCATGGAGAGTACAACCTATTTACTTAAAGACGAATCGGCTAAAGATTATGCTATTTTTAGTGGAGATACTTTGTTTTTAGGCGATGTTGGCCGCCCAGATCTAGCTCAGAAAGGCGAGGTAACCCAAGATGATTTGGCAGGCTATTTATACGATAGTTTACGCACAAAAATTATGCCTTTGGCGAATAATGTTATTGTGTATCCAGGTCATGGTGCAGGTTCTGCTTGTGGAAAGAACATGATGAAAGAAACGGTAGATACCTTAGGCAATCAAAAAAAGGTAAATTATGCCTTGCGTGAGAATATGACTAAATCTGAGTTTATAAAAGAAGTGACCGATGGTTTAGCTCCACCTCCTCAATATTTTCCGTTGAATGTAAAAATGAATAAAGAAGGATACGATAATATTGATACCATTATTGAAAAAGGAACTAAAGCGTTAACAGCAGATGAATTTGAAGCTGTAGCGAATAGTATTGAAGCTTTGGTTTTAGACGTGCGACATCAAGACGATTTTATAAAAGGACATATTCCTAGATCTATTTTTATCGGATTACAAGGCGGATTTGCCCCATGGGTAGGAGCTCTTATTAAAGATGTAAAACAACCTATTTTATTAATTACAGACCCAGGTATGGAAGAGGAAGCGGTTATACGCTTGTCCCGTGTTGGTTTCGATAATACCTTAGGCTATCTTAAAGGCGGGTTTGAAGCTTGGAAATCAGCAGGGAAAGAATACGATACTATTTCATCTATTTCAGCAGAGACTTTTAAATCGCGTTTAGAAACAGAAAATCTTAATGTTTTCGATGTGCGAAAAGATTCAGAATACGCATCAGAGCATATTGAAAATGCTAAAAATGCCTCTTTAGAATTTATAAATGATTACCTTTCAGAAATACCTAAAGAAGCTCCGTTTTATGTGCATTGCGCAGGAGGGTATCGTTCTGTAATAGCAGCGTCTATTTTAAAAAGTCGCGGATTTCACAATCTAATAGATGTCGCAGGCGGGATGAAGGCCATTCGAGAAGCAGGTATTCCGTTAACAGATTTTGTGTGTCCTTCTACATTAAAAAATGGTAAAAGTTAAAATTTAACAAATTAATTTGATAAACTGTATTTAGGTCGTACTTTTGCAGTCGCTAATTTTATAAAGCATTTAATATGAGTAAGTTCTCAGAACTTGTAAAGCAAGATAAACCTGTGCTAGTCGATTTTTTCGCGACATGGTGTGGACCTTGTAAAGCGATGAGCCCGATATTAAAGGAAGTAAAAGATGCACTTGGGGAATCGGTTTCAATTTTAAAAATAGATGTCGATAAAAACCAAGCCTTAGCGTCGCAATTACATGTAAAAGGCGTTCCCACTTTAATTTTATATAAGTCGGGAAAACAAGTATGGAGACAATCTGGAGTAGTTCAAAAATCGGACTTACTTCAAGTAATAAAACGTGATATTTAAACCGAAAGGTTGTAAGTATCTAGTATTGATTGATAGCGATAAAAGCGTCCTTAACGGGACGCTTTTTGATTTTATACAGGTCAACTCCAGTCACTATTGAAAATGTGTTTCGTTGCAATCGAGGTGTTTTTTTATGAATTTTAAGAACGTTTTAATTAAGTACAAAGGTTTAAAAACATAGAATTCGGTTGGTTTTATTAACAATTTTTTAGATTTGGGATTCGAGTTTCTTCTCAATTTTGAGTACATTTGAAGCATAACAAAGACTAGTTTTTTAATAGTGAGTTTATTTAATCAACGAAAGAATAAAGCGTTTAATTATAAGCCTAAATTTCAAGACAATGACCAAGCGTCTGGAAATGAAATGTCTTCGAAATGGGACGAGCTTAAACAAACACGCAAACACCAAGGTAAAAGAGGGATTCGGCTAACGGGTTGGATCGTCATCTTAATTTTGGTTGTAATTTTATGGTATGTATTAAATAATTATGAATTGTAGCAAGAACCATGGGGATTTTTAAAACCAGAAAAAATAAAAAATTTACATATACCCCTCGGCATTTTAAAAATGATGGCGAAGGGAGTCCGTATGAAATTAAACATAAATTTGACGATTTTAGAAAGACCGTTGGGCCAACAGGGGGCATAAAGTCTAAATTTAAAAATGCCTTTCAAGAATTAAAAGAAACCCCAGACCGAGCAGCAAATAGACGTATTTTAATTATTGTTGCGATTCTTGTTATTATATTCTTATTCATTATTGAATTCGATTTATCCATATTCCTTCCAAAATAAAAAATGGCAGATATTATTCAACTTTTACCAGACCACGTAGCGAATCAAATTGCTGCGGGCGAGGTAGTACAACGGCCAGCTTCTGTAGTTAAAGAATTATTAGAAAATGCTATAGACGCCAAGTCTTCAACTATAAAATTATTGGTTAAAGATGCTGGTAAAACTTTAGTACAAGTGATAGATGATGGTATTGGTATGAGTGTTACCGATGCACGTTTAAGTTTTGAACGTCATGCAACCTCTAAAATCCGATCGGCCGAAGATTTATTTCAACTTAATACCAAAGGTTTTCGCGGGGAAGCTTTAGCCAGTATAGCGGCCATTGCTCATGTAGAGTTAAAAACCAAACAAGAACAAGACGAAGTTGGTACGGCAATTACTATTGAAGGGAGCGAGATTGTGAGTCAAGATGTGGTCGTGACGCCTACAGGTACATCGATAGCTGTTAAGCATTTGTTTTTTAATATCCCGGCGCGCCGTAATTTCTTAAAGTCGAATACTGTAGAAATCCGCCATATTATCGATGAGTTTCAGCGTGTGGCCTTAGCACATCCAAGCATTAGCTTTGTAATGTACCACAACGGTTCAGAAATGTTTAATTTGCCACAAAGTAATTACAGACAGCGAATTGTTAATATTTTCGGACCAAAAACAAACGAAAAGTTAGTTCCTGTAAACGAAGATACCGATGTTTTAAAAATATCTGGTTTTGTTGGAAAACCGGAATACGCTAAAAAATCTAGAGGCGAGCAATTCTTTTTTGTAAATCAAAGGTTTATAAAAAGTGCCTATTTAAACCATGCAATTACCGCTGCTTTCGAGGGGTTGATTAAGGAAGGAACACATGCGAGTTATTTCTTAAATTTAGAAGTGAATCCGCAAACCATCGATATCAATATACATCCTACAAAAACAGAAATTAAGTTTGATGATGAACATACCTTATATGCCATTTTAAGAGCTTCTGTTAAGCATAGTTTAGGGCAATTTAATATTGCTCCAGTTTTAGATTTTGAAAGAGATGCAAATCTCGATACGCCTTACGATTATTCAAACAAATCGGCAAGTACGCCAACCATAGAAGTGGATAGATCTTTTAATCCGTTTAATACAGAGAAAGCTGCTGCACCTTCTAGATCATCGTCCTATTCTGGACGCAAAGAAACTTCTACTGCAGGATGGGAAAGTTTGTATGTAGGCATGGAATCGAAAGGCACTAAATCGAAGCAAGATTTCAGCGAAATTCAATTTGAAAGTGTAGAAAGTACGGCATCTATGTTCGATGAAGTCCAGATGGCTCCTAAACAAACTACCTATCAACTTCAAAATAAATATATATTAAATACCATTAAATCGGGGATGTTGGTTATCGATCAGCATCGAGCCCATCAGCGTGTGTTATACGAAGATTTTTTAAAGTTTATTACAGGAAAAGATACGGTCAGTCAGCAGTTATTATTTCCCTTACAAATTCAGTTGTCTAAGCAAGAACACGATATCGTTTTTCAGCTTAAAAGCGATTTAGAACACGCAGGGTTTGTGTTTCAAAATTTTGAAGACCACATGGTAGAAATTATTGGATTGCCAATTAATGTGCCAGAAAGCGAAGTAAGTATTATATTAGAGCAGTTAATTAGCGATGTAGAACACGAAGTTCCCGATGCTAATTTTAGCGCAGCCGATTTATTAGCAAAATCGTTAGCAAAAAGTTTGGCCATAAAATCTGGGCAGTCTCTAACGCAAATAGAACAAGATCATTTAGTGAACAGTTTGTTTGCTTGTAAAGAACCTAATGTTTCGCCAACAAACAGACCTACATTTATTACCATGACGGTTGATGAATTAGATAAAAAATTTATGTAAATTAACAGCAATATAGATCTTATGAATAGAATTACCGATACAGTTAAGCACCTTATAATCATAAATGTTATTATGTTTATTGGGACCATGGTCGTAGGTGGCGGAACTTTGTTTTATGATTGGTTTGCTTTGCATTTTCCTAAGAATGAAGCATTTCAGCCCTGGCAAATATTTACGCATATGTTTATGCACGGTGGTTTTATGCACATCGCATTTAATATGCTAGCCCTTTGGATGTTTGGTTCGCCGGTAGAACAACAGTTTGGAACTAAAAAGTTTTTGTTTTTTTATATATCCTCGGGCTTAGGAGCAGCACTGTTAATGCTCGGGTATTATTATTTCCAGTTTCATTCGGGAATGTCTGCATTAAATGCTGCAGGATTTAGTCAAACCGAAACCTTATCAACCTTACGTTCGGGTTATGCCATGTACGATACCCGTTGGGCTCAGGTATTAGATGGAGAGCAATTGGGGAAATTTGTAAGTGTGTTTAATGGTACTATGGTAGGAGCCTCTGGAGCTATTATGGGGGTTTTGGTAGCTTTCGGTATGTTATATCCAGAGTCTAAATTGATGATGATTTTTTTACCAATTCCTATTAAAGCCAAATATTTTATACCGGGAATTATTGCCTTAGATCTTATTTCTGCATTAACCGGTCAGTCCTTTTTTAGTCCGAGTAACACCGCTTATGTGGCTCATGTTGGAGGTGCATTAACCGGATTTTTAATTATGTGGTATTGGAAAAAAACACAATTTAACAAAAACCGTTGGGATTAATATATGAACACGTTAAATCAAGATATAAAACAAAAATTATCACATTTAAATGTTTTAGAAAAGATAATAGCCATTAACGTTGTTGTCTTTTTTGTTGGGTTTATATTGCAAGCATTAACCTCTACTTTACCTAGTCATTCTAGTTTATTGTGGTTCGAATTACCAAGTCAGTTTTCCGAAGTTTTATTGGCACCTTGGTCTATTATTACTTATGCTTTTGTGCATTACGATTTTATCCACATGCTATTTAATATGCTGTGGTTATATTTTATTGCGCAATGGTTTTTAAATCTTTTTAATAAAAAATTAGCCATCAATGTTTATTTTTTAGGCGCTATTGCGGGTGCGGCCATGTTTGTTTTAGGCTATTCGTTGTTGCCAAATGTATTTTATACAGGAAATCGATTGGTGGGTGCCTCGGCTGCTGTGCGGGCACTTTTAGTGTTTATGTGTGCCTATATGCCGCAAATGGATCTTCGGTTTTTTATGTTTAATGTAAAATTATGGATTGTTGGTGCAGCCATAGTTGCGCTAGATGTTGTAGGATTGTTTGGCCCTAATTCCGGTGGAAATTTAGCACATATAGGAGGCGCTCTATTAGGTCTGTTTTATGCTTTACAATACAAAAAAGGGAACGATATAGGTAAGGGATTCGAAGCGTTAGTAGATACCGTTACAGGATGGTTTTCTAAAACAAAAAAATCGCCACTTAAAACGGTTCATAAACGTACTAAAAAAGATATGGCCGGTTATAATAAAGAAGAGTTTGATGCCTTTACAAAACAAAAACGCATAGATATTATTTTAGATAAAATAAGTAAAAGTGGCTATGATAGTTTGACTAAAGAAGAAAAGGAATTTCTTTTTAAAGCGGGAAAATAAGAATGAAGAAGCTTAACGTTATTGATAAATTAATCTTTTTCGTCAATTCGGTTCTCGCTACCTTATTACTCTTATCGTATATTTTACCTTTTTTTCCGCCTAAAAACTTTGCTACGCTATCGGTTTTAAGCCTTACCGTGCCTGTGCTCATTATAGTCAATGCATTGTTTGCCTTATATTGGTTGTTAAAGGTAAAACGGCAAATGATTTTGTCTATGCTAGTTTTAGGTATCGGGTATTTCTATTTAGGATCTTTATTCAAATTTACGTCATCGCCGCAAATAGAAGACGAAGAAAACCTATCGGTAATGAGTTACAACGTCCGGTTATTTAATATTTATAATTGGATTCCTAATCCAGATATTGGTATCGATATTTCGCGCTTTGTAGAAGAACAACACCCCGATATATTGAGTATTCAAGAATATCATCCAAAAAATAAAGGGGCCGATTTTTCATTTTATAATTATCAATATATCCAGTTGGCAGGGGCACAACAGCAATTTGGGCAGGCCATTTTTTCTCAATACCCTAT